>JAYWHV010000172.1:0-13025 GCA_043777615.1 Burkholderiales bacterium | reverse complement strand
CGATCAACCCGGCAAAGCCGAACGATCCACCGATCTCGCTACCGAGTTCCCAGTCAACGTGGGGCGCTATGTCGACGAGGTAAACGCGCTGGGTGGTGCGCCCGTGCTCGTTACCCCGCTCAGTCGCCGCGTATTCCGCGACGGCGTTTTGAAGAACGATCTGATCCGGTGGGCCGACGCGATTCGCATTGTTGCAAACAAGAAGTCCGCTCACCTCATCGACTTAAACGAAAAAAGCGCCGCGGCAATAGCGGCCATGGGTACGATCGAGGCCGACACACTCGCCGAAGAACCACCCGGCGAAAGCATTCCGAGCCGCTTCGACTACACGCACCTCGGCCCCAAAGGTGCGAGCCTGTTTGCCAACATGATGGCTCAAATGTTGAGCGCGGCGATTCCTGAAATGGCTGCGAGTTTTGATGGGGAAACGCTAGCGCAGTGAGTAACGGCTTTTCGCTGAAAACCCTTATTTAACGGGGCTAGATTGACAAAATGACCTAAGTCGATATTTGGCGAATTGTGCCCTTAGCCCCGGTTGAGTGGCGTTTTTACAAAAAAGCTGCTGCGCGAATGCAGTTGCGAAACTGAAACAAACCGAGCGGTTTTGAGTGAGTTTCCGCGACCGACGTTGGACCGCTTTTCAAATGGTTTGAAACTCACAGCGCCCGGTCTCGCGACGATCACGCAATGTCAGTGCAACGCGAAAAATGTGCGGTTAAAAATATAAACTTGAACTGCAAACTCGCATCACGTTGAGCTTCACAACTATGGCACTGCTGCGGCATGAGATTTGGAGAGACCCAGAAGGACTAACTGGTCTGTGTTTGGCAGGCCCGATGGGTGACGATTTTCGTGCCCTACAAGAGCCGGGCTCCGAGCTTGTGGGCGTTCTTTTCGCGACGTCTTATGTCGATGTAATGAACAAGTACTACGAAGTGATGGGGTGGGGCTCGTACACCACCGATTTCGAATCGGATCATCAGCCATATCCTGAAGAGTGGCTGTTCATTCAGCAAGGCAAAACGGCGAACGCGTCAACCGAATGACTTGCGTCTAGCTCATCGCTCAACTGGCACGATTTAAGTTAAGCGTTAAGCTGACCGAAATACCTGCGGCATCGACCCCACAAAAACGACAGGACACCGATCATGCAAGAACTCACTGGCGGTTGCCTCTGCGGCGCAATTCGTTATCGATTGACCGGGGGTGCGGTGGTGTCACGAATTTGCTGGTGCCGTGATTGCCAGCACTTGTCGGGCAACGGAACGGTCAATGTGATCTTCCCGTCATCAGCCATCGAAATTGAAGGTCATCCCAGCGAATACATCAGCGTCGCAGACAGCGGAAATCACGTCCGGCGAAGGTTTTGCCCAACGTGTGGAAGTCACCTCTTTGCGGACAACACTGGGAGGTCGGGATTTACAGTGATACGCGTTGGAACGCTTGATGACCCTTCAGCAGTCAATCCAACAGCAAACATCTGGACTTCAAGTGCGCCAGCGTGGGCGTGCCTCAGCACTGAGCTGCAGCGTTTCGAAAAGCAGCCTCAACAAATTCAGGCTCCACCGAGTGCGGCCTGAGTCCTCGCTCAAGAGAAGCGCCTCACATCACATCAGGAGACGCGGAGATGCCAGGACATCGAATATTCTCGACAGCTTTTGCGGTCGTGTATCCGCTGTACGTAGCGAAGGCCGAGCGCAAGGGGCGTACGAAGGAAGAAGTTGACCGCGTCATCTGTTGGCTCACGGGCTACGACCTGTCAGGTCTGCAACATCAAATCAATGAGAAAGTTGACTTCGAAACCTTCTTTTCCGAAGCGCCAGCGATTCATCCGAACAGCTCGTTGATCAAGGGCCTGGTGTGCGGCGTCCGCGTCGAGGAAGTCGACGATCCGCTGATGCTGAGAATTCGCCAATTAGACAAGCTCGTCGATGAGCTCGCAAAAGGCAAAGCCATAGAGAAGGTTCTTCGACTGTGAATCCCCGATGTCAAATGCCATGCAGCAACCAGACGAACCATCATGAAATCAAGCACCGAAATCGCTCGCCCCTTTCTGCCCGCAAAGGATTTTGAACTGTCAAAGCGCTTTTACGAAGCGCTTGGCTTTAGCAAAGTGATGGACGGTGAAGTCGCAATCTTTCGGATCGGCCCGAGCAGTTTCATCCTGCAAAACTATTTCCAGAAAGATTGGGCTGAAAATTTCATGATGCAGCTTATGGTGGACGACCTTGACTTCTGGTGGGCGCACATCACTTCGCTGGATCTACCGACAAATTTTGGGGTGCAAGTGCCAAGAGCACCAGCACTCCAGCCTTGGGGCATGCGGGTCGCTTACGTATTCGACCCTTCCGGAGTCCTCTGGCACGTCGCGAAGCGCAGACCCAATATCCCGCATGACGAATGAAAAGTCAGCCTGACAAGCCGTTCGAGTCGACGCCTGTCCCCTCGTTCAAACCGAGCCCCACGGAAAATAAAGATATGGAAACAAGCGTGCTATCGATCCAAAAGCTCAGCCCTGAATCGCTGCCGATGTTCCTTCGGTTTTTTGATGGCGATGCCTTCTCCGACAACCCGAAGTGGTCGTTTTGCTACTGCCAGTGCTTCTACGAGGATCACAACGTGGTCAAGTGGAATGAAAGAACATCGGAGCAGAATCGTGCGCTTGCTTGCAGCCGCACGGCGAGCGGTGACATGCAAGGCTATTTAGCGAGCGAGAACGAAACGCCCGTGGGCTGGTGTGGCGCTACGCCGCGCCGCCTGCTACACGCGCTGGACGACGAGCCATCGCCGAACGCAGATACTGTCGGCGCGATTATTTGTTTCCTCGTGTCGCCAAGTCATCGCGGCAAAGGCGTCGCCAGAGCCCTGCTGGACGCTGCATGCGCCGGGCTTCGCGAGCAGGGCATGACCATCGCCGAAGCGAACCCTAGGCCGAACGCAAAAACTCCCGCCGAAAACCACTTCGGCCCGCTTTCGCTGTACTTGTCGTCTGGCTTCACCGTCCACCGCGAAGATACCGACGGCAGCGTTTACGTTCGCCGGGCGCTGTAAGCTCGAACGTCCCGTATCGATAGGAACGAAGAAGTGAATGACATGGAGAAACAAGTCCAGCAAGTGCTTGAAGCCTACAAATCGGCCGTGCGGGCGAAAGATGCAGACGCTTTCATGCGCATGTACGACCCTGAAGTTCGGGTGTTCGATACGTGGGGTGTGTGGTCGTACGAGGGCGCTTCAGCCTGGCGAGTCGCGGTTGAAGGCTGGTTCACATCGCTTGGTGCGGAGAACGTCAGGGTCGCGTTCGATGACGTTCAAATCATCGCCGAGAAAGACTCTGCATTCGTCAGCGCCATCGTCACGTATGTGGGCGTCTCGGCGAACGGCGAGGACCTTCGCGCCATGCAGAACCGCATTAGTTGGGCGTTGAAAACGAGGGGCCATGTCTTGCGCGTGGTGCATGAGCACACATCCGCGCCGGTCGGGTTTGACGACATGAAAGTCATACTGCATCGCAAGGCGAAGTAATGATGCCGCTGCTTTGAGCCACACTTGCCAGCCTTTTTGCCTTGAAATTGTTGCCACGGACCAGTTGTCTCCGCGATGACAGCTTTTTCCTGAATGCCAATTCACATTGGGGCCGGAGCCTCAAATGACTAACTGTCAACTATTGGATAAATGCATCGCTACCCCTTATTGATTGACGCTTTCAGGATAAAGCTGATTAGTTTGGCAGCCGCCGCGACGCGCTTCAACTTCACTCCGGCTGCCAATTCGCCAGCACATTCGCAACGCTGTAGCTCGCTGCCTGCTCGCTGGTGAGCTGCCGCCGCTGCATATTGATCTTGGCGCCCGGCCCCGTGCTTTTGTATTCATAGAAACGTGAATCCTGCGGGTAAAAGACGGTTCGATCTGGACCGCTTCTCTGGAGACCGGTCATCGAATACCATCCCTCGGCCATGATGTGATCGTCCATGAAGCATTCGATGAACACGCTGCTGCCGATGGCGTCGGGGTCGGCGTAACGGCCGTCGGGTCGATTGACTGCGGGGTGCCACGGCCGGCCAAGGGCCGTTGAATTCGGCGGTACGCTCGCGTTTTCTCTGAGCAATTTGCAACGCAGAAAAACGAGGCCGTAGCGCTCGCTAATTTGTGTGCTTGGTGCGGTGACATAGCCGTGCGGGTTGACGTTGACCTTGGTGCGCGGGCGGCTCACGATGTCGCACACGTCAAACACCGTTTGCCCCGCACCGAAAATGAAGTCGACGCCGCCGCTGATGGTGCAATCGCGAAAGTGGCTTCGCCCTGCGTCAACGAACAGTGTGTCCTGATGGCCCGTGATCGTCACGCTTTTGAAGCGCGCGCGATCCGAGCCGCGCGTCAGCATCAACGCGACCGCCTGTGGGTCGTTGGTCCGTGTTGGATCGGTCGGGAGCTTGCCGTCGTTGGCCAGGTAGTCGTATCCATTTTCGATGGTCACGTTTTCGACGGAAAAACCGGGGGCGCTGACGGTGACCGTGGCGCAGCCGGCTGTCGTCCAGATTCCACCGCCCTGCGCGTCTGGTTTGGCTTGCCCGGCGTACGCGTCATAGGTGATGACGGATGCGTTGCGGCTTTCGCCGACCAAGTGGATATTGGCCTTCTTGACGTAGAGTTTTTCGTAGTAGCGGCCGGCTCGAAGCGCGATTCGCCAGGGCGTGCTTAATTTGTCAGGGGCGGCGTCAATCGCCTGCTGAATACTCATGTATTGCTCTGCGCCGTCCAAAACTGCGCCTGGTTGGCCCATGTATCTCGGGTCAACCACCGCACTGTGGCCCGGTGTGGCCGTCGCAATCGAGGAGCAGCCGTTCAGCACTATTGCGTGTGCCAGCAATGGTGCAGTGGCTCCGAGACCCAATGTGTAGCGGCGTTTCAGGTTCATTTGCGTTGTGCTGTGAAGTCGCCAAAGTGGGCGAGAGTTGAAGATGTCAGACGTAGTACAACTATGATATAGTTCTTTTTATCGAGCCGACAAGAAGCGCGACCCAATGAAGTTTTCAGGAGGAAACGTGCCGCACAGTATCCCGATCAGCAGTTTGATCGCCTTAAGAGTGATGGTCGTGGCAGCCGGGTGCTGTTCCAGGTGCCGAGCGCCACGCCATGTATGAAAACAAGCGGCTGGGGCTGCTCTACTGTCTACCGTTCGTCCTCGGTGTCATTCTTTTCAAGCTCTTTCCGTTCGCGATGTCGTTCGCGCTTAGTTTCACCCAGTTCGACCTGATCGAACCGCCCAAATACATCGGGCTCGACAACTACCGCGAAATGATGACAACGGACAAGTTGTTTCCGAAGTCACTCGGCGTCACCCTGATGTTCGTCGCGTTGACAGTGCCTTTGCGGCTGGCTGCTGCGCTGATGGTGGCTCAAGTGCTGAACTTCAAGCTGAAGGGAATCAACTTTTTCCGATCGGCGTTTTATCTGCCGTCTATTCTCGGCGGTTCCATCGCGGTCAGCATCCTCTGGCGTTTTGTATTCGCGAAGAACGGCCTGGTCAATCAGGCAATGATCGCGCTCGGATTCGAGCCCATCATGTGGCTCGGCGACGAGAACTATTCGATGTGGACGATTGTGACGCTTAACGTTTGGCAGTTCGGATCGTCGATGGTGATCTTTCTTGCCGCCCTGCAAAATGTTCCGACGTCGCTTTATGAAGCGGCCGCGATGGATGGCGCGGGGAAGACGACCGTATTCTTCCGCATCACCGTGCCTTTGATTACGCCGGTGATCTTCTTCAATCTGATCATGCAAACGGTCCACGCGTTTCAGGAATTCAACGGGCCGTACATGGTGACCGAGGGCGGGCCGTTGCATTCGACATATTTGTTGTCGCTCTACATTTATGACCAGAGCTTCAAACTTTTCAATCTGGGCTACGGCACGGCCTTGTCGTGGGTGCTGTTTGCGCTGGTCGCTACCTTGAGTGCGGTGGCGTTCTACTCATCAAAATACTGGGTGTACTACGCGGGTGAAAAGGAGCGCAGTTGATGACCGCCTCCACCACCATCGGCACTGTCGATCACTACGAACTGCGAAAGGAACGCCTAAATACGATCATTCGTTACACGCTGCTGATCACGATGGGGCTAATCATGCTGTACCCGCTGTTCTGGCTGATTGGGGCATCGTTCAAAAGCAACGCCGAGATCTTCACCGAGGTGGGATTCTGGCCATCGCGACTGGATTTCACACCTTACGTCAAAGGCTGGAAAACGAGTACGGAATACACCTTCACGCGCTACTTCTTCAATTCGTTCTTGATTGTGATTCCGCGCATCATCGTCACAGTGATCTCTTGTGTGCTCGTTGCCTATGCGTTCGCCCGATTTGACTTTTGGGGCAAGAAGATTTTGTTCTCGATCATGGTCGCGACCATGATGCTGCCGCAGATTGTGCTGCGCATTCCGCAGTACATCATGTTTCAGCATTTCGACATGCTCGATTCGTACACGCCGCTGATTCTGCCGTCGGCATTTGCCACCGACACTTTCTTCGTTTTCATGTTGGTGCAATTCCTGCGCGGCATTCCACGTGACATGGAAGAGGCCGCGCAGATGGACGGTTGCAACTCACTGCAAATGCTCTGGTACATCATTGTGCCGCTCCTGAAACCTGCCATCATTTCGGTCATCGTGTTCCAGTTCATCTGGACGATGAATGACTTTATCGGGCCGCTGATTTATCTATCAAGCGTTGATAAATATCCGGTATCGCTCGCGTTAAAAATAAGCATCGGTGCGACCGAGGAAGTGGAGTGGGGGAGTGTGATTGCCATCTCTGTGCTGGCGTTACTGCCGTCAGTTGCGGTTTTCTTTGCCGCACAAAAACACTTCGTCGACGGCGTAGCCAGCACCGGTCTAAAAGGTTAAAGAAGGAACAACGTGGCAAGCGTCACTCTGAACAAAATCGCCAAGGTCTATCCGAACGGTTTCAAGGCCGTTCACGATATTGATTTCACGATCAATGACGGCGAATTCGTCGTTTTGGTCGGACCGTCCGGTTGCGCGAAAAGCACGCTACTGCGCATGGTGGCGGGACTGGAGAGCATCACATCGGGCGAGTTGACTATCGGCGACAAGGTCGTCAACCGCGCGCCACCAAAAGATCGTGGCGCAGCGATGGTATTTCAAAACTACGCCCTGTATCCGCACATGAAAGTGCGCGAAAACCTGGCGTTCGGCTTGAAGCTTCAGGGCCTACCCAAAGACGAAGTCGCGTCCCGAGTTTTGGAGGCTGCGAAGCTACTTGAAATCGAGACGCTGCTGGATCGCTTTCCACGTCAGTTGTCGGGCGGACAGTCACAGCGCGTGGCCGTCGGTCGCGCCATCGTCAAGAAACCGCAGGTGTTTTTGTTCGACGAGCCGTTGTCGAATCTCGATGCCAAATTGCGCGCTTCCATGCGAGTTCGCATCACCGAACTGCATCAGCAACTAAAGGCGGCAGGTCTGCCGTGTACAGTTATTTACGTGACCCACGATCAGGTTGAGGCCATGACGATGGGCGAGCGCATCTGCGTACTTAAGGAAGGCCGCATCCAGCAGTTTGATACGCCGTCGACGCTCTACAACCAGCCTGCCAATACGTTCGTGGCGAGCTTTATCGGTTCGCCGGAAATGAACATTCTGGATGCACATTTGTCGGTCAATGGCGCCGATCGTAGGGTTACCGTGTTGGGCGGTTCCAGCCGATTGCCGGAGACGAAGCTTTCGGTTCATGGAACGGAATTGCCGATCAGGCTCGGGTTACGTCCGGAAAACGTTTTGGTGAATGCCAGCGACGAACGCGATGTTCTTTGGATCGATTGCGAGATCAGTCATATCGAATACATGGGCAGTGAAGTTTTTGCGTACTTTCGAGTTTGCGATTCCGCGATCACCAGTCGCCTGCCCGCGAGTCAGGCGGCGCTCGTTTCGTCGTTGAAGCGCGGCGACAAAGCACGCATTGGATTGCAGCTACTACATTCACATTTGTTTGATGCAGACACCGGCGTCAATCTGAACTCAACTCACTAAATTCGCTCAAGGGACCAGATGATGTCACAGTTTTTTAAGGTGCTTGCGGCGGTCGGAGCAATTGCGCTTGCGCTGGGTGCGACCGCGACGTCAGCTCAAGAGCTTCGCTTCTCATGGTGGGGCGGGGGTGAACGGCACGAGGCCTTTCTTAAAGCCATCAAACTGTTTGAAGCAAAAAACCCCGGCGTCAAGATCAAGGCCGAATACACCGGATTTCAGGGTTATCAGGAGCGACTGACGACGCAGATCGCCGGCAAATCCGAGCCGGACATCATGCAGGTGAACTGGGCCTGGGTGTCGGCCTTCTCAAAGAATGGCGATGGCTTTTACGATCTTCGAAAATCAGCCTCCGTCATGAAGTTGAGTGAATTTACCGAGAACGATCTTTCAACGGGCACTATTAACGGCAAACTCAATGCTGTCCCGGTCGGCTTCGCGGCACGCATGTTTTTCTGGAATAAAGCCGCGCTCGACAAAGCGGGCATCGCCATCCCGAAAACATGGGACGAAATGTTCACTGCGGGTAAAGCACTGCGCGCCAAAGCAGGTACCAAGGCTTACCTGATTGATGGCGAAGGCTACGACATGATTCTGATGTCGCATGCGTACGTGTACCAGAAATATGGCACGCCCTATGTCGACCCGAAGACCGGCAAGATTGGCATGAGCGCCGCTGCACTCAAGGAATGGGCGAGCATTTACAAGCGCTTTCAGGATGAGAATGTTGCAACGCCGCTGCCACTTCGCGCGAGCCTCGGCGGCGCCGAAAAGCCCACGGAGCAGCAGCCGGATTGGGTCGCCGGAAACTGGACGGGCAACTACACCTGGGACTCGGTGATCCGCCTGCGCGGAAGCACTCTGCCTGGCAAAGGCAGCGAGCTTGATGTCGGTGAATTTCTGACGCTGCCTAGTGCCAAGAACTCTGGCGTGTTTGGTCGTCCTGTTCACATGTATGCGGTCTCAAAACGCAGCAAACATCCCGAGATTGGTGCGAAATTCATCGACTTCATGATGACCGACCCGGAGGCGATTCGAGTGCTCGATCTCAGTCGCGGTATACCGGCGACTGCCATTGCATTCAAACAGCTCTTGAAAGAGGATCGCTTGCGTCCGCTGGAGGTGAAAGCCTATGCGCGCATCGCAACGCTCAACCGCAACAACGCCATCACGCCCCCCGCTGCCCAGTTCGAACATCCTCGTATGCAGAAATTCATGCGCGAGGTTTTCGAGCAAGTCGGTTACGGCAAGATCAACGCCGACGAGGCCGCCAGGATGTTGAACGAGCAGGGCGCGACAATCCTTCAACGGCTGTAACACCACGACTTCACGCGGGACTTCGCTCATGCCAAAGCACGCCACCTACCAGTTCAAATTTGATTCGCACACCGATCGCGATACCGGAGGCACGGTTATCCAGCTAAGTCCGTCCGGCGTTGTCTGCCATCGCAACTATTTCTACCAAAAATGCTTCAGTGACGATGGCAGGCAGTTACTGTTCAGCGGTGAATTCGATGGAAGGCGCAACTACTTTCAGCTTAATCTTGAATCCCAGGCGGCTCGACAGCTAACTGAAGGCGAGAGCGAGAATGCGTTCGGCGGTTTCCTGAGCCCAGACGACGCATTTCTTTATCTGGTGCGCGGTGGACGCTCGCTCATTCGCGTTGATCTGAAGTCGCTGAGTGAAGAGGTGGTGTACAGCTCGCCACCTGAATGGGTGAGTTACGGGACGTGGGTGGCGAACAGCGCGTGTACCAAGCTGGTTGGCATCGAGATTGCGAAGGAGGACTGGTTCCCTCTCTCCGACTGGACCAAGTTTCGTGAAATGTTCTTTCGCAAGCCTCGATGCCGCCTGATTCGTATTGATCTGACGAGTGGGGAGCGCACCGTTATCCATGAGGAGAAGCTGTGGCTTGGTCATCCGCTTTATAGGCCCGGCGACGACAACACAGTGGCGTATTGCCACGAAGGCCCGCACGATTTGATCGATGCGCGCATGTGGTTCATGAACGAGGACGGCAGCAACATTCGCTGCGGTAAACCGCATGACGAGGGCGAGGCCTGCACGCATGAGTTCTTCGTGCCAGATGGCTCGAAGATGATTTATGTGTCCTACAAGGAAGGCGATGCACAGCGCTACATTCGCTCGCTCGATCCGGCGACTCTCAAGGACGAGCTCATCATGGCGATGCCGCCGTGCTCGCATCTAATGAGTAATCACACGGGCACGCTGCTCGTAGGCGATGGGTCAGAAACTCCGCAGGACGTGTCGAATGTTGCCGGGCACACTGTCGTTCCTGATCCGTATCTGCACGTGTTTGATGTTGCAACGAAAACGTCGAAAAAAATCGCGCACCATGACACATCGTGGAAAGTGGTGAACGGCGATCGTCAGCTCACGCACCCGCACCCTTCCTTTACGCCCGATGAGAAATCCGTGTTGTATTCGTCGGATTGCAATGGTGCGACTGCGCTGTTTCTTGCGTCTGTGAATTGACCGTGACGTGCGCGAACGTGATGCAATCGTTCGTGAGTATTGCGCTCGCAGTGCTTGCAACGGCGTTGGCGTCGTGCACCACCCCATCGCCCACGGCTCTGGAGACAGGGACCGCGACTTCGTCCGACATCTCTGATCCGCGTCAGACGCAGCCCGCCAACGATGGGTGGGGTGCGTACGAAGGACCCGTTACCGGCGGCGCGATCGCAAGCGCTGCGCATGTGTATAGGGTGCGTACGCGCACGGAACTGGTCCGTGCCTTGTCATCTGGCGCTTCGGCGGGAAGTATTGGGCCATCAGGCGTTGCCAAGGTTATTTTTATCGAGGGCACAATCGATCTGAGCGTTGATGCGGAAAATCGTCCGCTTGCTGAGCGTGATTATCAGCATTCGGGGTTTGACTGGGGCGCTTACGAAAAGCAGTTCGACATGAAGACGTGGGGCAAAAAACCGGTCGAGGGCCCGCTTGAAGACGCGCGCAAACGCTCAGCAGAAACGCAGGCCAGCGTCGTGGTCATTCCGGTTGGGTCAAACACGTCCCTGATTGGTGTTGGCCGCAACGCACTCATAAAAAACGGCGGCCTGATGCTGAAGAACGTCGAGAACGTTCTCATCAGGAATATCGCTTTTGAAGACGCGTACGACTATTTCCCCCATTGGGATCCGAACGACAATGCGCAAGGCGAATGGAACGCGGAATACGACAATGTCACGATTTACGGATCGCGACGTGTGTGGATCGACCATTGCACATTCAGCGACGGCGCGCGTTTCGACAAGATCAACCGAACGGCCATCGGTCGTCCGATGCAATTTCATGACGGCCTCGTCGATATTGTTCGCGGCTCAGACCTGGTGACTGTGTCGTACAGTCACTTCAAGAACCACGACAAAACGATGCTCATCGGCAACAGCGACAGCCGCAGCGATGATGCGGGCAAGCTGCGTGTCACGTTGCATCACAACTGGTTTGAGAACGTCAAAGAACGTTCGCCGCGTGTTCGCTATGGGCAGGTTCATCTTTACAACAATCTCTACACGGCAACGGCGGGCGCGGACTATGCCTACGGCTATTCCGTTGGTGTCGGTTTCAGGTCGCAGCTGATTGTCGAGAACAACCTGTTTGAAATCGAAGCGAGCGAGCCACGTGTTTTCAAGCTCTGGCGCGGCGACCGTATCTCGGCGTCTGGCAATCTGCTGAACGGGGCGCCGCTTGATGCGGTTGGGTCGCTCAGGGCGCAAGCGACGACCGCTATCGTGACTAACGCTGGCTGGACGCCGCCCTACGGCTCGCGGCGGGCGGCGGCGGATACGGTGGCGACACGGGTCAGGGCTCAGGCGGGCGCTGGGCGTTTACGCTGATGCGCCGAGACCTATCGCCTGAATCAGGGCAATTTCCCTTCTGACGGGCGCCAGCTTCATCCGGGCGAGCCCGGTCTCTGCGAGGCGGAGCTGGAGCTCACGCTAGTCATAGGACGTAGGACGTCATATGGTATTGTTCGCGCAACAGTGACGCAAAGTCAGTGTCGACAAGGAGGAGTTCCATACATGAAATTGAGCCACATCATCGCGGTAGCCGTGTCGGCGTTCTTTGGACAGAGCGCCACCATTCACGCTCAACCAGCACAAACCGGGAAGGCGCCCCTAAAACTCTGGAATATTCATCCGGACGGTTACCCCGTCACCGTCGCGCTCAACAGCTTCGCTGAAGACGTCAGGAAGGTGACCGACGGTCGGGTTCTGATTGAGGTTTTCTCGAACGGCGTGCTTGGCGATCAGCCGAAAGCCGTACAGATGGTGAAGTCGGGCGAGGTGGAAATGGCGGAGTTCGGACTCGGGCCATTGTCGCAGGAGGTGAAAAGCATGAACGCTATCAATTTGCCGTTCCTGTTCTCCAATACTGAGCAGATGTTTCGGTTGCTTGATGGCGAAATGGGCAATCAGTTTAAAGCGCGACTCGAGGCGGGTGGTTATGTCGTGCTTGGTTGGTATGACGGTGGCGCCCGTTCGTTCTATTGCACCAACAAACGCCTTGCCGGACCCCGCGATTTTGCGGGGCTGCGCATCCGTGTTCAGAGCACAGACATCTACCAGGAACTGGTGAAACTGCTCGGGGCGACGCCTGTCTCTGTGCCGTACAAGGATGTGCTGGCAGCGTTCGAATCGGGCAAGATCGACTGCGCCGAGAACAACCTTCCATCGTTTGTCAGTGCGGGGCATTACAAGTTTGCCAAGAACGTTTTTTTGACCGAGCATGTGATCACACCCGAGGCGCTAGTGATTTCAACGCAGCACTGGAAGAAAATTTCGCCCGCTGATCAGGTCAAGCTGCGTGAGGCAGGATATCGCTCGGCCATCCTGATGCGTCAGCTTTGGCAGAAGCGGGTTGTTGAGGCGCGTGAAGTAGCCATCAAGTCCGGCGTGAAATTCGAAGCTCCCATTGAGTTTGGCTCATACATCAGTCGAATGAAACCGCTGCATCAAAAGTAC
>JAYWHV010000171.1:0-13046 GCA_043777615.1 Burkholderiales bacterium | reverse complement strand
TGCAACTCCACCGCGCCGTTGAGTTTCGCGCCTGCGTTTTGCGCGGCTTGCAACGCATCGAGCGCGAAGGTGAAGCTCGCAATATCGCTCTTGCTCACGGCAACGCCGCGCCCGTACATGCGACCGTCCTTCACTTCGCCGCCGTACGGGTCGAACGACCAGCCGTCGCCGGGCGGCACGACGTCGCCGTGGGCGTTGAGTGCAATCGTCGGGCCGCTGTTGCCAAACGTGTGACGAACGATCAGGTTGGTCACCGATTCCATTCCGTACTCGCGCACACGAGCCTCGGGCACGGCAAATCGCTCAACTTTGTAGCCCTTCGCCGTGAGCAGTTCTGCTGCTCGTTCGGAGGGTGGGTTGTTGTTCCCGGGAGGCGTGTCGGAGGGCACACGCACGATCTGGCGGAGGAACTCGATCTGCTCTGAGTGGTGTGCGTCAACGTATTGCGCGATGGTTTGTTCGGTGGTCATGATGTGTCTAGATTTGTCGATCGACGCGCTGCGCGCTGGAGGCCGAAAATTGTGGCGGTTTGTAGTTCTCAAAAAAATGCAGCAGCACTGAGGTGGCGACTTCGGCGTCTTCCGCTGTCATAGTTTCGTCAGGATGGTGGCTGATTCCGTTGTTGCCACACCGCACAAAGAGCATGGCGGTGGGCGCAACGGCCGGGAACACCATCGCATCGTGGCCAGCCCCGCTTGGCAGATAGCGCGGGGTGATGCCGTGCGCGCTAATAGCCTGCGCAAACTGCGTTTGCAGTCCGGCGTCGCAGGGGGCGGCGTTGCTGCTGAAGAAGACATTGGTTACGACGACCACGTTGCGGCGTCTGGCGATGACCGCAAATTCAGCGTTGATTGCATCGATTGCGTTTGCTCGCAGGCTGTCCTCACTCGAGCGAACGTCGATTGTGAATTCAACATCCTGCGGGATGACGTTAACGGCTCCGGGCTTCACGCTCAGGATGCCGACGGTGCCGACGAGGCCCGAGTTTTGGGTGCAGTAGCTTTCAACGAACAGCAACATTTCAGCGGACGCAGTCAGCGCATCCTGTCGCGCACCCATCGGCACCGTGCCCGCATGTCCCGCGAGTCCGGTGACCGTGACTCGCAACCGGGTCGCCCCAGCGATAGCGGTAACCACGCCCACTGCGAGCCCTTCATTTAGCAGTACGGGGCCCTGCTCGATGTGTGACTCGACAAAGGCAACCACTTCGCCATGCGCGCTGTTCGGTGCGCCGTTGCGTCTGTCCAGCTCACGCCACTTTTCAGCGTTACCGCCGAAATCGTTGATCGCCTGTCGCATCGTCACACCGCCGGCGTCGGTCTTGTCGAGCCACGCTAGGTCGAACAGTCCTGCCATCGCTTTGCTGCCGATAAGCGTCGCCGGAAAGCGCACGCCTTCCTCGTCGCCGAAGCCAACAATTTCAAGCGTGAATGGCAGACGCTTGTGCTGTCGGTTCAGTTCTTTGACGCAGGCAATGGGTGACAGTATCCCGAACAGGCCGTCGTACTTGCCAGCGTTGCGCACGCTGTCCTGATGCGAGCCCGTCATCACTACGGGCGCGAAAGGAACTCCCGCCTCGTAACGCCCAACGATGTTGCCAAGCGGATCAAAACCAGCGCTCATGCCGGCGTCGTGCATGAGGCCGATCAGGTATTCGCCCGCCTGCTTGTGCTCTTTCGACAAGTAGGTGCGCGTGACTCTCGGCGCATCTTCGCTAAATGCCGCGAGCACATCCGCCTGCCTGAGTATGTCCGTTCCAAATTTCACGATGTACCTCCGGTATCAGGATGTACGGCGCGCCAATGCCGCGCTATATCAATGCGTCGCGTTACCCATACGCGATCATGCTTCTCGATGTGATCCAGAAACTTCATCAGCCCGGCCATGCGGCCCGGTTTACCAAGCAGACGACAATGCATGCCGACACTCATCATCTTCGGTGCCTCGTCACCTTCGGCATAGAGCACGTCGAAAGTGTCAATCAGGTACTGTGCAAAATCCTGCCCGTTATTGAAGCCCGCCGCAGACGAGAATTTCATGTCGTTCGTGTCCAGTGTGTAAGGCACGATGAGCTGCCGTTGCAGCGTGCTGTCCCGCATCAGCACTGGCAGATAAAACGGTAAATCGTCGCCGTAATAATCGCTGTCATACTCGTAGCCGCCCTGCGCGATCACCAGACGTTTGGTATTCGGGCTATCGCGCCCGGTGTACCAGCCGTACGGCCACTGGCCGCCCGTCATCTCCCTGATCATCTCGGTGCCAAGCGCCATGTACTGCTTCTCGCGCTCTTCGCCCATGTGCTGATAGTGAATCCAGCGCAGGCCGTGGCAGGCGATCTCGTGGCCCAGTTCACAGAACGCTTTGGTCGCTTCTTCATTGTGTTTAAGCGCCCACGCAACGCCGAACACCGTCAGTGGCAAATTGCGCTTCGCGAACTCACGCAGAATTCGCCAGACACCGACGCGCGAGCCGTACTCGTACATTGATTCCATCGACAGATGGCGCGCCTCAAACGCCTGCGCAAATGCGATTTCTGAGAGAAATGTCTCAGAGGCCGGATCACCGTGCAGCACGCTATTTTCGCTACCCTCTTCGTAATTGAGCACGAAGTTGATCGCGATCTTTGCGCGGTTGGGCCACTTTGCGTGAGGCGGATTGCGCCCGTAGCCAGTCATGTCGCGCGGGTATTCTGGAGTCCAGGTCATATAAATTCTTTGTTTGTCGCCGAAGTCTAACGAGCAACTCACCGCCGTCACAGCGACCCGGCGTTATGAGGGCTATTTTCCATCGCTGCTCCGCGCATTCCACCAGCCATCCGTGAAGCGACTTTGCGCAAAGCTGACAAAGGCCAGCACTTTCGCTGGCACGCGTTTGGGCGACGGGAACACCGCATGCAGCTCCTGATCCGGAAGCCGATAATCCTTCAGCACTTCAACCACCTTCCCGGTGCGTAACGACTCGGAGGCCACATAACGCGGCAGCGCTGCTACACCGAGGCCTTCACGGCAGGCCGCCAACACCGCCGAAAGGTTATTTGATCGGAGGCGTCCATTCACTGGCGTCGCCAACCGTTCGCCGCGTGGACTTGTGAAGTTCCACACGTCGTCGCCCTGCACGCTGCTATAGACAAGCGCGTTGTGCCTAGCGAGATCGCCCGGGCGCTTGACCGCTCCGGCAGACTTCAAATACGACGGCGTGGCCACGACTGTCCACGGGTTGTTGCCCAGATAGCGAGCGCCAAGACTCGAATCAGCCAGCTTTCCCATGCGCAGTGCCACGTCAATACCCTGTGCGACTAAATCAACGTAGCGATCCTCAAACGAGAGATCAACGCCAATCTGTGGATGCAACGCCATGAACTCGAGGGTGAGCGGCACGATAGTTCGCCGCCCGAATGCAACCGACGTGCCGATCCGCAAGGTGCCCTGTGCCTCGCTCTGCGCTGCTCGGGTGGCCTTTTCGGCGGCTTCTACGTCCTGCAGCAATTGCTTGCAACGCTCATAGAAAAGGGCCCCCGGCTCCGAGAGGCTGACGCCGCGCGTGTTGCGATTCAAGAGCCGTACCTTCAAACGCGCTTCAAGTGCGGCGACCTGCTTGGTTACCGTCGGTTGTGTCGTCTGAAATTCGAGCGCAGCTTTGGAGAAACTCCCCGTTTCCACAACGCGCGCGAACACCTGCATTGCATCCAGTCTGTCCATGACGAAAGTGTAGTCACTTATTCCAATCAAGAATAGATGTTATGGGCCACCTGCATCTTCCCAGCTTCAACACGCTCAACTAAATTTCGTCCATCAAAGAAAGCAAACTTAAGGAGAGCACACATGGCCAGAATGACCGCCGCGCAGGCAGCCGTTTTCGTGATGGAAAGGGAAGGCGTTGAACAGGCGTTCGGAGTGCCTGGTGCCGCCATCAATCCGCTGTACTCGGCGATCCGCAAGCACGGCGGGATCGCCCACATTCTGGCGCGTCACGTTGAGGGCGCGTCGCACATGGCGGAGGGCTATACGCGGGCAGTCGCTGGCAACATCGGTGTCTGCATCGGCACGTCCGGCCCGGCAGGCACCGACATGATCACGGGGCTCTACTCGGCTTGGGGCGACTCGATTCCGATTCTGTGCATCACCGGGCAGGCACCGCGCGCACGTCTCTACAAGGAAGACTTTCAGGCGGTGGATATCGAGTCGATCTCCAAACCGGTCACCAAGTGGTCGGTGACGGTGCGCGAACCGGCACAGGTGCCTCGCGTGTTTCAACAGGCGTTTCATATCATGCGCTCCGGTCGTCCGGGGCCAGTGCTGATTGATCTGCCATTCGATGTGCAGATGGCCGAGATTGAGTTTGATGTTGAAACTTATGCACCGCTACCGGTCTACAAGCCAGCCGCGACGCGTCCGCAGATCGAGAAGGCCATCGCGATGTTGCAGGCGGCTGAGCGGCCTTTGATTGTGGCAGGCGGCGGCATCATCAATGCGGACGCCTGCGACTTGCTGGTGCAATTTGCCGAGCTGGCCGGTGTGCCGGTGATCCCGACGCTCATGGGTTGGGGCTCGATTCCGGATAATCATCCGCTTATGGCCGGTATGTGCGGTCTGCAAACCAGTCACCGCTACGGCAACGCGACGATGTTGGCGTCCGATTTCGTGCTCGGAATCGGCAATCGCTGGGCGAACCGCCACACGGGCTCGATTGATGTCTACGCCAAGGATCGCAAATTCGTTCATGTTGACATCGAGCCGACCCAAATCGGTCGTGTGTTTTCGCCCGACTTTGGCATCGCGTCTGATGCAAAACTGGCGCTGGAGCAGTTTGTCGCGGTTGCCAGGGAAATGAAGGCAAATGGTGAGCTCAAAGACCGTAGCGCTTGGGTCAGCGAATGCCTGGAGCGCAAGCGAACCATGCTTAGGAAGACCAATTTTGAAGCTGTTCCGATGAAGCCGCAGCGTGTGTATCAATGCATGAACAATGCCTTTGGTCAGGACGCCTGCTATGTCAGCACGATTGGTTTGTCGCAGATTGCCGGAGCGCAGTTCCTGCATGTCTACAAGCCGCGGCACTGGATCAATTGCGGACAGGCAGGGCCGCTCGGCTGGACGGTACCCGCTGCACTCGGCGTGCGCGCTGCCGATCCAACGAGAAAGATTGTGGCATTGTCGGGTGATTACGATTTCCAGTTCATGATCGAGGAGCTGGCCGTTGGCGCGCAGTTCAAGCTGCCCTACATTCACATCGTGGTGAACAACTCGTATCTGGGACTGATTCGTCAGAGCCAGCGCGGGTTTGAGATGGATTATTGCGTTCAGCTTGCATTTGAAAACATCAACACGCCAGAGACGGAAACGCTAGCAAGGGCGTACGGTGTCGATCATGTCAAAGTGGTGGAAGGACTGGGCTGCAAGGCGATCCGCGTACACAAGCAGGAAGAGATCGCTCCCGCGATCAAGCAGGCCGAAGCGTGGATGGCGCAGTATCGGGTCCCGGTCGTCATCGAGATCATGCTGGAGCGCGTCACGAACATTGCAATGGGAACTGAGATCAATAACGTGGTTGAATTCGAAGAACTTGCCGCCAGCCGGGCCGATGCGCCTACGGCGGTTGCCACCATGCTCGATTAGGACTGACCATGCCGAAATTTGCCGCCAATCTCACTTTTCTATTCACCGAACTGCCGTTCATGGAGCGCTTTGAAGCTGCAGCCAAAGCGGGCTTCAAGGCCGTTGAATACATGGCACCATATCCCTACGCGGCTGCCGACATCAAGGCCGCGCTGCAAGCGAACGGGCTCACGCAGGCGCTGTTCAATCTACCTGCGGGTGATTGGGACAACGGCGAGCGAGGGCTGGCGTGCGTGCCGGGGCGTGAGGCCGAGTTCAAGGCGGGGATTGCCAGCGCAATCGGCTACGCGCATGCGCTCGACTGCAAAAAAATAAATTGTCTGTCTGGAAAGCTGCCTGCGGGCGTGACGCGCGAACAGGCGCAGGCAACGCTCATCGGTAATCTGACCTACGCCGCATCGGAGCTCAAAAGCGCCGGCATTCTCTGCGTGATGGAGCCGATCAATTCGTTTGACATTCCTGGCTACTTCGTTAATCGAACGATGGAGGCGCTCGCGATTTTTGACCAGATCGACAGCGACAATCTGAAGGTTCAGTACGACATCTATCATGCTCAACGCATGGAAGGCGAACTGGGCAATACGCTGAAGAACCACCTCTCGCGGATCGGTCACATTCAACTCGCCGATAACCCCGGACGAAACGAGCCCGGTACCGGAGAAATCAACTATCCGTGGCTGTTCAGGCACATCGATGCGCTCGGCTACGACGGCTGGATCGGATGCGAATACAAGCCAAAGACAACCACGGTTGATGGTCTCGGCTGGATGTCAGCGCTCACCAAATAAGCAGCTCAATAAATTATGACTACATCAAAGCTTGGGTTCATCGGTCTTGGCATTATGGGCACACCAATGGCCGCGCATCTGCGTGCGGCCGGCCATACACTTTACGTGCATTCGCGTTCTGCCGCGCCGCAAACATTGATCGATGCTGGCGCAATCGAATGTGCATCCAGCACGGAGGTCGCGCAGAAAGCCGAGATTATTTTCACGATGGTGCCGGATACGCCGGATGTCGAAAAGGTGCTGTTTGGCAAAGATGGCGTCTCAGGCGGTCTGAGCAAAGGCAAAGTAGTCGTCGACATGAGCTCGATTGACCCGATGGCGACCAAGGAGTTTGCGAAACAGATTAATGCGCTGGGCTGTGAATATCTGGATGCGCCAGTTTCGGGCGGAGAGGTCGGTGCCAAGGCGGCGACGCTCACCATCATGGTCGGTGGCCCGCAAAGTGCATTTGATCGCGTAAAGCCACTATTCGAATTAATGGGCAAGAACATCACGCTGATCGGTGGCAACGGTGATGGCCAGACCTGCAAAGTCGCCAACCAGATCATCGTCGCGCTCAACATTGCAGCGGTCAGCGAAGCGCTAGTCTTCGCATCGAAAGCAGGCGCTGATCCGGCGAAAGTACGGCAAGCGCTGATGGGCGGATTTGCCTCCAGCCGAATTCTCGAAGTACACGGTGAGCGCATGATCAAGCGCATGTTTAATCCGGGATTCCGGATCGCGCTGCACCAAAAGGATCTGAACCTCGCGCTGCAGAGCGCGCGTACGCTGGGTGTGGCGTTGCCGCAGACAGCAGGCGCTGCGCAGCTGATGAATGCGTGCGCTGCGCTGGGGCATGGCCAGTCTGATCACTCCGCACTGGTGCAGGCGCTAGAGGCGCTGGCGAACCACAAAGTCGCCCCGGCGTAGACAACCGCCTTGGTTGCACCGCACAAGTGCGCAGCAATCACCGTAACGCCGGGAATACGCGTCCTCGTTGATTGACCCTCATTGACTTTTTGATATGGCATAGCGTTTGCTGGTTGCCTACACTTCGACAGCCTTCACTTTCAGAGGTGGAGCACCTGCAACGTCAAAGCAACGTCGAAGAAGTCAACAACCGGGGAGTTAGTCATGTCGAGTGAGAACGCCGTTCACCCTGTGGACGAGAAACTGCCACTTCCGCGCCTGGGCGCGCTCGGGCTGCAACATGTTCTGGTGATGTACGCCGGTGCCGTCGCTGTGCCGCTCATCATTGGCCGTGCGCTGAAGTTAACGCCGGATCAGGTGGCGTTATTGATTTCCGCTGACTTGTTTTGTTGCGGCGTCGTGACGCTGATTCAGGCGCTCGGTGCTACCCAGTGGTTCGGCATTCGCCTGCCCGTGATGATGGGCGTCACCTTCGCCTCCGTTGCGCCCATGATTGCAATAGCCAATGCGAACCCCGGTGTCGTTGGAGCGCAACTAATTTTTGGGTCCATCATCGGGGCTGGCATCATCTCGATATTGATAGCGCCAATTGTCAGCCGCATGCTGCGCTTCTTTCCGCCAGTGGTCACTGGAACGATCATCGCGGTGATCGGTATCAGCCTGATGCGCGTGGGCATCAACTGGATTTTCGGTAACCCGTTCGGTCCGACAGCGCCCTCGGTGGTGAATCCCGAGCACGCCAAGTGGCTTGCTGAAGCGACAGCCGCTGCAACGGCACCCGGCTCAGCGTTTCCGGCGATCCCCAAGGGCATCGCGCTGGTTCCTAGCGTACCGAACCCGAAGTATGCAGAGTTGACTGGCGTTGGCATCGCCGCGCTGGTGTTGGTGTCGATCCTCGTGATCGCCCGCTATGCGAAAGGATTCATTGCCAACATTTCCGTGCTCCTGGGCATCATCATTGGTGGCATTGTTGCGACCGCACTTGGCATCATGAATTTCGACAAGGTCGGTAAAGCAGCATGGTTTGATTTTGTGATGCCGTTTGCATTTGGCATGCCGCAGTTTGATCCGGTAATGATTCTCACGATGACGCTCGTCATGATTGTGGTGATGATTGAGTCGACCGGAATGTTTCTCGCGCTTGGGGAAATGACCGACAGGAAAGTTGATCAGCCCGCACTCGCTCGCGGGCTGCGAACCGATGGCTTGGGCACCTTGATTGGCGGCATTTTCAATACGTTCCCGTACACCAGTTTTTCACAGAACGTGGGGCTTGTGGCCGTCACCGGCGTCAAGAGCCGCTATGTGTGCGTCGCCGGTGGCGTGATCATGATTGTGCTCGGCTTGCTGCCGAAGATGGCGGCGCTGGTGGAGTCGTTACCAACGGTAGTTTTGGGTGGCGCTGGGCTCGTTATGTTCGGCATGGTGGCCGCGACCGGAATTCGTATCCTTTCGAGCGTCGATTACAAAAATAATCGCTTCAACTCAATCATCGTTGCCGTATCCATCGGTATCGGCATGATTCCGCTGATCGCGCCGAACTTCAAGCAGTGGATGCCGCACGGCATTCACCCGCTCATTGAGTCTGGCATTCTGTTGACGTCGATTGCGGCGCTTGCATTGAACCTGTTTTTTAACGGTGCAAGCAGTGATGCAAGCGACGCAATCGACGCGGCCAAGCAAGCAGATGCGCATTAGTCGCCCAGAGTATCTATGCCTACCCTAAACGAAATTAACCACTTTTCGCCCGCTGAATTCTCGTCGGCTTTCGGCTCGGTGTATGAGCATTCGCCATGGATCGCTGAGCGTGCGTTTGCCCTCAAGCCTTCGACCGGCTTCACCTCACGTGCGACCGTGCTCGCGGCATTGGTCGCCACCGTGCATTCAGCGAACGATGCGGAAAAACTGGCGCTGCTGAACTCGCACCCGGAACTGGCGGGCAAGGAGGCTGCCGCCGGTACTTTGACTGACGAATCCACTCGCGAGCAAGCGGCGGCGGGGCTCTCAGCGATGACAGCAGCTGATGTCGCGCAACTGCGCGAACTCAACGCAGCCTATCGTGCAAAGTTCGATTTTCCATTCATCATCGTTGCCCGCAACAACACGCAGGGCGCTATTTTTGGAGCGATCAAGTCGCGCTTGCTCAACACGCGAGCCATGGAGTTCAACAACAACCTTATGCAGGTTGGCGAAATAGCCCGTCTGCGTTTGATGGATCTGATCACGGAGTAGTACGATGGGAAAACTCTCGACTCACATCCTGGATACCGTGCACGGCGGGCCCGCAGCGAACGTATTGATCGAGCTCTACTCGATGGATCCGGTGCCGAAATTGCTGGTCACGGCGCGCACCAATGCCGACGGCCGCACTGATGCGCCGTTGCTCAAGGATGCCGACGTTAGGCGCGGTCGCTATCGCCTGATTTTTCACATCGGCGAGCACTTTAGAAGCAAAGGCATGACGTTGCCCGACCCGCTGTTTGTTGACGTCGTGCCGATTGACTTTGGTATCGCGGAAGAGGGCGGCAACTATCATGTCCCGCTCGTGTGCTCACCGTGGACCTATTCAACTTATAGGGGAAGCTAAGTCGTCATGGAATCCTACATCGGAGACTGGCTGAACTTGTTGCTGCGCTGGCTGCATGTGATCGTTGGCATTGCATGGATCGGTTCGTCCTTCTATTTTGTCTTTCTCGACAGTTCGCTCGTGAAGCCGAAGTCGCGGGAGCTGATCGACAAGGGCGTTGATGGCGAGCTCTGGGCCGTTCATGGCGGCGGGTTCTACAACCCGCAAAAATACATGGTGGCACCGAAGCAATTGCCCGACCATTTGCACTGGTTTTACTGGGAGAGCTACTGGACATGGATGAGCGGCTTTGCGCTGTTCGTTGTGCTTTATCTGTTCAACGCGCAGACGTTTTTGATCGATAAGAATGTGTTTGCGTGGGGTTCGCCAGCGGCTGCGATTGCGGCGTCGCTCGTGTATCTGGTCATGGGCTGGGTGGTTTACGACGCGATCTGTCGCGTGTTCGGGCAGAAGAAAAACGGCGATGCGATTGTCGGTGCGCTGGTGTTTGTTTATGTGGTGGTTGCGACTTATGTGGCCTGCCACTTGTTCGCGGGCCGCGCCGCGTTTTTGCTCACGGGCGCAAGCCTTGCGACGGCCATGAGCGCAAATGTGCTCATGGTCATCATTCCCGGTCAACGTAAGACTGTCGCCGCCATGAAAGCGGGTGAAAAGCCCGACCCGATGCATCCGATCCGCGCGAAGCAGCGCAGTGTTCACAACACGTACTTTACGCTACCAGTGTTGTTTGCCATGCTGTCGAACCACTACAGCATGACGTACAGTGCAGCCAACAACTGGCTGGTGCTGGTGCTCATCATGCTGGCGGGTGCGCTTATTCGACAGTTTTTCGTGTTGCGTCATAAGGGCCCGCCGCAGTATGGCTGGTTTGCGGCAGGGGCCGCTATTCTGCTCGGAGTGGTCATCTGGCTGGCACCCGCGTCGAAGCCACCTGCGGCCACTATCTCCGTGGTTCCGAAGCTGGCCGAAGTTCAATCCATCGTCGAGCAGCGATGTGCAATGTGTCACAACGCGCAGGTGATCTCGAAAAACATCCAGCTACATACGCCGGAGCTCATCGTTAAGAACGCACAGGCGATGTATCAGCAAGCTGTGGTCACGCGCATCATGCCGATGAGCAACGCAACGCAGATCACCGAGGAAGAGCGCGCGAAAATTGGTGCGTGGGTCAAGGCCGGAGCGAAGGCCGACTAAGCCTTTGTTGACGCTATCGACGTACCGCAGGTGCTTCAATCGGAAGGCCCTGCGCACGCCACGCAAGATAGAGCTCCAGTTCTGCGAGGATTGGATCGCTGGCGTCCGGCACTTTTGTTTCCATGCCGAAAAAGCAGGCGCGCAGCCGTCGATTGAGTGAGCCGAGCGTTTGCCATTCCACTCGATAAGCGGGGTAGCCCACGCCGTGACCCTGACTGATCGCCTGATTGCGCACGCGCTTGCCGTACAGACGGTCGTGACAACTGCGGCAGTTGAAATCGAGCTTGCCTTGGACGCGTGTGAACTCGCTTTGCGCTCGCTGCCAGGCTGCGCTTTGGGTGACGTCCGCTGCGACGGCGTGTGACATTCCGCGCGATGCGAACGCGAGGTAGGTGGCGAGCCCCAGCAGCGGCTGACTCTCGGTTGCGTAAGCGGGCCGTTTCACTCGCTCCGACTGGCAACGATTGATCTGGCGCTCCAGCGTCACCACACTTCCGTCGATCGCAAGTTTCGGCAGCTGAGCCGCCAACCCTTCAGCCTTCGAATGACAGGCAGAACAATCGCGCGAAAAAATTTCACGGCCCTGATCGACCCAGAGCATGCCAGGATTCAGATCATCATCTTTTTGTTGCGCTAGCAGCGTGGGACTGGTGAAACTGCTTCCAGAGCGTATCGCCTCTTTGGCTATGAGAGGAATCGGCGCAGGGGCGTTCGGGGATTGGGCGAACGAAGTCGGGGTGAACAGCGCAACGCCAATGGCGAGCGCCACACCACAACGCGCCGAAAAGCTACGCAGCAACAACGCGCACGCTCGCGCTGATTGAACCGACGTTGCCCTTCATGTCGCGCCAGCGGGCGTTGAATTTGCCGCTTTGTTTAATTGCGACCACGAAAGTGAGAAACGGATTCGCTGTGAGCGCGTTCATGGTGAGCGCGTTGAACACGGGCTGTCCCTCGAAATCAAGCGACAACGACTCGAGCAGATTGGCTTCCAGAACATTGCCGTCAACATCGCGGCGAAAGCCCGTTTCCATCGGGTGCTGAATCAACAGGCGTATCTGAAATTCCTCGCCCGTCCGCACCAGCGGCGGCACGATCAGGCGGGCGTTGCGACCAGGGATCGGTTCACTCATGGTGGCTACGTACCGTCAAAACAGGCGCTTCCTGTCAGCAGCACTTCGATGGTGTGCTGCCACAGCGTGCCGTCCGAGAGCTGTGCAACCCCGATCACCGCCTGCGTCGCCCCGAGCCGAATCGCAGTGGTCAGTCGCGGCTGCGCCAGAATCAGGCCCAATTCAATCTCGAGCGCCACAGGACGCGGATTTTGCGGTGCGATGATGCCTAGCCTTGCCACGGTGCGTCCGGCGAGCCTGGCGGGGTCAACAAAGAGCACGACGGGCACGGACGTCCCGGTCTCGGCGAGCGTCGGGATATCGAGCGACAGGCCGCCGCGCTCGATCTTTGCCGCGCGGACCCGCTCGTCCAGTGGCTTTTGAGACGGCTGCTGGGCGAATGCGCCAACGGCTGGAAGCCACCATGGCGCCGTGGCAGTCGCTTGTAGTGCTAGACGTCGCTGCTGGAACCGGTGTATGTGCGTTTGCGTGGAGGTGGCCATGTTCCGCCAAAGTTTGAAAATCGACTATACGCCGGTTGATCCTTGGATCGCAGCGGCGCGCCCACAAATCTCCAAAGAGCTCAAGTGGTTCGCATATATAGCTTTGCGTTGGAAAGACTACTGTACTTGGGGTAGAGAGAAGTAAAAAATAAAGTCGACTAGTCACATTATTCGCCGTCAGCGCAAATATAGCGGTCGTTACACAAAAAAGCTGTTAGCTAAACACTACCGTCTTGCTGCCGTTCAAAAGCACCCGATGTTCGGCGTGCCATTTGACCGCGCGAGCCAGTGCGGTGCATTCCAGATCGCTCCCCACCACGGTCAGCGCCTCGGCGCTCATC
>JAYWHV010000170.1:0-13108 GCA_043777615.1 Burkholderiales bacterium | reverse complement strand
AGCGCTTCCGGCCTGATCTCGTGCCGACGGAGGTTGAGTTGCACAACGTGCGCTTCGAATTCGATGAAGCACCGCAGCTAGAAACGCTGATGATGCATTTCTGCGGGGAAATTCGCCTGAATCACTGGTATCGTCGCGCCGCTGAATGGCACGACGAGCCGCTGATCAAGCACATTTACGGCCTGATCGCGAAGGATGAAGCGCGGCATGCGGGCGCATACTTGAAATATCTCAAGCAGGCGATTGCTCGCGCTGCCGTCGACAAGGTCAACGAAGTCAAAGCCGGTTTTGCGAAGATTGGCTTTTTGATGGCGGCGAGCGGTCGCGCTGGCAAGCCGATGCATCCGACCAATTTGCATGTCAACCAGTCGCTGTTTCCGAACGACACGGTGCAGAGCAAATTGCCCGATCCTGAATGGCTCGAGCGCTGGCTAGATACCCAGATCAACTTCGACAAGGAATGGGAAGGCAAGGTCGTGAAAATGATTCTGCACAACCTGTCGTCGCTGTTCGGCAAGAGCCTGGAGTCGCTGGGCGATTTGAATAAATACCGGAAAACTTTACTGGCTGGCGCAGCATAGCTTTTCGCTGAAAGGACAGCTGCATTGGGGCTCGCTGCCTTTTTTTATCCAAGTCGAGCTAGGTCATTTTCGAACGCTAGCCCATGAGTATCCTGGGTTAGTCTGGAAAAGCTGGTAAGGTTCGCGCACTTGGCACGACCCCTTCGTCGCTCTCCGTCATGTCCAATCACGCATAATTCGTCCCGAAGTCGGCTGGGCAGTCGCCGGTTGCGCGAGCAACGGGAGGAAGGTCCGGGCTCCGAAGAGCAGGGTAATGGCTAACGGCCATCCGTCGTGAGGCGAGGACCAGGGCCACAGAGACGAGCGTATTAAGTTACGGTGAAACGCGGCAACCTCTACCCGGAGCAATATCAAATAGGCATGCGTCGTGAGTAAGCAATTGCTCACCCAAGGCGGCTCGTTGGAGCATGCGGGTAGGTAGCTTGAGGCGAACGGTAACGCTCGTCCTAGAGGAATGACCGCCACGCAAAACCGGGCAACCGGCTAGCGAACAGAACCCGGCCTACAGGCCGACTTCACTTTTCCACAAAACGTAATCCTGCGGCAGGTACTGCCGCAGGAATTGAGCGATCAGGTTGGCTTGCCCGCGTACTTCGCGACCAGCGCCATCAGGTTTTCGTCCTGATACGGCTTACCGACGTACTCGTTCACACCCAATTCCATCGCATGGCTGCGGTGTTTCTCCGCCGTGCGAGAAGTGATCATGATGATCGGAATATGGCTTTGACGACTATCGGCCTTGATCGTTTTAGTGAACTCAAAGCCGTCCATGCGCGGCATCTCGATGTCGAGCAGGATCACGTCCGGATTTGCATCAGCAAGGATGGTCAGCGCGTCCAGACCGTCTTTCGCAGTAAGCGCTTTGTAGCCCTCGCGCTCCAGCAGACGCGACGTGATTTTTCGCACGGTCAAAGAGTCGTCCACCACGAGCACTGTGGGCGTGTAAGGGACAGCCGCGGGCTCCGGCATCACCGGCGGCACGCGTCTTGGTGCGGCGAAGATAGGCGCGAGGTCTGCAGCCTGAGCGGTCGATGGGCCAATGACGGCAACGACGGGAGTTGGCTGCGGCGGCGCAACGATGGCCGGCGGTGGTGCGAAAACTACTGGCGAATCGACAACAGCCGGCGTCTCAGCGACAAAAGGAACGTCGGCGAGAACCGCCGTGACAACGGGTTGCTGACTGAACGTTGGCGGCTCCACTGGAGCATCTGGCAGCGCCGACGCGTGCTCTTCGACCGCGGCGGGGGCTGGCGGCGATGCAGCGTCAGCGACAATCACAGACAGTACCGGCTCAGGCACCATCAGCGTTTGAACGACTGGCACCGGAGCTATGGCCTCAGTAACCGGCAGTTGCTCTTCTGGCGTAAATGGAGTCGGCTCCACAACAGGCAGCGTCGGTGCAACTACAACTGCAGCAGCCGTGGCCGGCTGCATGGGCACAGTTGGTGCACTCACCGATCCCCGGCGCTCAGTGTCTCCGCTATCGAGCGCCAACATCAGGTTGAGCGGGTTAAGCAGTAGCGCAATACGACCGTCAGCCAAAACGGTCAGACCCGCCATGCCCGGCACGCGGGCAAGTTGCGGCCCATACGGTTTGGCGACGACCTCCTGGTTGCCCAGAATGCGATCCACTTCGACCGCGGCCATTGCTTCACCTGCCTTCAAAATCATGACGGGTGCGGCGTGTGGATTCCCGCCATCTTGCGGCACGCGGATCAATTCGCTGAAGCTGCGATAGGCGATTTTTCGCCCGCCGTGATCAAGCAAGCCCGATTGCATCGCTGCGGTTCGGTCCTTGGCAGGCAGCTGCCGAACCTGTTCAATGAGAGACGATGGGACGCCATAAACTGCTTTGCCCACTGCGACCATCAAGACCTGCGTCACCGCGAGCGTCAATGGCACGGAAAGCGTAAACGTTGCGCCGACGCCGCGCGCGGTCTGTACTTCAACGCGGCCGCCCAATGCAGCGACCTCGTTGCGCACGACGTCCATGCCGATACCGCGACCGGCGACAGCCGTGATTTGCTCGGCGGTGGAGAACGAGGGCTGGAAAATGAACTCAAGCAACCTTGTGTCCGTTAACTCATCATGGCTCGTGATCAAACCGCGCTCAATTGCACGAGACCGTACGCGATCCAGAGGAATACCTCCGCCATCGTCCGCGAGTGAAATCACCACCTCGTTGCCCTGTTGCCGCGCGCTTAGTGTCAACTCGCCAATCTCAGGTTTGCCCTGATCTTTGCGGGACGCATCAGACTCGATTCCGTGAGCAAGCGCATTGCGGACAAGATGCTCGAGCACCGGCGTCAGGCGCTCCAGCACGCTGCGGTCGATTTCGATGCGACCACCGCGAATGTCGAGGTTGGCGCGCTTTTTGAGCTCTTTTGCCGTTTGTCGAAGCACCCGATACAGGCGATCTGAGAGACTGGAAAAAGGCACGGTGCGCAGCGTCTGCAAACGCAACTGCACCGAACGCGACAACCGTGTCTGACTGGAAAGCGCCGTATCGGCGTCCGCCAGATTCTTCAGCAAACTCTGCTGCACTGTCGCCACGTCGTTTACGCTTTCGGCGAGACCGCGTGTCAGCTCCTGGAATCGCGTGTAGCGATCAAATTCGAGTGGGTCAAAGTCGGACTCCTGATCCAGCCGCGACTGAATTTGAGATTCGCCTTGAATCTCAATTTCGCGCAACTGCCCACGGAGTCTGACTACTGACGCTGTCAGGTCAAGCAAGCCGCTTTTCAGCCCACGCATCTCGGCTTCAATCCGAGCGCGATGAATCGAGATTTCGCCCGATTCGTCGGCAAGCTGCTCGATGGCTTCGCTGCGAACGCGCAGGAAAGCAGAGGCGATTGGCTCCGCGCCGACAGTCGCCGCCAGCGAGCCAATTGCGCCAAAAGTGGGCTGCGGCCGAACCGCCAGCGACTGAGCGAGCTCGGTCAGTGATTTCGTCGGACCGAGCGCGACCGCGTCCGGCGTGCTTGACATATCGTCTACCGCAGCCGGCTCAATCGTGTCGGTAACTTCGTCTTCGAACGGCTCGATTGCCGCAGCCGCCTGCGACTGATCTGCGCGCGGCGCTACGGCGGCGAAACGGGGCAGCACGGAGTCAATTTCGTTGCGGGTCAACCGCTCCAAAACGAACGCAATATCGTCAAGATATTCGTCGAAGCTGTCAAACACGGAGCTTGTCGGTGCACCAGCGACATCAACAAGACGCGTTTCCAGCGAGTGTGCAAGCTCGCCCAGTCGCATCGCGCCGGCCATCCGCGCGCTTCCCTTTAATGTGTGCAGCGTGCGCTTGAGATCATCGGAGTGCGCTGGATTGTTGACGTCGTTTCGCCACGAGGTGACGTGTCGACTGGCACGAGGAAACAACTCTTGCGCCTCTTCCAGAAAGATCGGCAAAACCTGCACATCAATGTCGTCGTGAATTTCGGCGAGTGGGTCTTCAACCCCTCGTGACAACAGAGTCGGCTCCGCTGAAAATGCAGGCACCACGGCAGGCGGGACCGGCGCAGCAAGCGTGTCAGTTACTGCCTTTGATGGCGCGCTGGAAATCAGCGCAGCAGCAAATGCGCCTAGTATGACCGGTGTCGCAGTTGCCGGAGTACTACTTTCCCGCGGCGGCGATGCAACCGATGGTGCCTGAATTGGCGCAGGCAACTCGCGCGGCAAATGATCAGGAACCGGTGGAACGCCGATTGCGGAGGCGGGCGGCGCTGCCTTTGTTGGTTCCAATGAAAGGTCATCATCGACCATCACATCAGTCAACGCTGCAGAGGCCACCGGCATCGAGTCGACGAGGTCCGCAGGCGGCGAGACGTCTATCGGAGCCAGCTGCGCTGGAATTGGAGCTCCAACGGACGGCTCACTATCGAGCGAAGCCGGGCCGGAAACAGATTGCGTTCCCAGTGTTGACGGCAGTTCAGAGCCGAACAGATGTGCAGGCGAAGCAGCGATATTCGCTACCGCGATCGGCGGCGAAAACACGGTCAGGGGCGGATTGAGTGTCGATTCTTCCACCAATAACGGCGCAACAGAGTCTCGGACTTCGGGTTCAGACTCTGGCAGTGGTGTCGCAAGGGCGCGCTCTTCTGCGTGACTTTGCTCCAGCAACTCAACTTCAACGCCCAAGTCGTTGTGACCCGTCTCAGCAATGATTGCTTTCAGTTGCTGACGGGAACGCCCAAGATCTGCCATTTCCTCAGGTGACATGGGCGAATGGGCTTGCAGCCGCAGTGTGGCCGTCCTGAGGGTTCGCACAGCGCTTGCGATCGCGCTGATCGCGGAAGGCGGACGTCCCGAACGTCGCACCGCCATGAGCGCGCCTTCCAGCATGCCAGCAAAATCACCGATCTCAATGAATCCCGCTGTGCGGTGAATGCCGCACAATGTGTGGCTCGCGCGTACCATCGGGTCGCTTGGCGGAAGGCTGGTATCGAACTGCATGAGAGCGAGTTCGTAATCCAGCGTCTGCAAGTGAACGCGCGTTTCGTCTGTCAGAATCGAGAACAGCGCGCGCGAAACACTCACTCCGAGCACCGTCACGTCGTCGCTGCTCGCATCAAGCGCCGCGGCGAAATCGACTGAATGTTGATCGGAAGAATGCGCGCCCGATGGCGGTGCCGGCACGAACGCGGCGGCAGGCAGATCGATTTCCTGAACATCTTCCAATGCAGGCAAATCCTCACCGAGTTCATTGCCCCATTTTTTACCCAGTGAATCGACTTCCCTTGCGAGCTGTGCATCAAGGTCTCCGTCATCGGCAACAGCCTCCGGGGAAAGCTTAAATCCCGCTGTGCTGTTGTCAGCTGCCGATGCCTCGGAAATATCGGGGAACGAACTAGCGGCGGCCGGCGTGAGGGCGGCGGCGAGCGGCGCGACCGGGGCGCTAGCGACGGCACCGTACGACGCGCTAATTGCGGATGGCGATGACAGCGGTGAGCATTTCGCAATTAGCGAATCAAGCAAAGACACGTCAATGTTTACTGCCTGATGGTTCGCCAGTGCGGTCACCCATTGGTCGAAGTGTCCAACCGCAGAATCGATCAGGTGAAGTTCATGCTCCGTGATGTTGCGCTCGCCCTCCAGCGCTCCGTTAAGCACTTGCTCCACACGCCAGGCAACTTCGGCGAGCTGAGTCTGGCCAACCATGCGACCGCTGCCCTTTAAAGTATGAAAGGCACGTCGAATATCAACGACGAGATCGCGACGGTCCTGCTGAAGCGAGAGCGCGTGATGCCCAACGCGCACCGCTTCCACGACCTCAACAGCTTCCTCGACAAAGATTTCCAGCAACCCCGTGTCTCGTTCTTCGGGAGCCGACTCGACCAATCGCGAAGTTTCCGCCGACGTCGGCGGCAACTCGGCTGCGGCACCTACGACCGCGGCTACCGCTGCGCTCAATGCGCCGGATTCGGACGTGTCACCATCGAGCAGTCGCAATGCTTCATTCGAAGCTTTAGACAGCCCCGGGTCCGACAACAATTCGGCATCCTGACGTACGCCCTGAAGCGTCGAGCGCAAACTGTCCCGCAGCTCCAGTCGTTCCGGGGATTCATTCAAGGCCTTTGCAAGCGGGCGCAACATACGTTGCCGCTCTGCGAGCGAGGCTTCGACGCTGCCGTCATCATCGGATGCGTCTGCTTCTTCAATTTCCTCGCCCAAAAAGCGGCGCTTGAGCCCGATCAGAACAGCCTCAGCATCGCGCTCCCGCCGTTCGCGAACATCTACATAGAAGCTCAGGCCAGCCAGTACATCGGCGAGCGAATCAATGTCCTGAGCGCTCATCGTTGCTTCGCGGTGAACCGACTCTATAAGACGATCTGTAGTTTTGCTTAGCAACTCGTTGGCGTCGTTCCATCCCAACATGCGCATCGCGCCCGACACCTGACCCAACAGCGCAGGAACGGGTTTTAGCTCTTCGACGGCAGTACGATCGCGGAAGACCGCGTCGAGGGCCTGCTCGACGAGGCGCATGTTGGCGCGAATTTCACGGGCCACCTGAGAGATCGTTTGCTTTTCCTGAGCCAGGCGAGTGAGCGAGTTGGCTTCGGTTTCGGCGCGCAGTTCCGGAGGGATCGGCGCATTCGAGACCGCATACGAAAGGCGCTGTACGGCGCGCTCAACTTGAGTCCGGAACGACGAGGGCAGGGCGGCGATATGTTCAATCGCTGTCTCAATCAAAATAAGGCTGGTCGCCAACTCGATCGACAAATCCTCGCCCACATTCTTGTCTTCCACGGCGGAGTTTGCGGCAGAAGCAATCCCCCTTCCCAGACTGGAAAAGTCAGGCATCTGCAAGGCGTCGCACGCCGACGGCAACTCAGCCGCAACGTCGCGCAGCTTTTGCAATGCCGTATTGCGTCCAGCAGTGTGACTCGCCCAGGCGTCCTTGCATCGGTTGACGACGCTAGTCAGGTGGGCAATTGCGGGCTGCATTGCAACGACATCAATCTCGCGCGGAATTCTTTTCGGCACGAGTACATCGAGTTCGTACAGCGCTTTGACTTCGTCAACCAGCGCATGCCCGTTTCGCGCACGCGCAACGTGATAGAGCACCTCGCGCCGCAACCGATCGGCAACGCGAGTAGAACCTTCGACGAATCGCCTCACCTGAAGATCGACTCTCGCCATGAGTTGTTTCAGCGCGGTCGAGGGCTCTACAAACCCACCGTGCGTCGCTTCGAGTAGCGCGTGCGTTGCCCACCAGAATGAGCGCTGCGAAGGCAACGGATAAGCCGATTCAATTTCTGCAATGACGCGCCGCATTTGGTCGAGGCCTGCATCACTGCCGCGCAACCACTGCAACAAACCGTGCTGAAAATCGCGCCGCTGACGTAACAAAAAGGCTGGCATCCGCGAAGGTTCAGGCACGTCACCGTTGTTTAGTTTGGCCGGGCGTCGCGACAGATCAGGAAAAAACAGATCCGCTGGCCCGTACTTTGACTGATGAAGCTTTCCCAGCGCTAGATACTCGGATATGAATCGCAGCGGTACCGGCGGTGAGCCGCTAATCATTTCCTTAAGATGCGACAACAATCGCCGACATCCGCGATCAACAAGATCAAGGGCTTCGGTCGAAACGGTTTCTACATTCGTTCCGAAGTGTCGCTCAAACTCCTGAACGAGAACGGCGAGCCCCTCGATACCGACCAGTTCTAAAGCACCAGAAACCTGATGCAACTCGGCTCGAATCGCGTTGCGATGCTCTGCACTGGGCGCAGTGCGCATTTGTGCAATGCCGTCGAGAGCACGAAACAACGCGCTCTCAATTTCCGCCTTTACCCACGTGATGGGGCCGCTGTCGAGTTCGAGCGGAATATCAATCGCCACAGCTTGCTAACTCCCGCTCAGTTACACCTTGAAGCCCGCGACCGAGCCGCGGAGCGTTTGTGCCAATCGTCCCAATTCCTCAATGGAGACGTTGGTTTGCTGCGTACCGCGTGACGTTTCTTCCGTCACGGCGAGAATATCTTGCATGCCGCGTGTTACTTCGGACACCGAGGCTGATTGTGTTTGTGTTTGTGCCGAAATGCTGCTCACCAGTCCTGCGAGGTCGCGAGAGACGCGGCTAATTTCAGCCAGCGTTTGACCTGCCGCGTCGGATAGACGCGTTCCTTCCACCACGCCCTGCGTGGTCTTTTCCATCGCGTTTACGGCGTCTTGCGTGTCGGCTTGAATCGCGCGAACGAGCGCTTCGATCTGCTTCGTAGCCTCTGCAGAGCGCTCAGCGAGTCGCTGCACCTCCTCTGCAACGACGGTGAATCCTCGTCCAGCCTCGCCGGCGGATGCCGCCTGGATGGCAGCGTTAAGTGCCAAAACGTTGGTCTGCTCGGTAATATCGGAGATCAGCTCCACAATCTCGCCGATTTCTTGTGAGCTCTCGCCCAATCGCTTGATGCGCTTCGAACTTTCCTGAATCTGCGCACGAATCTCGTTCATGCCGGCAATCTGGTTCTGCACGGCTTTTGCGCCTTGCTCAGAAGCGCTCAACGACTGTTGCGCAACCCGGGAGCCCTCAGTTGCAGAAGCCGACACTTCGTTAATGGACTGGGCCATTTGCAGCACAAGCGCGCTGGAGCGCTGAATTTCACCAGATTGGCGCTGTGAAGCCTGATACAAGCGCTGCGAGATCGCTTGTGCTGCTTGCGTTGCGCCTGTAACTTCGCCCGTTGTCGTATTGATGTCCGATACCACTTTGCGCAACTCGTCTACCGTAAAGTTGATCGAGTCAGCGATGGCACCCGTAACGTCTTCGGTGACGCTGGCTTTTACCGTCAAATCGCCGTCGGCGAGTGTGCCCATTTCATTGAGCAGCCGCAAAATAGCTTCCTGGTTGCGCTGGTTCTCACGTTCGTTTTCTGCGGCACGAATACGGGCTTCGTTTAGAAAGAGGTAACCGAGCGCGACGCCTAGCAGCAGCGAAAGCAAACCGAATGCGGCAGCAAGATACAGTGCGAAATTGGCCGTGTTGCCAGCGCCCTCATACGCGGTTGAGAGCGTTTTTGCGCCAGCCATCAACGGTTCGGCTTCCGTCGTAATCACCTTGGCGGCCTGCTTTCCCGCCAAAAGTCGCGGCATGGCCCGGAGTACCTCAACCAAGCGACGCTCTGTTTCCTGAAACTTCGAGCCCAATTCAGTCAAAGTTTGTTTGGCTTCGCCGTCGCGGATTGCACTTACGCGAAGTGCTTCGCTTCCTTGAAGCAGCCCATTCACAATGTCGCGAAAGGTTGCGGTGTCTTTGCCGAGCAAAAAGGCGACGTCGGAGTCCACTTCGTCGCCAATCAAGGCGTTGGCGTTCTTTGCAATACGTTGCGTAAGCATCACCAGATTATTGGCCAGCGCGATTTCACGCCCCCCGGATGTCGACATCTGGGTCGCAAGTTGCTCCGCCAGCTCCAGCAATCCCTGATTCCCCTGGTTCACGTTGCTGACCGCCTGTGACAGTGAGGTCAGAATTCCACGAGCAGCAATTAGTTCATCGACCTTGCCATCGATTGAGGTCCAGCGCTTCTCGAGATCGGACGCCGCAGCGCGGACCGTATCGTTTTGTGGCTCACTCAACGAAACGCCGCGATACTCACCGCCGGTGGACAAGGCCTTCAGATTTGCCCTGAATTGGTCACGACTGGTTTGAAGCACATCGAACCCATTGGCCCCACCCATTTCTGATTGGGCGCCGCCGCGTGCAAGCCTCTGGGCGAGCATCTGCATTTCAGTGGCAGCTGATATCTGCGCGGAGTTTTTGCGAGCCTCGATAGCGTAGAGGCCGAACAAGATCAACATCAAAGCGAAGCTGGTTGCAAGCGCCGCTGCCAGATACTGAAATTGCTTCGCTGTCGATAAATGTCCGATCAGCGGGAGTTGCTTTACAGCTTTACCCCCGCGCGCTGCTGCCCGCAGCTGCTCCACTACTGAAACGGCTCGTGTTGGATCGTACGCGCCTGCCATGCCGGTGTCGCTAGCGAGCGGAGCCGACACTACAACTGTCGGAATATCTCCTGACGCGCTTGATCCTTTGCCTTTGAAGACTTTTCCCAACGTAAGCTTCATAGCCCCCATCCCCTGTTAATTCTCATCGAACAACCTGCAAGAACTCGCCATCAACGGCAAGCTTTTCCAGATCCACTTCAACCCAACCCACACCGTCGCGGTCTTGCCACGATGCACTTTCCCAATCCCGCTTGAGCGGCGCATCATGCGCTCTCATCTCGTCAAGCAGACGCAAACCAACGACACGAGTAACGACGAGGCCGGCTCGGACTTTCCCAAGCCGCTGTCCAAGCAGAATCAGTCGTTTGGCGCTCAAGTCCGACGTCACATGCAGTCCGAGCCAAAGCGCGAAATCGCTTACAGCATAGAGCGTTCCCCGTACGTTCGTTACCCCAAGAAACCACGGCTGCGTGAGCGGAGCTGGCGCGACTTGCCCGAGTGGAGAAACTTCCGACACGTCGTCAAGATTCAGCAAATAGCCACGGTCGCCAACCTGAACGGCAAGACGTGACTGCCGTTGCGGCAGTTCGGCCGCTTGCCGCAGGCGCTTTGCCAAGCCCTCCTGAAAATCTCGAAGTCGATTGCGGTCACGCGCCACGCAATGCGCTCCCGATACCTTGAAGAGCTGTCACGCGCGCGGGCGTGACACGAGGCTCCATGGGCATATGGTCGCCACGACAGGTAATTCCAATGCGCACGTCGTTCAGCATAGCGTTATTCAATTCGAGCCATTTTGTCGAGCAGATCGCTAGCCACAATTGGTTTGACGACATAGTCGCGGGCCCCCTGCCTCAATCCCCAGATCTTGTCAGTTTCCTGACTTTTAGTAGTGCAGATGATGACGGGAATGTGGCGCGTCGCCTCGTCCCGAGCAATCATTCGTGTGGCCTGAAATCCATTCAGGCCAGGCATCACCACGTCCATTAGGATCAGGTCGGGCAACAGCGCCTTCGATTGTGTAACGGCTTCTTCCCCACTATCGCAAGTATTGACTTCGTAGCCTGCGCGACGCAATATTTCTGAAATGGCATGGCGCTCTGTCGGGGAATCATCAACCACCAGAACTCTCTTAACGGGCATAGTACATCCTCACGAATTTGCGCGCTCGTGTCCAGAGAACGACGCAACAGCTGAAATCAGACTTTCTTTAGTGAACGGTTTGGTCAGATATTGATCTGATCCAACCATGCGGCCACGAGCCCGGTCAAACAGTCCATCTTTAGACGACAACATTACGACTGGAGTCGCCTTGAACTTTGCGTTCTTCTTGATGAGAGCACAGGTAAGGTAACCATCCAACCGCGGCATCATGATGTCGACGAAAATCACATCGGGGCGGTGATCGGCAATTTTAGCCAGCGCATCAAAGCCGTCTTCAGCGAGAATCACTTGACATCCTGCTTGCAACAAAAAGATTTCAGCACTACGCCGAATAGTGTTGCTATCGTCTATCACCATAACCTTGAGTCCGCTAACTGAAGCGGCCGACGTATCAGGGACTGTCATCAGCATGACTTGGCCACCAAGAAAAGAACATTGTCATTCAGTTTGCCATGTGTGGGGTTGAATTGCATCGTATGAGACCAAATTTCTACGACTTTTCTGTTTCCTGTCGGCGCGCCGCAACGTATTGACAGCGAAAACGCGACGCATGCTCAGCATTTGGAGACGGAGAAGCTCATGCATGGGCTTGATGCATGCCCAGAAAGAGCTTGTATGCGACATTTTCCGTCTCATCGACCCAGGCGTATCCCAAACCTACGATTCGCTGCAAAAACTCCTCCAGCTTTGCCTTATCTCTTTCCGGCACTTGAATTCCGGCGAGAACTCGTCCAACATCAGCCCCATGATTTCGATAGTGGAAAAGTGTAACGTTCCAGTCGGCATGCATGACACGCAAAAATTGCGCCAATGCGCCTGGTCGTTCAGGAAAATCAAAGCGGAACACTCGTTCGCCACCAGCCCCGGGAGCGTGGCCGCCAACCAAATGCCTGAGGTGCAATTTGGCAAGCTCGTTTTCTGTCAGGTCGACGGCCATCATTCCGGCATGTTTGATTGCACGTGTCAATTCAACGATATCGCGCTTCTGCACGATTTCAATGCCTACGAAAACGTGCGCAACGTCGCCGCCAGAATAGCGATAGTTGAACTCGGTGACAGCCCTCGGCCCAAGCACATCGCAAAATGCCCGGAAGCTGCCCGGCTTTTCAGGCAGCGTTACTGCTAGCACGGCTTCGCGTGCCTCACCCACCATGGCGCGCTCGGCGACGAATCGCAAGCGGTCAAAATTCATGTTGGAGCCGCAAGCAATTGCAACGTACGTTTTGCCCTGGCTGCGGTGTTTTTCCACGTATTTTTTTAGTCCCGCAACTGCCGCCGCCCCGCCCGGTTCGAGAATGGCACGGCAATCGGTGTATACATCCTTAATCGCCGCACAAATCTCGTCATTTGAGATCAATACTGTGTCATCAACATATTGCTGACACAGTCGAAACGTTTCCACTCCAACCTGTTTGACAGCGGTCGACTCCGCAAACAGTCCAACTGTAGGCAAAGTAACGCGCTTTCCTGCCTTTAAAGACTCGGCCATTGCCGCCTGGTCGTGAGGTTCCACGGCCACGATCTTGATCTTGGGACGGACTGCCTTCACATAGGCAGCGATTCCCGAGATCAAGCCACCACCGCCTACCGCAACAAATATTGCGTCAATGTCGCCTTGATATTGACGAAGAATTTCCATCCCGATAGTGCCCTGGCCAGCAATGACGTCGGGGTCATCGTACGGGTGAATAAAGGCCGTTCCAGTAGCTTTGACGAGCTCTTGTGCGTAGTCATACGAATCCGAGTAAGACTCACCATGCAACTCAACTTGTGCTCCGCGCGCACGAACTGCATCAACTTTGATTGCGGGCGTCGTTGTGGGCATGACAATGGTGGCCTTTACACCCAGCTTTTGAGCCGCTAGCGCAACGCCCTGTGCATGATTTCCACTGCTCGCAGTCACGACGCCAGCTGCCAATTGCTTAGCT
>JAYWHV010000169.1:0-3684 GCA_043777615.1 Burkholderiales bacterium | reverse complement strand
GCATGGCGCGAGGAGCGGCCCGCCCCCGCAAAGCCGCCGGCCACCACCGCCTGGTACTTGCCGATCAACGCTACGTGGCGGAATTTGGATTTCATTTGCAAATTACATCACTAAAATGAAGCGATGCTAGATGACCGTGCCAAGTTGTTGTTGAAAGCGCTGGTCGAACGCTACATTGCGGACGGCCAGCCCGTCGGCTCGCGCACGCTTTCCCGTGCAACTGGCATTGAGCTGTCGCCCGCCACCATCCGCAACGTCATGTCAGACCTGGAAGAGCTGGGCCTGATCGTGAGCCCCCACACCTCCGCCGGGCGCATTCCCACCGCGCGCGGCTACCGGCTTTTTGTTGACACCATGCTCACCGTGCAGCGTGGCCAGTTCGCCTCGCACAGCCTGGCACCGGATCAACCGCAGAAAGTCATCTCCAACGCCGCCAACCTGCTGTCCAGCCTGTCGCAGTTTGTCGGTGTGGTGATTGCGCCACGGCGCACCTCGGTGTTTCGGCACATTGAATTTTTGCGACTGTCAGAGCGTAGGCTCTTGGTGATCATCGTGTCGCCGGAAGGCGATGTGCAAAACCGCGTCATCTTTACAGAAGCTGACTACTCCCAATCCAACCTGGTCGAGGCTGCCAATTACCTCAACACCCATTATGTGGGCCTGGCCTTGGAACAAGTGCGTGAGCGCCTGCAAAACGAGGTCGAATCGCTTCGCTCTGAAATCGCCAGCCTGATGCAAGCAGCGGTCAACGTCAGCTCCGAAGCCATCACCGACACGCAAGGCGAAGTGGTGATCTCCGGCGAGCGCAATCTGCTGGCTGTCACCGATTTCTCAAGCGACATGGGCCACCTGCGCCGCGCGTTTGATCTGTTCGAGCAAAAGGCCCAACTCATGCGCCTGCTCGACATTGCAGGCCAAGCCGAGGGGGTTCGCATTTTCATCGGTGGCGAGAGTCAGGTCGTGCCGTTTGAAGACCTGTCCATCGTCAGCGCACCCTATGAGGTCGACGGTCAGATTGTCGGCACGCTAGGCGTCATCGGCCCCACCCGCATGGCTTACGACCGCATGATCCAGATCGTCGACATCACCTCCAAACTGGTCACCAACGCGCTGAGCCACCACAAGTAGCGCCGCGTCCACGCGCCTTACAATCTAAAGCGGGGGGCGTTAGCTCAGTTGGTTAGAGCAGAGGACTCATAATCCTTTGGTCAAAGGTTCAAGTCCTTTACGGCCTACCACTTGCACTTCTCAGTCGTGCATGTCGTCATAAATCCGGCGGTTCGAAGCCAGCAGAAATTCGCACGAGTTCATTAGTCGCTGACGACGCCGCTTTCAACAATCGCCGTGCCTCGTCGATATTGTCAGCGCGACGGGTGATTGCAGCAGAGTAAATTGTGGCGAGCTGGTAGGGGCTCGGCAATCCTCCCGCATACCGCACACCCCCGGTATACAAAATCTCCGAGCATTGGGTTATTCCTACAGCACCGACGTCACCCGCGTCCGCCATTGCACGCATTGCAGTTGCTCCATTGGCATATGTCGCGAAGCGTTCGCGATGTGATTCAGCTAACCCCAACGCTGTGAGCACCTTCATGAAGTGAATGCCGGCTGTGGCGAGAGATGGGTCCGGAAAATACATTTTTGTAGCGTGCGAGAGCAATCGTTTCAACGACTCGACGTCATCCACGCTCACAGGCGGTGCTTCGTTCAGTAGTGCCACACCCGTATTAACTCTGCCAAGAGTGATCACGCTTGCCGCGTCCACTTCGACGCTCGTCACCAGGTCGGCGATCATCGCCGCCGTGAGAACAATCACGTCACAGGGAGCACCCGCCTTCAGTCGTTCGCGAATCGCACCTACCGCGCCGAATTCGCCCGCGAGTGAAATTCCTTCAGTCGCCGCAACCGTTTGCAAGAGTCCTTTGGCTGCGCCTGCACTCAAAATATTCATACGCTTCTATTCTTCGAATTTCGCGCCCGACACTTTGACGATATTTGCCCACTTGTCGATATCTTCACGCACGTATTTTGCAAAAGTTTCTGGCGTCATCTGCATCGGCGTTGCGCCCTGCTTTGCCCAGTCTGCTTTGACATCAGGCCGGCTGATGGCCTTGGTGATTTCGGCATTGAGTTTGTTGACGATGGTGCGTGGCGTGTTGATCGGCGCCATGATGCCGAGCCAGATAACGGACTCGTAGCCGGGCACACCCGACTCATCCAGCGTCGGCACGTCGGGCATCACCGTGGAACGCGTTTTGCCAGAGGTCGCCAGTGCTTTGACCTTGCCTGCTTTCACTTGCGCCGCCATCGTGGTGATCGCGTCAAACATCACATTCACGTGCCCTGCAACGATGTCGGTACGCGCGCCGCTGCTGCCCTTGTAGGGAACGTGTAGAAGGTTAATGCCCGCCAGCGCCTTCAACAATTCACCGGCCATGTGATAGGGCGTACCGGGGCCGCTGGATGCGAAAGTCATGGCTTTGGGATTGGCCTTGGCGGCAGCAATCAATTCGCGCATATTGTTGGCTGCAACGCCAGGATGAGCGACGAGCACAAGGTCAGAATAGTTGACGGGCGCTATCGGCACAAAGTCTCGGAGCAACGCATACGGCTTGTTTGGGATCAAGGTTTCGTTGACCGTCTGCGCGTTCGACATCATGAGCAGCGTGTAGCCGTCGGAAATGGCTTTGGCCGCTGCATCGGTGCCAACCACAGCGCCGCCGCCGGGACGGTTGTCCACGATAAACGCCTGGCCCATCGACTCCGTTAAACGCTGTGCGACGGACCGTGCGTAAACGTCTGCGGGGCCACCGGTGGCGAATGGCACAATGATGCGGACGGGCTTCGTTGGGTAGTCCTGCGCGAACGGTGCTGCACTGGAGAGCACGCAACAGAGCGCGGTAAAAAAACGTCGCATCAGTGACTCCTTAGCGTAAATTTATCGGGTCGGTGTCGTGTGCGCCGCGCCGCTACTTCAACCGCAATGCCTGCGTCAGCACTTTGCCTTCGCTAGCGCTCGGCACGCGAACGCTGAGAATTTGCGCCAGCGTTGGTGCGATATCGACCGTCTCCGCATACTCGCCGTAGCGCCCCGGCTTGATCCACTTCGCGCCCTGGATCATGAGTGGCACGTTGGTGTCATAGCTGTACGGTGTTCCGTGCGAGCATACCGCCTGCGGCGAGTTCGATTTCGTCTGAAAATAATAAAACGGTTTCTGTACGACCACTAGGTCGACCGCAAATTGTCGATGCCACGCCCGCTGCACAAGAGTTGCCACGCGGGTCGGCGGCACATTCCCGCGCTCGAGCTGACTGCGCGTGAAAGCGAAACCAACGCCCGGCTGATCGAGCACCGCACGCGCCATGAAGTTCTCTACCTCTTCACGGTTCACGCCTTTCGCATCCATAGCCGCGTAATCCAGCGTCCAGCCGCCGGTCATGTGTTGCGGCGCAAGGTTTGCTATGCCAAATTTCTTCTCGGCGAGCGCGTTGACGACACCGCGCAGTTCCTTTGGATCGACGCGTCCGGCCTCAAAGCCCCGTGCCACGCTGTATTCAGGCGTGTTCATGAAGCCATGGTCAGCGGTCAACAACGTAAGCACGTTGTCGCGGCCCACTTGTGCATCAATCGAGGTAAAGAACTTCGCCAGCGTGCGGTCAAGACGGATCAAATGATCCATCGAC
>JAYWHV010000168.1:0-3694 GCA_043777615.1 Burkholderiales bacterium | reverse complement strand
TCGCCGTCACCGGTGCCGACTGGCAAACGCGCATCGGGTCTTTCGAGCTACCGGGCTGTACACCCCTGCTCAATACGGGCACCCTGCAGGGCACCCTGACCGCAACACCAGGCGGAGCCCCCGTCAGTGGTGCGACTGTGCGCCTGGGTTCCCGGACAACCACGACAAATGGCAGTGGGTTCTACTCGTTTGGAGCGATTCCTTCGGGCACCTATCCGGGCATGTCTGCCAGTTCCCCTGGGTACAACACCGCCACCGCCAGCAGCATCGTACTCGCCGATGCCAGCACGACCACACAAAACTTCTCGCTGTCCGCCGCTGCGGCCAGTGCCTGTTTCGCTGACACGACGCAAGCGGATTTTCAGTTGGGTGTGGCCAGCCAAACGGACTTGGTGACCAGCCCAGGCGACGTCATTCTTCTGAACGCGCCAACGCTTGATCAACAAAACACTGCAGGCACGACGACTGGGACAGGCTTCGGTGCAACGGCCTGGACTGGACAGACCTTCATTGCCGGCGTGACCGCCAAACTTGTACGGGCGGATGTGCAACTCTTTTGCAACGCCTGCGGAGCTACGCCTCCCGATCTAACGCTATCGGTTCGCGCCACCGCGGCTGGACTTCCGACTGGGCCAGATATTGCCGTGACCACTGTGCCTGGGGCTTCGTTTGCCAACGGCGCTAGTGCTTCTTACGCTGCCACGTTCGCCACTCCGCCGACCCTGACGGCTGGCACGCAATACGCATTGATTCTGCGCCCTGTATCAGTGCCCGCGGGCAGCGGTTATTTCTGGATACGCTCTAGTCCCACCACGTATGCAAACGGCAGTCGCGTTCTATCCGCAGACAGCGGCGCCACGTTCACTGCCGATACGACGCGCGATTACAACTTCAAAACCTACATGCAAACGGGCTTTGCGCCCGCTGGCAACCTGATCTCTTCGCTCAAAGACAGTAATCCGGCGACAGGGGCAATGGCGACGTGGGCGGCATTCTCGTGGACCGCTACGACGCCAGCAAACACGGGGTTGCAATATCAGGTCGCTGCGAGCAATTCCAGCACCGGACCGTTCAACTTTGTCGGGCCTGATGGTTCGGCAGCCACGTTCTTCACGACGAGTGGCGCCTCCTTGAGCCAGTTCAACGGCCAGAGATACCTCCAGTACAAGGCGTTTCTGTCCACGACCGATAGCGCAGCGACCCCGACCGTCAACGACGTCAGTGTTTGCTACGCGGTCGTCCCACTGGCGGCACCGGTCATCACGTTGAACCCCACCAATCCGCCAGATCCGTCTGGCGCTTCGGCGACCTACACGTCGACCGCGAGCGGGACTCCAACGCCTACGGTTCAATGGCAAAGAAGCTCCGACGGTGGCGTGTTCACCGATATTGTCGGTGCAACTTCCTCGACTCTCACGATCACCACATCGACGACGCCGAATATTTATCAGTACCGCGCCGTATTTACCAACTCGCAAGGGGTGGCAACAAGTACAGCAACACGCCTGCCACGGAGACGCTGACAGAACGTTTGCCCGCGCTGTATTTCCAGCAAGAATCAGGCTGGAAGTACGGCGCTAAGCACACGCTTCCTGGAAGGTCGAGGTTGCTCCAGCCACGCGCCGCTCTTTGACAACGTCAAAAAGCGGCGCTTTCGCCTTCTACCACCGAAAATTTTGGTTCGGGGGTGTCGACGATCTACGCGTGTTGTGCGCATGCTTTATGGACGCGCCTGCCGTAATATCCGGCGAGGAGAGCGATGTACTGTTCAGGCTTTGGCCAACACAACATCGAACGTCGCCGCGAGCCCATTGCGATCGCCGTCTTTCAGCGCCGTCGGCGTGACTGTTAGCTCTGCCCGCTCTTTCGAAAAGCCAAAGTTTCCGCCGCGTTCTTTGTTGTCGCCTGCGAAGTACAGTTGAGTGACGAGTTCTTTGCTTCCGCTGGCGACAACGCGGAGATGGATGTGTGGCGGGCGACCGCCGTAGAGGCCGGGCATGATGGTGCGGAATCGGTATCGGCCCTCGGCGTCCGAAAACACGCGGCCATAGCCTTGAAAGCCGCGTTGGGCCGGGCCTTCACCGCCGTCATCCGGATGGCGATATTTGCCTGTGTTGTCGGTCTGCCAGATTTCCAGCAGGGCGTTGGCTATCGCCCTTCCGTCTGTTCCTCGTACGACGCCGGTCACGGTGAGCGGCGTTCCGTCGCGGTAGGCGTTGTTTCCAAACGCGACGAGATCAGCGTCGATTTCTCCTGCCCAATTCGGCGGATAAAACGGTCCAAGCGCGTCTCGCGGCGTCGGTTTCAGTTGCCTGGCTTGCGCGTGCCCCATCGGGATTAAAACCGAGACGACCGGGAGTGCAGAAATTAGACTGAGAACGCGCCGACGTAGATTCACAGAACAACACCTTAACGAGGTTGGGACGATTTCGTGCAAGAGTCGCTGAGAGCGAGCGCATTGGAAAGAGTTCCGTTCACGGCACTCGAACGCGAAGCGTTTTACGCGCTGGTCGGACACGACAAATCGCGCCTGAAAATTTATCAATCAGTCGTTCGTTGTGAGTACCGGATCTCCGTTTGATCACCGTTGCTACGCGGTACCGATGCGCGTGGCATCACGAATGCCGGCGCGGTAACCATCTCTTCGCTTCTGAAATGAGTCAAGCACTGGTGTTGTTGACGAAGACTCTCCCGGCTTCCGCCGTCACGATTGCGGCGCGCGACGCTGTGCGCAGGCTTTTGCGCGTGCATGGGAGGTTGCCATCCAGGTGGATGACGCAACATTTGCGCATCAGGAGGTTCTGCGGCGCGGCACAGTTTAAAGTTAATCGGCGGGATGTTCGCCTCGAACATGCTCACGCGCGTTCGAGTAACCGTTCAAACCGCTCAATAATTCCTTCGAACTTCGCCTTTCAAATCGGATGTCGCGTCGTCCGTGGACGATCATGCCAGTCGCACTGCGACATCACCGCATCGTCAAAGCTGAGACCGAATCGGCCAGATTACCGCCTCCAAAAACTTTTCGCTCCACGGACGTTCTCGCCACTGCTCGTAGCTATAGCGGCGCGTGGCCTTGAGATCGGCCTCAAAAACCGATGTCATTTGACCGGCAAAAGCGCGATCGTACACATTCATGCTGGCTTCGTCGTTCAGTCGGAACGAGCGCGGATCAAAGTTGGTCGAGCCGACCGATACAAGCTCTTTGTCGACGATCAACATTTTGTTGTGCAACATGGTCGGCATGTACTCGTTGATCTCAACTCCGGCGGCAAGCAGGGGCCCCCACTCGGCGCGCGAGGCGAGTCGCACGATTTCTGAGTCAATGTGCTCACCCGGCAACAGCAGGCGAATTTTGACGCCGCGCGCCCGGGCAGCGAGCAGCGCTTTGATGCTCAACTCATCTGGCACAAAGTATGCCGACTGCAGGTCAATTTGCTTCGATGCGGCTGCTATCGCCATCAGGTACATGAGCTGCATGCTTTCACTGCCGCCCGCGGGTGAGCTGATGAAGAGATGCGCCTTGATGTCCCCGGTTGGGTTGAGCTGTGGAAAGTGCCGCGTGCCGTTCAACACATCTCCCGTAGCCTTGATCCAGTTGTTGTTGAAGGCCGCCTGAAATTGCGCAACCACCGGTCCCGTGACCCGGAAGTGAATGTCGCGCCACTGATCTGGATTCTCGGCGTTGCCGCGCCAC
>JAYWHV010000167.1:0-3707 GCA_043777615.1 Burkholderiales bacterium | reverse complement strand
GTCGAAACCGCGTCTTTGCCACTGCTTCAGTCGCTCAGCGAATGCTGCATGCATGTCAATCGCGAGCCGTACCGCGGCCTCTGCGGGGTTCGGCAACGGAACGGGGTCATTGAAGAAAATCATGATCGCGTCACCAGCAAAGCGCTCGACCGTACCGTTGTACTTCGTAATGAGCCGCCCCATGTCTGCGTGGTACTCCCTCAAAACCGTCATCACTTCTTCTGGCTCGGCAACTTCCGTGAATGCGGTGTAGCCGCGCAAATCGATGAAGACGACGGTGATCTCCGCCCGGTGGCTTTGCATTGGGTCGCCAACGTCCCCGGCCGTGATCATCTCGGCCACTTGAGGCGAGAAGAAGCGCTTCATGCGTGACAGGCGCTCCACTTCTGCTACGCCGCTTGCCACGCGCATCTCAAGAGTACGGTTCCATTTAGCGAGTTCTGTCTGCTGCAATTCCACGTGGTCATACAGCGACTTGATACGTAGCAGCGAGCGCACGCGGGCGAGCAACTCTGGCTGATTAACTGGCTTTGAGAGGAAGTCGTCGGCGCCTGCGTCTAGGCCGTTCACCCGCTCCTCCTTGGCATCGAGCGCAGTGACCAAGACGACTGGCAACAGTGCAGTACGAGCGTCCTCGCGAATAGCGCGGCAAACCTCGTAGCCATTCATCTCCGGCATCATCACGTCGAGTAGAACCAGATCTATCGACCCAGTGCGTATCTTGGCTAGCGCTTCTTGCCCTGATGCAGCAGTGCTAACTTCATATCCTTTGAGGGTGAGAACATCATTTAGGAGCTTCACATTCAACGGCGTGTCGTCAACAACCAGAATATGTTGAGTCATTGCATCATTTCTTGTGTGCGGGCACAACGCGCGCCACAGTTTCCAAAAAGTTTTTTACATTAATAGGCTTACTGATGAAAGCATCGAAACCTGACGCTGCGATGCGCTTCTGGTCATGTGGCATGACCGATGCAGTCACCACGAATACTGGAATATTCTGTGTGCGCGGGTGCGCCCTGATTTCCTCAAACGCTGTCGTGCCAGAAATATCCGGTAGCTGAATGTCCATAAGCACGAGGTCGGGCAGTTGCTCGATGCACATGCGTACCCCTTCACGACCCGAGCTCGCTTCCAGCGTTTCGTAGCCTTTGAACTGGAGAACGTCTCGAACAAGTTTCATGTTCAGTTCGTTGTCTTCGACAATCAGCACAACAGCCATAGCGTACCTATTCCAGTTGAATGCTGTAACTCATAACGTTCGTTCATGACTAACCCAATTGCCTGTGAGGAAGGTTAAATGAAAAAGTGGAACCTTTGCCTGGTTCGTTTTGCAACGTAAGCTGGCCACCGTGGAGTTCTACAAAACGACGGGTCAACGCCAGCCCAAGCCCAGTGCCTTCGGACTTTTTCAGGTGGTCACCAGTGGCTTGCCGGAAAGCCTCAAAGACAAGTTCGTGGTCTTCCAGCCTAATACCAATGCCTGTATCTGAAACATCTATCCGCAACTCGTCAGCAAAGCGCTCGGCTCTCACAGTCACCCTGCCGCCATCAGGTGTGAACTTCACGGCATTGGATAGAAGGTTGACCATGATCTGTTTGAACTTGCGCGCGTCGGTGATCCAGGTTCCGATAGCGGCGGTGCAATAGAGCTTGATCATCACGTTGTTTCGCGTAGCACGATCTCGCACCAGCGTTATGGCGTCCCCAAGGGCGGCCTCCACGTCCAGGGGAGAGAGCTCAAGGTCCATTTTTCCAGCCTCAATCTTTGACAGATCGAGGATGTCATTGATCAGGGTCAGCAGGTGCTTGCCCGAGCTGTTGATGTCCTCGAGGTATTCCGCCTGCTTTGCGTTGACATCACCGAACATTTCCTCGCCCAGGACTTCAGAAAAACCGATGATCGCGTTGAGCGGCGTGCGAAGCTCGTGCGACATGTTTGCGAGAAATTCAGACTTGTGCTGGTTTGCAATTTCCAGTTGCACCATGGTCGCTGTTTGCTGCTCCAGCGAAGCCGAAAGTTCCAGCGTCCTCTCCTCCACCTTTCGCTCGAGTCCTGCATAGGATTGCTTGAGCTGGCTGGCCATGTCGTTGAACTGACCTGCCAAAGCCTCAAGTTCATCGCCGGTGTTAACGACAATTGGATCGTCTAGATTTCCCGCGGCTAGCTGCACCGCACCGTGCTGTATGGCCTGTATGGGATGCACCATGCGCCGCGCCACGTACAGACTTGCGATCACCGCGACCGCAAGCCCGGCGACAAGCAGCAAGCCAGTGCGTTGAATCGACGCGTACAAGGGGGCAAAAGCTTCAACAAGTGGCTGCTCCACCAGCACCGTCCAGCGCAGTGTCGAGATGCCCACGTAGGCAGTGAGTACCTCTACACCTTGAAAGTTTCGCGACATCGAAACATTCTTGCCCTCATTTTTATCGATGCCGCGTGCTGCACGAACCTGAGGCAGCCCCGACAGATCCTGCTTTTGTAGAACATAGCTGATGTCCGGATGCGCGATCAACTGCCCACGGCCGTCGACCACATATGCCAAGCCTTCTTTGCCGATTTTGATTTGGGAAACAACATCCCAGATAAACTTTAGATTGACCTCTGCCAAAGTGACAGCGCCCCCGCTGCTGCCGACAGCGATAGTCATATAAGGCTCGCTTCCGCCGCGAAAGTACACAGGGCTGAAATACGTTTTGCCCCCCTTAGTCTCCAAAAATTTGGGGTCACTGGAATAGTCAACGCCACTTGCTATCACGTTCATCTGCAGCCGGGAGACGCGCAGTTGCTCTTTTCCCGAGGCATCGAGCATGGAGGCGTCAGTGATGGCAGGCACCACCCGCAGCAACTTTAAATATTCGACCTGCCTTTGCTCCGCTGTCTGCGTCCCAAGTTGTGGCAGGCGCACCCAAGCGAGCTGACGCTCAATTTCCTGAATATAGGTTTCGATGCGCGAGGCCGCAGAATCCGCTTTCTCCTGCTGCAAGGCAAGAAGCGCCTGCTTGTTTTCCTGGTAAGTGAAATAAAGCTGCACGCTACCGCTTGCTATCAGTGTCAAGCTAACCAGCGCAACGAAGAGAACCGCGTACTTTCGAAAAAGCGAACCGCGCAGGATCAATGCCATCAATATCGGTTCTTTATCGAGGGTCAATTTTATGCGTTGTTTGTCGGCACGAGCAATCGAGCTTAACTGATGCGCGCGCAGGCGTCCAGTGCACTGACGTGTTAATCCTGCCACCCCACCAAGCCCGGCTAGCCCATACGTTTGACCGTAGCGTTGTTCAAGAGCGATCAACTTTCACTGATTGGCCTTGGCCTGCCTGATAATGAAGTGTGCGCTATGAGAGGTCATTTAATCTCCAATCACACGCGCAAGCGATTCGTTTTAATACTTTTGCTGTATTACCGTACTTAGATGGACAAAGTTGATGAACAGGCATTCCGTTTTTAAGACGCAGGGACATATCGGTTGCATGGCGGTTTGGCAGCAGCTGTTTAACGGCATGACATGTATCGCGGTCCATCGCCTTGCCCTTGCGGCTCTGGCGGTTCTTGCAGTTTTCGTTTTACCGATTTCCGCGAAGGCACAGTCGGCCGGGAAAATGCCGCGGCTTTGCTTTATGACGTTTGATCAGGGAACGCAGCAGGCCAGCAGATTTAGTCCGTTCTTTGAGGGCCTGCGTGAATTGAACTACCGAGAAGGCCA
>JAYWHV010000166.1:0-3708 GCA_043777615.1 Burkholderiales bacterium | reverse complement strand
CGAAAACCGATTCCGCCGCCGTGATTTTGCAGGCCATGCGATTGGTGTTGGCTGGTGGTATCTACGCGCCAGCGCGCCTGCTATCCGGTGGTTTCGACCGGCATGCTGTTGGCGTTGCGAGACGATCCGGCAACAGTGGCGTCGACAGCCTCACCGGGCGCCAGTTGGAAGTGCTGCGCCTGCTCGCAAAAGGTTTGCCGAATAAGCTCATTGCACGCGAACTTGATCTGTCGGAGGGCACCATCAAGGTTCACCTTCTCGCCATTTTCCGCGCGCTCGATGTAAACAATCGCACGGAGGCTGTGATTGCGGCAGCTGCGTTTCTGGGCACGGACGGTTAGAGGGCAACTACGTCAGTCGCTAATGCCGTGCACGTGAGCGCCTATCAGGCTGTCGTTGAAACTGCGTCCCGGCAGGAGGATGTGAACGCGTTTCCGCGACGGGCCTCTGGCGTTGCTAATGTGCTGTCAGCGCGCCGCCGCGACTACTGTGACACACTCGGCACATGGTCCAGAAAAGCAAACCAAAAAGCGAGCCGCCGACGCTGGCCAGCATAGAACAAACCAGCGCGGCGCAACGACTCGCCTTTGCAGGCGCGGTCGGGGTCCCCGTTTCGTTGGCTCTGATGATCTGGCGGCCAATCGTCGAAGCAGCGCTGATTGGATGGTCGGTGATGGTCACGATCAATCTTTTGCTGGCTTGGCGGTGCATTGCTCGGGCTAATCCGCAGGAAACACAAACAAGCGTTGCGCGTTTTGATCAGAGCAGCGCGGTGATGTTGGCGACTGTCATCGTTAGTGTTGTGATCAGTGTGGCGGCGATTGGGCTCCTGCTAGTGACATCGAAGACACAGTCGCTGCCCGTTCGCGTTTCACATATCGTGCTGGCAGTGACCACCATCGCCCTGTCCTGGTTGCTTATGCACGCAAAATTCGGGTTTCACTATGCGCATTGCTATTACAGAAAGTATGCGAAGAAGGGGGACGAACCGGTCTTCAATTTCGAAGGCACGAATCAGCCCGACTATCTTGACTTCATGTACTTCAGCTTCGTCATCGGCATGACATCGCAGGTCTCAGATGTCGGCATCAGCACTGGACTCATGCGCCGCCTCGTGCTGCTTCACAGCCTGATTTCATTTGCCTTCAACCTGCTCATAGTTGCATTTTTCATTAACGTCCTCGGGACAATACTTTAGCGCCCGAGCCTGATTGGTGCGCGCAGTCAGAGTTCGGTCAGTATGTACGCAGCACAATCGCAGCTAACCTGAACACGAGGCATCAATGCTCGAAAAACTTGGCCCAGGCCTGATCACTGGCGCGGCCGACGATGACCCTAGTGGCATCGCGACATACTCTCAGGCGGGAGCGCAGTTCGGCTTCAGCATGCTGTGGACAATGATCTTCACGTATCCGCTGATGTCGGGCATTCAAATGATCAGTGCACGCCTGGGGTGTCTGACTGGTCGTGGACTAGCCGCCAACATCAAGGCCGAGTATCCCAGAGCCGTGCTCTATTGCATCGTAGGCTTGCTGGTGCTGGCCAATACGATCAATATCGCTGCGGATATTGCCGCGATGGGCGAAGCGGTGCGCTTACTCTTCGGCGGTTCCGCACACATTTATTCCGTCACCTTCGGACTGCTGTGCCTTCTCTTACAGGTCTTCATCCCGTATCAAAACTATGTGCGCTACTTGAAATGGTTGACGCTAGCCCTTCTTGCGTACGTCGCCGTTGCATTTACGATCGCCGTTCCGTGGGTCGAGGTTGCGACTCGCATTTTGTTGCCGAAATTTGATGTCAATCGCGACAGCATCATGATGATCGTCGCCGTGTTCGGTACCACCATCAGTCCGTATCTTTTTTTCTGGCAGGCGGCGCAGGAAATGGAGGATTTGCGAGGCGCGCATGATGCAGGCGAAAAGATCACACCCGAGGCCGCACGCACCCACCTGAAACGCATTCGTATTGATACGTACATTGGAATGGGATTCTCGAATCTTGTCGCATTCTTCATCATTTTGAGCGCAGCGGCGACGCTGCATAAAGCGGGCGTTACCGATATTCAAACCTCTGCACAAGCGGCGGAAGCGCTACGTCCGTTAGCGGGCGACTTCGCTTTCCTACTCTTTAGTCTTGGCATCATTGGCACAGGCATGCTCGCCGTGCCGGTGCTGGCGGGTTCCGCAGCGTACGCAGTCGTCGAGTGCTTCGACTGGGACTCTGGTCTGGACAAAAAACTGCATGAAGCAAAGGAGTTCTACGGCATCATTGCGCTCGCCACTGTCGGCGGAGTGGTGCTCAACTTCATGCCCATTGACCCGATCAAGGCGTTGTTCTGGAGTGCGGTGATCAACGGCGTGATTGCGCTGCCCATCATGATCGTCATGATGCTCCTCGGCAGTAGTGAGCGCGTGATGGGTCAGTTCCGCATCGGTAAACGCTTACGCTGGCTCGGCTGGCTGGCAACCGCCGTGATGGCCGTTGCTGTGGTGGCTATGTTTGTAACGATTTAATCGCTACCGCGGTCGAGGAACTGATCGAGTTGTATTGTTGCCCAACAGTTATTTCGCGCCCGCCAACTCCAGCACTTTCACAATTGCACTGTCATTGCGCTCACGCGCAATTTGCAACGGTGTGCGCCCTGTTTCGTCGCGCGCGTTGACGTTGGCGCCGCGCGCCAATGCGGCGCGAAGCGCCCCGATATCGCCAGTGCGGGCAGCGCTGAACAGCGTAGCGTCCGGCGATGTCGTCAGGCCTTGCCGCATTGCGCTGCTGCCACCGAGTTGCGGGTTTACCGCTTGCGCCACTGGCGCTGCAGGAGGCGGCGCAGCCGCAGCGATTGCGCCTGAGGCGGTTGCGGGAAACGCGCTGGGCGCTGCTGCGGACGGAGCGGCGGCGACGGCTGAGCGCGATGCGGTGCTCGCACGATTGGACTTGCGCATTTCGGCAGAGGCCACAGCGGTTTCCGGGAAAGGCTCTGATGTGGCGACTTCAGGGATGGCTGAAGTTCCTGCGGATGGCGTTGCTGCAGCGGCAGCTGGAAGAGCGGGAGCAGCAGGGGCAGCTGTGGCTGCGGATGCAGCCGCAACCTGCGCTGCAATGGGGGCCGACTGTTCTGCCCGGTTCGCAGCGGTATCCATTTTTGCCAGCGCGGCGTTGGTATCGCTCCGCACTTTATCTGCAACGGCATCGCGAGCCCCGCTGGCACCGTCGCTGTTAGTGGTCGCAATGACCCGCTCGCGGGGGGCGGAATCGCTCGCCGTTGGAGCGGCTTTTGCGCGCGCAGCCACGGCAACTGAGGCTTCCTCTCTGCTTGGTGCCGTCGCCATTGCGGCGGGCGCTGCTGCCGCAGTGGAAGGAACAGGAGCCGCCGCAGCCGGCGCTGCCGATTCGGTCGCGCGGCCATTCGGGCTCTGAGGTGAGGACATCACCGCGACGTTCGTCTCGCCGGTAGCAGCGGGTCGCGTCAGTTGGTACATCCACATTCCAGCCACACCCAGCAAAACCCCGGCGGCGATACGCCAGATGGGCCTTGATTCATTGGCGGCGGGCGTGGCGCGAACGGCGTCGCTGACCGCGAGCTTCGGTTCCACAGCGGTAGTCGATTGCGCAACCACGCGCGCATGAGCAAGCACAGCCGCGCGCACAGCGGCGCTCGGCGCAGCGCGGGAAGTCTGCCCCTCAAGCGCGCTGGCCTGACGATAG
>JAYWHV010000165.1:0-13236 GCA_043777615.1 Burkholderiales bacterium | reverse complement strand
ACCATACACCGAGGGCGTCGTGCTCATCGGCGACGCCGCTGGTCACAACGATCCCGGCGTCGGCTGCGGGCTGTCGATTGCGATGCGCGACGCACGGATCGTGCGCGACCTTGTGCTTGCAGGAGCCACGAGCGCTGGTGACTTCGCGCCTTATGGGGTCGAGCGGCTTGAGCGGATGCGGCGCCTGCGTCTGATTGGCGATGTGATCGCTGCCGCGTCAGTAGAAACGAGCGATAACCGGTCCGCACGGCGCAAGCAGCTGGCCGAGGCAATGGCGACGAGGGACGCCAACATCTTTCCATTGGTGGTCGGCATGTTTGCGGGGCCCGAGACGATTCCGTCTCATCTCGTAAACGACGCCGTTGTTGATCGTATTCGCGCCGCTTGAGCAGCGACAAGAGCGCTTTCGTTGTAGCGCGCGTGGTTTAGAGGGGGAATGGCGATGCGGTGAGTCGGCATCGGCGACAGAATTTGGCGGAAGCGGTGAGATTCGAACTCACGAACGGGTTGCCCCGTCGCCGGTTTTCAAGACCGGTGCCTTCAACCGCTCGGCCACGCTTCCTTAGATCAAATTGTAGACGCGAGTCGCAATTTGGCAGACCGTTGTTGCATGTAGTTTTACTCCGCGATAAAACTACATCACTTATGCCGAACCCCAAATCTCCCCTCAACGCCACCGTTCACGCCGTTACGGAACAGATTCGTACACGCAGCCTTGAACGCCGCGCCGCTTATCTTGCGACCGTCGAATTGCAACGCGCCAATCGCCTCGCACGCAAGCGTCTGAGCGCGGCCAATCTCGCGCACGGCTTTGCCGCATTACCCAACGGCGACAAGCTCCGTGTGGTGAGCGAACCCGTACCGATGATTGGGATCGTGTCGTCCTACAACGATGTGCTGTCGGCGCATCAACCGATGGCAGACTACCCCGCGATCATCAACGGTGAAATTCGCAAACATGCTGCCGTAGCGCAGTTCGCGGGCGGCGTGCCGGCCATGTGCGACGGCGTGACGCAGGGGCAACCGGGCATGGAGTTGTCGCTGTTTTCGCGCGATGTGATCGCGATGTCCACGGCCATTGCGCTGACGCATGACTTATACGACGGCGCGATGATGCTCGGCGTGTGCGACAAGATCGTGCCGGGCTTACTCATCGGCGCGCTGTCGTTCGGCCATTTGCCGACCATTTTTGTTCCTGCAGGACCGATGCTTAGCGGTTTATCCAATAAGGAAAAGGCCAACATTCGCAAACAACACGCGGAAGGAAAAGTGGCGCCAGACAAGTTGCTCGAAGCCGAGATGGCGGCTTATCACACCGAGGGAACCTGCACGTTTTACGGCACGGCAAACAGCAATCAGATGCTGCTTGAAGCGATGGGTTTGATGATTCCCGGCGCGGCGTTTGTTCAGCCCAATGATCCGCGCAGAACACTGCTCACCCGCGCTGCGAGCGCCCGCATAGCAGCGCTCACGAAGGCGCCGCTCGGCATTGGCGAATGGGTCAACGAGCGCGTATTGGTCAACGCCATCGTCGCGTTGCTGGCGACGGGAGGATCGACCAATCACACGATGCACTGGGTCGCGATTGCGCGCGCTGCGGGATTTGAGATGACGTGGCAAGACATTGATGCGCTGTCGCGCGCTACGCCACTCTTGACGCGGCTCTACCCGAATGGCGAAGCCGACGTAAATGAGTTCAATCGCGTCGGCGGCACCGCGTTTCTGCTCCGTGAATTGCTTGATGCCGGACACATGCATGACGATGTCGAAACCGTGATGGGAAGCGGTTTGTCGCAGTACACGCAGGCGCTGAGTGCCGACACGCACAAGCTCACCTACACACCCGCCGTCGAGAACTCAGAAGATCTCACCGTGCTGCGCCCAGTCGCAGAGCCATTCAGCGCGGAGGGCGGGCTGCGCCTCCTGAAGGGCAATCTTGGCCAGGCCATTCTCAAAATTTCCGCCGTTGCGCCAGAGCATCGCGTAATCACTGCACCAGCACATGTGTTCGACGCACAGGTTGACGTGATCACTGCATTCAAAGCCAATCGCTTCGTCGCAGACAGCGTGGTCATCGTGCGCAACCAGGGGCCGCGTGCGTGCGGCATGCCGGAGTTGCACCAGCTCACGCCCGCGCTGTCGGTATTGCTGGATCGCGGAGTAAAAGTCGCTCTGGTCACTGACGGCCGCATGTCCGGCGCGTCGGGCCGCGTGCCCGCCGCCATTCACGTCACGCCAGAAGCCGCAGCAGGCGGGACGTTGGCGCGGGTGCAGGATGGCGATGTGGTGACGGTGGATTGCGATTCAGGAACGCTGTGTTTGCATGTGGACGCTGAATTGCTTGCGGCCCGCCAGATCGCACCGACACCTGCCGCAAAATTGGGATGGGGGCGCGAGTTGTTCGCTTCATTCCGTGAAAATGTCTCCGACGCCGATTGCGGCGCCTCTATCTTTGGAAATTGAGCTTATGGACTTGAATCTCACCCTGCGCAAACTGGGCTATGTGCCCGTCGCCGTCATTGATCATGTGGAGGATGCACTGCCGCTGGCAGAAGCGTTGATAGCGGGCGGTATCGGCAGCATTGAAGTGACTTTGCGCACGGGCGCGGGCCTGGCATCAATTGAGGCTATCGCGAAGTCCGGGCTGCCGATTCTGGTCGGCGTTGGCACGGTGACACTCGCCGATCAGGTTCCTCAATGCGTGGACGCCGGCGCGAAGTTCGCGGTCTGCCCAGGCTTCACGCAGGCGGTGGGCGCGGCCTGCCTGAAGGCGTCGCTGCCATTGTTGCCCGGCGCTGTAACGCCATCAGAGGTTTTGACTTGCCTCGACGCTGGCTTCAGCGTGCAGAAGTTCTTCCCGGCGACTGTTTTCGGCGGCGCGGCCTGGCTCAAGATGATTGAAGCGCCGATTCCGCAGGTCAACTTCTGCGCAACGGGTGTTGCTGCCGCCGATATTCCAGCGGTGCTCGCCTGCAACAATATCGCCGCGATCGGCAGCTCTGCTGTGGCGACGCGTGAAATGGTGGCCGCAAAAAATTGGGCGCTGATTACCGAGAACGCAAAGAAGATGATGGCGCTGGTGCGGGCGTCGCGGACGCTGTAATCGCCGCTACAGCTGGGTTGCGACCCAACTCGAAATCGCGGAGCGAATCGAATCCACTTCTCCAATGGCTGAGGCAACTGTGAAGCGGACGCCGGCATGCGCTTCCTGCGCCTGCTCAATCAACTCGGTCAGGTCTTTGCGGGTGTGCGCGCCCGTCGCAAGAAACAGCGGAATCACGCGAATCTGCGTTGCGTCCTGATCGACGAGCGCCTTCACGCTCGTCGCAAAGTCAGGTTGCATGAATTCGAGAAACGCGAACTCAGCAAGTTTTGTCGCATGCATTCCGCGAAAGTCGGCAAGGATGGCGTCAAACGGCACGCGCCACTGCGGGTCGCGCGAGCCGTGAGCAAAGAACAGAATCGCGGTCATACTTTTGTTGGCGGGCGTGTTGCCCGGGTGGTGAAAGTTGGAGTCGCGATTATGCGACTACACGGCGCGGGCTGGCTGTCGCGTTCGCATCGGCAACGGCGTCAACGGCCAGTTGCTGCGCTCGCTCAGCCATCGCTTCGCCAATGACCAATACTGCCGGACTCTTGAGCTGTTGCTCCGCGAAGTCTTTGACCATCGTCGCAACAGTCGAGCACACACTTCGCGAGTCAGCCCGTGACGCGCTTTCAACCGCGATCACGGGCGTGTCGCCGGGCAGGCCCCCCGCCAGCAAGCTCGCCTGCAACGAAGCGACGCGCGCGACACCCATGTAAACGACCAGCGTCAACGCGCTTTGCGCGAGCGCCTGCCACGGAATCTCTCCGCCATCAGCGCCGTGCGCCGTGATGAACGCAACGCCATGCGCGTGATCGCGGTGGGTCAACGACGCTTTCAGTTCGGCGGCAGCGGCCAGCCCGGCCGTTACGCCAGGGACAATTTCGAATTCGATGCCCGCAGCTTCGAGCGCGGCAATCTCTTCGCTGGCGCGACCAAACAGCGAGACGTCGCCGCCTTTGAGCCGCACGACCTGATGCCCAGCCATCGCCTCGCGCACAAGCAGTTTCTCGATGAAGGATTGTGACGTACTTTTGCAGCCGCCGCGTTTGCCAACATGAATGATGCGGGCTTGCGGGCAAAGCGCCAGGACTTCGTCGCCCGCCAGATCGTCAATGAGTACGACATCGGCAATTGCGAGCAAACGCGCGGCTTTGAGCGTCAAGAGTTCGATGTCGCCGGGGCCGGCGCCGACTAAAAAAACTTTGCCTGATCTATGGAATTGCTGCGGGAATTTCATGAGTAGCTTCAAGCACTTGCCGTGCCAGCCAGTCGATCCACGGCGGCATGGTGCGCCTGCCCTGGATCACCGATTCGATGTAAGCGACAGTCGTCGCGATGTCGCAAGTGTCAGGCAGGTCATGCGTTGCCACACCGGGCCATTCGAGCATATACGACGCGCCGTTCTGGAATATCTGTAAGGGTACGGCGCGTTTGGGATGCAGCACGGGTTCGCCTTCGCAACCACGGAAAACCGCGGCCGACGCGCCGGGCACGGACGCCAAATGCGCCGACATTCGCTCAATGTAGTCGCCGTGAGTAAGGGCGACGACGCGGACACTGTGGCCAGCGATGGGTTGCAACAGCTTCGTGACGGTGTGCGGCGTGGAGCGGACGCCGATGCGCCAACGGTTGGCGATGAGCGCGGCGAGTTTGGGGTGAATCGCGTCGAGTGGGGCAAAAGCAAAACCATTGGATGTAAGCGCCTGCTCTGCGCCAAAGCCAGACTCAACAACGGGAAAACCGAGTGCTTCGAACAAAGCAAACGTCGTCACCCGCGTCGGATCGGCCCGGACTCCATGAAGCAACACCTTGCCGCCGCGCTGCGCCAGCGCCCACGCCAACAGCGGCGTCAGATTCGGCAGTTGACGCGCGCCGTTGTAGCAGGGCAGCACGACGACGGGTTCCCTGCTGGTGACGCGGAAAGCGAGCGTTGCCTGCATGGCCTCAACGAACGCAGCCAGCTCCTCGGCGGTTTCACCCTTGATCCGCATCGCCAGCCACCATGCGCCTAGCTGCACGTCGCTGACTTCGCCGTCGAGCAGCGCCGTGAAAGCTTCACGGGCAACGTGCGGCTCCAGACCCCGCGCTCCGCGTGCGCCGCGACCGACTTCTTTGATGATGGCGTGGAAGTTCATAGGGTCAACAGCTTTGTCATTAAGATGCTTTCCACACTTGGGCTAGAGGCGCAAAAAAGCTGTTTCCGACTTATTTACTTTTATGCTTTTAGCCCAAGTGCAGTGGTTCTTCTCGCAAAAAGCTGAAACTGGTTCCGGGAACAAACAATGGGCGGACGTAACTGGCCTAACAGCGACACGTTACAGCCCGCCGCTCGGCAGCCGAACCTCAGCGCATCCCCGGAATTCGCCCCTTCATGCCCGGCATGCCACTCAAACCGCGCATAAGCTTGCCCATGCCGCCCGACGAAAATTTCTTCATCATCGTCTGAGTCTGCTCGAACTGGTTTAGCAGACGATTGACGTCCTGCACCTGAACGCCGGCGCCTGCGGCGATGCGGCGTTTGCGCGTGGCCTTGATGAGATCGGGCTTTCGGCGCTCCAGCGGCGTCATGGAATTGATGATCCCTTCCATGCGACCGACCTGCTTGTCGTCGACGTTGCCCGATTTAGCCGCCGCCTGCTGCAATTCGTGGGGCATTTTGTCGATCAGGCCCTGCATGCCACCCATTTTCTTCATCTGGCCGATCTGCTGCTTGAAGTCTTCGAGGTCAAAGCCCTTGCCGCTCTTGACCTTGGCTGCCAGCTTTTGCGCGGCCTCCATGTCGACGGCCTTGGCGGTCGCCTCCACCAGCGAGAGCACGTCGCCCATGCCCAGAATGCGGCTCGCCATGCGCTCGGCGTGAAAGGCCTCCAGACCGTCAAGCTTCTCGCTCACGCCGGCAAATTTGATTGGAACGCCCGTGATTTCGCGCACGGATAGCGCCGCGCCACCGCGTGAATCGCCATCCAGTTTTGTCAGGATTACGCCTGTCAGCTTGAGCCGCTCGTTGAACGCCTTGGCCGTGTTGACCGCGTCCTGGCCGAGCATGGCGTCGACCACGAACAGCGTTTCGGCAGGTTTGATCGCAGCGCTGATCGCGGCAGCCTCGGCCATCATGGCCTCGTCAATGGCCAGCCGTCCGGCGGTGTCGACGATCACCACGTCGAAATAGCGAACGCGCGCCCACTCAATGGCGGCTTTGGCGATTTCTACGGGCTGCGTACTGTTTGCCGCCTCCGGCGTGTAGAACTCAACCTCGACCTGCGCCGCCAGCGTTTTCAGCTGCTCGGTTGCAGCGGGTCGGTAGACGTCGCACGGCACCAACAGAACTTTCTTCTTCTGTTCGGTCTTTAAGACTCGTGCCAGCTTGCCAGCCGTAGTTGTTTTGCCTGCGCCCTGCAGGCCGGCCAGGAGAATCACCGCAGGCGGTGTGACGGCGAGGTTCAGGCCCGACGTTTCGCCCGTTTGCGGGCTCATCAGGGTCACGAGCTCGCGATTGACGATGCCGATGAACGCCTGGCCCGGCGACAGGGACGTCGCAACCTCCGCGCCGACTGCGGCGGTCTTTACCCGCTCGATGAAGGCTTTGACCACAGGCAGCGCGACGTCGGCCTCGATCAGGGCAAGGCGGACTTCACGCAGCGCCTCCTGCAAATTCGCCTCGGTCAGACGAGCCTCGCCGCGCACGGTTTTGACAAGTCGGGCGAAGCGTTCAGTTAATTGATTGGCCATGAGATCTTTTTGAGCAACAGTAACCGCATTTTAGGCGGTCAACGGATGTTGCGGACATCGCTCATGCCGAGGCCGGAAATCGTAAAATCCGCTTTACAACCAAGTGCTTACGCGGCACACTGCTGAACTTACCTGAAATTCAATCTGCGAGCTTGTAAGAAGAGTGGCTATTTCGACCGCCCCCGTTTTGCTTTCCGGCCTTGGCCGCGCGCTGGTTCAGCATGCCGTGCTGCGTCAAGCCGATGCCGACCAGACGCAAGTTCAGGCCAACGCTTCCTCGGTGACTTTCGTCGAGCAATTGATCTCGTCGAAGCGGGTGACGTCGAGCCAGCTTGCTGAATTTGCCTCACAAACGTTCGGAGTGCCGCTGTTTGATCTGGCGACATTTGACACGACGCAGATCAATCAGGAATGGATCGATGTCAAATTGATTACCGCGCGGCGCGCGCTCCCGCTGCATAAGCGCGGCAACCGGTTGTTTGTCGCGGTGTCTGATCCAACCAACTTGCAGGCGCTGGAAGAGTTTCGCTTCAAGACGAGCCTCATCGCCGAGCCGATTGTTGTGGAAGACGACAAGCTCGCGCGCGCCATCGCAGCGGTCGCAGAGCGCAACGACAAGACGCTCGCCTCACTTGATGTCGGCGACGATTTTGATCTTGACATCAAGGTTGATGACGGCACGACGCCGGACGACGACGGCGGCGGTGAAGTCGATGACGCTCCAGTGGTGCGCTACATCCAGAAAATCCTGCTCGATGCCATCAACGCCGGCGTGTCAGACGTTCATTTTGAGCCGTACGAAAAGTTTTATCGCATCAGGTACCGTCTGGACGGCGTGCTGGTTGAAGTAGCAAAGCCGCCACTTGTTATCAAGGACAAAATTTCGTCGCGCATCAAGGTCATTTCGCGGCTTGATATTTCCGAGAAACGAGTCCCGCAAGACGGTCGCATGAAGCTGCAGCTGACCAAGAATCGCTCCATCGATTTTCGTGTATCGACCTTGCCGACGCTTTACGGCGAAAAGATCGTGATGCGTATTCTCGATTCCTCGAACGCGATGCTGGGCATTGATGCGCTGGGCTACGATCCTGATCAGAAAGCCTCACTAATGGCAGCGATTGGACGACCCTACGGCATGATTCTGGTGACCGGTCCGACTGGTTCGGGAAAGACAATCTCGCTCTACACCTGCCTTGGAATTCTGAATAAACCTGGCATTAATATTTCTACGGCGGAAGACCCGGCCGAGATCAATTTGCCGGGGGTCAATCAGGTAAATGTTAATGATAAACAGGGGCTGACTTTCGCGGTCGCGCTCAAGTCATTTTTGCGGCAGGATCCCGACATCATCATGGTCGGTGAGATACGCGATCTGGAGACCGCAGAAATCGCCATCAAGGCGGCGCAGACGGGCCACCTTGTGCTTTCCACGCTGCACACCAACGATGCGCCAGCGACGTTGGTGCGGCTTTCCAACATGGGAGTTGCAGCGTTCAACATCGCGTCCAGCGTGCTCTTAATCACCGCGCAACGGTTGGCGCGCAAGCTCTGCTCCTCGTGCAAAAAACCAGCCGATATCCCGGTCGAAGCCCTGCTCGCATCCGGTTATAAGGAATCTGACATCGACGGCACCTGGGTGCCTTACAAACCGATGGGTTGTGAAGTCTGCAAAGACACTGGATACAAGGGTCGCGTGGGTATCTACGAAGTGATGCCGATCACCGAGGACATGCAGCGCATCATCATGAGCAGCGGAACTACTCTGGACATCGCTGCGCAGGCCAAACGCGAAGGTGTGCGTAACCTGCGAGAATCCGGGTTGATCAAGGTCAAACAGGGTATTACCTCGCTCGAGGAAATTGAAGCCGTTACCAACGCCTGATTGTCGGGTGGATCGGGAACCGCGAACGTAAATTTGTAGAGGAATTTCGATATGGCAACTGCCGCACAAACGCAAGGACGCCCTGCTCGGCCCGTGCGCGCCGAAGTGAAGGCGAGCCTTTTCGTCTGGGAAGGCACCGACCGGGCCGGCAAAAAAGTTCGCGGCGAAATGCGCGCGGCGACTGAGGCCGTCGTCAGCAATTCCCTGCGCCGTCAGAACATCAAGGTATTAAAGATCAAGAAGCAGGCCTTCAAAGGCGGCGGCTCGATCAAGGAAAAAGAAATCGCTCTGTTTACTCGCCAGCTTGCGACGATGACACGCGCGGGAGTGCCGCTGCTGCAGTCGTTTGATATCGCTGCGCGCAGTACCGGCAATAATCGCTTGTCACGGCTTTTGCTAGAAATCAAGGGCGACATCGAGTCCGGCAATAGTCTGGCCGCTTCGTTCAGACGGCATCCAATGCAGTTCGACGAACTTTTCTGCAACCTTGTAGGTGCGGGCGAACAAGCCGGTATTCTCGATTCGATTTTGGACAGGCTGGCGGTCTATAAGGAGAAGACGCTTGCCCTGAAAGGCCAAATTAAGGCCGCGCTCTTCTATCCCGCCATCGTTATCGTTATCGCCACGATCGTCGTGGCAATCATCATGTGGTTTGTCATCCCATCGTTCAAAACAGTGTTTGCGAACTTCGGTGCAGACTTGCCATGGCTGACTAACGTCGTCGTGGACATTTCGGACTGGTTTGTGAAGTATTGGTATGTCGTAGCCGTTATACCGGTCGCAGCGTTTATAGTCATTGCTTATTGCTGGAAGCGATTCGCTGGCTTCAAACATACTGTTGATAGGCTCTCTTTGAAGCTTCCGGTTGTGGGAGAAATCCTTGAGAAAGCCGCCGTTGCTCGTTGGACACGCACGTTAGCGACAATGTTCGCAGCAGGCGTGCCGTTGGTCGACGCGTTAACTGCAGTGGGTGGTGCATCCGGCAACCAAGTGTTTCTGGAGGCCACAAAACGCATCCAGACCAACGTGTCCACAGGCACCGCGTTAACTATTGCAATGGAAGACACGAACGTGTTTCCTAACATGGCGCTACAGATGACGCGCATTGGCGAGGAAACCGGTGCACTGGACAGCATGCTTTCGAAGGTCGCCGATTTCTACGAACGCGAAGTGGATGATGCGGTCAGCGCGCTGTCATCGTTGATCGAGCCGATCATGATTGTGTTTCTCGGTGTCGTCATCGGAACGATCGTGGTGGCGATGTATCTGCCGATTTTCAAGCTCGGTGCCGTCGTCTAAGAAGGTGCTCCATTGATCGAAATGCTAGTGCAGGAGCGCTGGTTGCTGCTCCTAGTCGCCTGCATACTGGGCGCTCTCATCGGCAGCTTTCTGAATGTGGTGATCTATCGCATGCCGCTCATGATGGAGCATGCATGGGAAGAAGAGATCGCGGCGGCGCAGGACAAACAGCCGGTCGAACGTGCACGCTTCAATCTGATCGTCCCCCGGTCCCGATGCAGTAACTGTGGGCATGCGATCACGGCGCTGGAGAATATTCCCGTCGTTTCATGGCTCGCTCTGCGTGGCAAGTGCAGCGCCTGCGGCACGCGGATCAGCGCGCGCTATCCGTTCGTTGAGGCATTCACGGCAATCTTGTTCTTTGCGTGTGCCTGGTTTTTTGGGGCGACACTTCAATGTGTTGCAGCCATGGCGCTCTGCGCGGCGCTCGTCGCGCTCACCGGCATTGATCTTGACACGCAACTCTTGCCGGATCAAATCACGTTGCCACTATTGTGGCTTGGGTTGCTGCTGAACATTGGCGGATTGTTCGCTCGATTGCCCGATGCTGTCATCGGGGCCGCAGCCGGCTATTTGATCCTGTGGAGTGTGTACTGGTTGTTCAAGCTGGTGACGGGTCGGGAAGGCATGGGTTACGGCGATTTCAAATTGCTCGGCGCGCTCGGGGCATGGTTCGGCTGGCAGGCCCTGCCGATGCTCCTTCTGGTTTCAGCTGTGGTCGGTTCAGTGATTGGCGTCGGGATATTGGTGGTGCAAAAGAAGGGCCGACAAACTGCAATTGCCTTTGGTCCGTACCTCGCTCTGGCCGGGCTCATCACGTTATTTTTTGGCACTCAGCTTCAGCAACTGCCGTTTGCCCTGTGAACGACCTGATCGCAGCTCGGCGTCCGTGGATCGTTGGACTGACAGGCGGTATCGGCTCCGGCAAGTCGACCGTTGCCGAAGATTTTTCTGCGCTGGGAGCCCACGTTGTCGACGCGGATGGGCTATCGCATGCATTGACGGCCCCCGGTGGATCGGCACTCGGTGCGATTGGCGCCGTGTTCGACGGCGTCGTCACCGACGGCGTTTTGAATCGTGCCACCTTGCGTGAAAGGGTGTTCGCCGATGCCGAAGCGCGCAAGGCCCTTGAAGCGATTTTGCATCCCATGATTCGCACCGCGACCGAGAACGCGCTAGCCTCGGCCAGTGCTCAAGCGGCTCCTTACGTCATTCTGATGGTGCCGCTGTTGTTCGAATCCGGCACGTACAAAAGTCGCGTTGACTGCGCGGTGGTCGTTGACGTCGACGAGGAGACGCAGGTCGAGCGCGTTACAAGCACACGCGGCCTTGCGGCAGACGAAGTCAGGCGCATCATCCGAACACAAATGCCGCGCGAGGAGCGGCTGACTCACGCCCAGTTCGTGATCGACAATCGGGGCGACGCAGCCGCGCTCAAGGCGCAAATCGCGGTACTGCATGCGGTGTTTGTGACGAATGCCAGCAACGCCGTGCGCTCGCTGCTGGCGCCGCGTTCGAAGGCTGCATGATGCCCATGACCGTCGTTGTGCCTGTTGCTACACCCTCGGCAGTCCCGCCTGAACTTCTGATTTTTGAGTGTCCATTAACTGAGCGCGCGCGCACCTGGCTGCGACTTGAAGAGCTCTTTACTGCGACGCGAACGTTCGCCGCGCGGCGCGACGCGATTGATCATCGCCATGCGCTGCTTGGCCTGTTTCAAATTGTCGACACCGCCAGTCGCAGTGATCTGAAAACCGATTTGCTGCAGGAGCTGGATCGCCAGCGAACGCTGTGGGGTAACCAGCTCGACAATCCGGACATTGCCCGCGAGGCGCTCGCAGAGTTCCTGAGTGACATGGACGCGGTGATTCACGACCTACACAGCCAGATTGGCAAAATTGGTCAGCATTTGCGCGAAAGTGAATGGCTGCAAGCGGTTCGGCAGCGCGCATCAAGCCCCGGCGGCGCGTGTGAATTTGAACTTCCGATGCTGCACAGCTGGCTGCAACGCCATGAAGTCGAACGCCGTAGTGAGCTGAAGAGCTGGCTTGACCCGATCGCGCCGCTTGAGGAGGCCGTTGTGCTGGTGCTGCGCCTGTTACGAGAGTCCAGTCAAGCCTCAGCCGAGACGGCTTTGCACGGTAACTATCAGCGCGCGCTGACCGGTGCCCGATCGCCTTTGCTCGCACGCATCGAAATCAATCCCGGCCATGCCGTGGTGCCCGAAGTGAGCGCAAACAAGTACACCGTCAACATCCGGTTTCTTGAACACAGCGGAAATTTTCACGCGGCAGGGCGCGCCACTGTCACCGCGCGCAGCATCCCGTTTGGACTGGCACTTTGTTCACTCTAATTACTTCCACAGCATGACTTCAGTTGCCTGCCCACGATGCAAAAAACCCGTTGCCTGGGGCCCTGAGAGCAAATTTCGCCCGTTCTGTTCGGAGCGCTGCAAGAACATGGACTTTGGTGCGTGGGCGAATGAGGAATACCGAATCGCCAACGCGACGCCGCCCGACGGCGATCCGATGGCATCCAGAGCAGATGACTAACGGCAACTTTAGGCTGTGTGCCCAGCTAGATTTGGGCTAGACCCTGAAAATGCGGGTAATCGACTTTGAGGCTTTTACGCCCCTATCCCATATGTAGTAGTCGTTATAGCCTTAAGCTATTGCTTGGGACGCAACGCGCAAACCGGCTAAAACACCACTTTCTGTTGCGTGCAAAGCGGGCAGCAATGGTGCCAAATTGACCGCGCTTGGCGCTTGCCACGCAAACGCTTGCCCCTCCCGTCCATGCGGCTCACCAGACCAGTCACGGCTGCGACAGAAGTTCAATTCGACGTGCGCATGCTCATAGCTGAAACGCTCGCTGCGCCACTGTGTCGCGCTACGAATGTGAATGCCCAGTTCCTCGTCAATCTCCCGGACAAGCGCTTCGATGACGGTCTCATTGGCTTCGATCTTGCCACCCGGAAATTCCCAGTAGCCTGCGTAGGCTTTACCCGGGGGGCGCTGCGCGAAGAGCACCTGATATTCGCCGTTGACAACGCGTTCAATGATCGCGACAGCGACGCGAGTCAGCGGACGCGCGTCACTCGCATCGAAGCGTGGAATGTCACTACTCATGCGCCTCTGGATTTGGTAGCGATCGCCGTTCCGCCGACACGTCCCGCAAAATCACGCGCAAACTGATAAGCCACGCGCCCCGAACGCGAGCCGCGTTGCAGCGCCCAGTT
>JAYWHV010000164.1:0-13393 GCA_043777615.1 Burkholderiales bacterium | reverse complement strand
CGTATGCGGCGCTGATGGCCCGAGTTGAGCAGGAAGGATTGGCTTTCACCAGCACCAACCATCAGCTTGACGGCTTTGTAGAACATCCGGACGAATATGTGAACGTGTTTCACTCGGATGCACACATCAAGCGCGTATGGTCACGGTATTTCAGCAAAATCGTGCAACTTAAAGGCTACATCTTCACCCACGATTTGCTGGTGGTAACCAAATAATCGCCGTCAAAACGGCTTGACCACCACCAGAATCACAATCGCGACCAGCGCTAATACGGGCAGCTCGTTAAGCGCGCGAAAGTAGCGCTGTGTGTGCTCATTTGCCCCTTTCGCAAATGATCTCATTTGCACCAGACACCAGATGTGAAAGACGATCAGCGACAGCACGAAGAGCAATTTCCACATCATCCATTTGCCGGTGATGCCGTAGCCCATCCAAAGCCACGTGCCAAAGATGATGGTCAAAATCGCGCCCGGCGTCATGATGCCCCAGAACAGTTTGCGCTCCATAATTTTGAAGCGCGCATCGCCACGCACGTCGCCCTCAGCATTTGCCTGTACGTGATAAACGAACAGCCGCGGAAGATAGAAGATCCCCGCCATCCATGTGATGACGGCGATGATGTGAAGCGATTTAATCCAGAGCATGGTTGAGCAATTACGTCGTTGTTTCAGCGACGGCAAGACCGTTTGACCACGGCCTTGAGTTCTGTCAATCGCCCGTGAAAAAAGTGCCCGGCACCGGGGAACACCGTCACTGGCAAACCTTGCGGTCGCGCCCAGCTCATCACGTCGGCGAGCGGAACCACATCGTCTTCCTCGCCATGTATGACAACCGTGTCTTGCGGGACTTCAGGAATTTCAAACCGGTTGACAGCCGGCCCAATCAACACAAGTTGGTCAGGTTGTGAACGCGGCAACAAACGCGTTTGCACGAAGCAGCCAAACGAAAAACCCGCAGCCACCAGCGGCATCGACGAGCCTAGATGAGTCTGAGCCCAAGCCAGCGCAGCGGCCGCGTCCTCGGTTTCACCCACACCTTCGTCGAAGCTGCCTTCGCTCTTACCAACGCCGCGAAAGTTAAAGCGCATCGTTGCAAAGCCTAATTCGGAAAACGACCGGTATAGTGTTTGCACGACTTTGTTATCCATTGTTCCGCCGAACTGTGGATGTGGGTGGCAAATGAGGGCCAGGGCAACGGCAGGCGCATCGGTCGGTCGCTGAAAAGCGACCTCCAGCGCTCCTGCGGGGCCGGGAATAAGTTCGGACATCATTGCCTGATTTTAGGCGTTGCCAACTTCCGTGTGGACGTCCATGCCTTTGTGACTCGGACGCAACGTGAACCGCCACAGCAGCACTGCGGTCGCCAGAAACGGCCAAAGAATCACAATCGTGTGCGTAAGTCCATTCAGGTGCAGCAAATGGCCATAGTTCCAGCTAAAGATCGAGAGCGGCGCTTTTGCTGCCACAAAATCAGGCAGCAGTAGCGTCACCATGACGCTGGAGAGCAATGCAATCCCTGCGATGACCGACTTTGCAGCACGTGGCAACCAGAACAGCACCATTAGGGCGAATGCGCCAACCGCGAGGCCGAGCGTGTGGCCGGGGCGCAACCATTCGTCCCACGCGACGGGCGTCAGCACGGCCTGCGCAGCAGCGGTTTTCATCACAATCGCCAACGCGATCACCAGCACCAATGCGATGCCACCCATCCAGCGCTTCCGCATGATGAGGTCAGTAAACAGGCCAATCCCGATCAGTGCGGACGCGGTTTGCACGAGTTCAACAACTAGCACGACCGGCTCAAACGCCGCCTTCTGGCCAGGGTGAAAGGTTGCGCCAAACAGTGGAATTGCGGGATTCGTCTGCGCCAAAAGCCAGACCAGTAGAAGCACCAGCTTCAGGTCACCCGAATCGCCAGGCACTACCAGTGCTAAGCGTAGTGAACGCGCTGCATCAAGAAGCGGTCGCGAGGAAATAACAAGCGCCCCGAACACAGCGCCAACCAGTGTGCCGACCAGATTGGCGGCGGTATCAAGCACGCTTGCATAACGTGTCGGCAGCCATATTTGCGCGGTCTCCATCGCAAGCGAAAGCACCAACGCCGATCCCAGCGTTGCCAGGATTGAACGCAGTCCGGACCATCGAAGCGGCCAGACCATAACGAGTGCAAAACCAAACGGAATGTAGGCGAGCAGGTTGAAAGTTGCGTCGCCGACGGTCCAGCGCTGCCCCCAATGAAACAGAAAAAAGCGACCGCCAGGTGCGGGCTCAGTCCACCCCGTGAAAGGCTGCAGGCTGGCGTAGACAATCACTGCAACACAGACCCCGGTCACCCATAGCGGGAGCCCAGATTGGCTCGTTGCCTGTCGATCAGTCATGTCAATCAGTCGTTTCGATTGGAGGCCTAGAGATAGGCGTGATCCACCTTGAAGCCCACAACGTTTACCTGACTGGCATCAAGGTAGAGCTTGATTTCAACCTCGGCACCACCGTCGAGCCCGTGGGCAAGATTGGCTGTGGCCGGAGCAAATTCGGTGGGGGCGAAGATACGGCGCACGACTAACTCGCCACCGAGACCATCAAGCGACAACACGAGATGCGGAAACGCAACCGTGCGCGCGCCCGTGTTGCGCAGCGTGGTCGTGAAGATAAGCAGGCCCTTGTGCGCGGGGTCTGCGGCGAGATCGGCACCTACAAAGCCCAGCGATTCGGTGCGCTTTGGCGGCTCGACGCGACAACCAAATTGCTCGCATGCCATCGCAACGAACGGCGCCGCTTGTGGTACGCGACTGACCAGTTCGTCGCGGAAAAAATAGGCCCCTTGCCCCAGCAGCAGCAATGCTGCTACAAACGACGCAACCGCGTAGCCCCACCGCGCGCCCGTCGACTCAGCCTGCGCCGGTGCGCGCCACCGGTAGTCGTTGAGATCGCGCGCATGCGACTCGACGTTCGGGCTGTGAGCTTCAGCGTCGAGATTTCGCACCAAAGGATCAGCATCGGTGGCTCCATCGCCGCTCGCAGCCGCGGCGGCGACCGATGCGTCACCAGTACCCTTGACTTCAACCGTCCCCGCCCGGTTCGCCACCGTACCTTCAGACTCCGCGGTCATTGCGGGCATGCCCTGAACGATTGTTTGCGGCGACGCGCCTTCGACCGCTTCATGCATTGGCGGCATCGGCGGCAGGATGCCTTCAATCAGGTGTTCAACCGCGTCAAAAATGCCGCGGCAGGCACCACACCGTACAAGTCCTGCATGGAGCTTGACTTGCTCCGGGCGCACGCGAAACTTCGCACTGCAATGCGGGCATTGCGTGATCGCGGAGACTTGCGTTGGGACATTCGACATAGTGCAATCGTAGCGTACGCGTCGAGTGAACTAACGGCGTCGACGCGGGCGGTTAGGCGCGCTCTCCGCTCATGCGCACCCAGCCGTCCCGCTCCGCGCTCACCACGAGTTTGATCCAGGGCGCATACGCGGTCTGGATGCGCTCTATTTGCGGCGCAAGAATCCCGGCGAGGGCGAGAACACCGCCCGATTTAACGTGGCTGCAAATGGCCGGCGCGAGCACGGTAAGCGGGCCAGCGAGGATATTGGCGACCACCACGTCATAGCGCTCGTTCAGTTCGTCGTCTGACGTACCGTAAGCGACCGTTAGTCCATTCGCCTCCGTGTTCAGGCGCGCAGTCTCAACTGCCTGTGGATCGATGTCGACGCCAAAAACCGACGATGCCCCCAACGCCGACGCCGCCATTGCCAGGATCCCTGAGCCGCAGCCGTAATCGAGTACCGACTTACCCGTTAGCGACAAATCGCTTAACCACTGTAAGCACAAGCGCGTGGTCGGGTGCGTGCCAGTGCCGAACGCAAGTCCGGGATCGACACGCAGATTGATCGCCGCCGGATTTGGCGGCTCGCACCATGTGGGCACGATCCAGAGTCTGGGTGTAATTTCAATGGGCTCGAATTGCGCTTGAGTAGCGCGGACCCAATCGGTTTCCGGGACAACACGAAATTCGTGCGGCCCCAGCGAGTCTCCTGCCTCGCGGCGTAACGATTTCCAGAGCGCATCGAGTTCATCCGTGGTGACGCTGGATTCGAAAAGGGCGGCAATGCGGCTGTCAGCCCAACGCTGGCTCAATGCCATGCCGGGCTCGCCAAAGATGGGCTGCTCGGCATCGCTTTCCGCATTTAAGTCCGCAACATCCACTGCAAGCGCGCCCGCTTCGAGCAATGCATCGGCAATGGCGTCGGCGGCCTCACCTTTAACCGGGCCAGAAATCTCCAGCCACGTCAGAGCGGTCATTTCCTGCGTTCCGCAAGCCTGGCCATGCGCTGCTCAAGGTAGTGAATCGAGAAGCCGCCCTTGATGAACTGGGCGTCGTCCATGAGCTCACGATGCAGCGGAATGTTTGTCTTGATCCCTTCGACGATCATTTCGGAGAGCGCGATGCGCATACGGGCGATGGCCTGTTCGCGCGTTGCGCCGTACGCAAGCAACTTGCCCACCATCGAATCGTAATTTGGCGGGACGAAATAGCCGTTGTACGCATGCGAATCGACGCGAATGCCGGGGCCGCCGGGTGCGTGCCAGCTGGTGATACGACCGGGCGAAGGCACGAATGAATTCGGGTCTTCGGCATTGATTCGGCACTCAATGGCGTGGCCGCGCCGGACAACGTCCTTCTGGCGAAACGTCATCTTCTGATTCGCGGCAATCTTGATCTGCTCCTGCACGATGTCGATGCCGGTGATGAGTTCTGTCACAGGGTGTTCGACCTGGACGCGGGTGTTCATTTCGATGAAAAAGAATTCACCGTTTTCGTACAAAAACTCAAAGGTGCCGGCACCGCGGTAGTTGATCTTTTTGCAGGCTTCAGCGCAGCGTTCGCCGATCTTCGCGATCAGCCGTTCTGGAATGCCGGGCGCGGGGCCCTCTTCGATAATTTTTTGATGGCGACGCTGCATCGAGCAATCGCGCTCAAAAAGATAGACGGCATTTTTGTGCTGATCGGCGAGGATCTGAATCTCAATGTGGCGCGGGTTTTCAAGGAATTTCTCCATGTAAACCGTGCCGTTGCCGAACGCCGCGAGCGCTTCACCCTTGGTAAGCGTTACCGCGTTGACCAGCGCCGCCTCCGTTTGCACCACGCGCATGCCTCGTCCACCGCCGCCGCCCGAAGCTTTGATAATGACCGGATAGCCAATGGTGCGGGCGATTTTGATGATTTCGCGCGGATCGTCCGGCAGCGCGCCATCCATCCCCGGCACCACGGGCACACCTGCCTTTTTCATGGCGAGTTTGGCCGAGACTTTGTCGCCCATCAGGCGGATCGTCTCCGCGCGCGGACCGATGAAGACGAAACCCGATTTCTCGACTTTTTCCGAAAAATCGGCGTTTTCCGACAAAAAACCGTAGCCCGGATGGATCGCCTGCGCATCGGTCACTTCAGCCGCAGCGATGATTGCCGGAACGTTCAAATAGCTTTGCGCGGACGGTGCGGGGCCGATGCAGATTGATTCGTCGGCCAGCTTGACGTACTTGGCGTCGGCGTCGGCTTCGGAGTGCACAACCACCGTTTTGATGCCCATTTCGCGGCACGCGCGCTGAATTCGCAGAGCGATTTCGCCGCGATTGGCGATAAGAATCTTGTCGAACATCAGGTTTTCCGGCTTTTTGGCCGAGGACAGGGAGAGCGCCATCGTGGGGTCGCGCTATTCGATGGTGAACAGCGGCTGGCCGTATTCGACCGCGTTGCCCGATTCAACAAGCACGGCTTTCACCACGCCCGATTTGTCCGCCTCGATCTCGTTCATGAGCTTCATCGCTTCGATGATGCAGATCGTGTCGCCCACGTTCACCGAACTACCGACTTCAACGAACGGTTTGGCGCCTGGTGCAGCCGAGCGATAAAACGTGCCGACCATGGGTGACTTCACCATATGTCCCGCGGGCTCCGCCGCGACGGGCTCAGCTACCGCAGCCGCGACCGGTGCGGCCACTGGCGCGGGCATGGCCGGCCCCGGCTGCATCGCGTGCATCATCGGTGCGGCATACTGCATGAACGGCTGCGGCGCGTTGGCCACCGTCCGCGTGATGCGCACCCGTTCTTCCCCCTCGGTTACTTCGAGTTCGGCGATGCCGGACTCCTGTACGAGTTCAATCAAAGTCTTTAATTTGCGCAGATCCATGCGATGGTTCTCCTCTTCGGGAAGATAAGTGGCGTCACGCTTTTGGCGAAACTACTTGGGCGAATACTCGGTCGTCAGGAAATCGAGTGCGAGGTCGTAACCGCGCACGCCGAAACCGACGATGATGCCGCGCGCAATGGCGCTTAAGTAAGAGTGATGGCGAAACTCCTCCCGGGCGTGCACGTTAGTGATGTGCACTTCGAGAAAGGACAGCGAGGCTCCGGCGAATGCATCGCGCAGCGCCACGCTGGTGTGAGTCAGGGCACCGGCATTGATGATGCAGGCGACGGTGCCGTCGGTTCGTGCGGCGTGGATGCGATCCACGAGCACGCCTTCGTGATTGCTTTGCAGGCAGTCGAGCTGGAAGCCCGCTTTGGCTGCACGTACGGTCAGGTGAGCCTCGAGTTGATGAAGCGTGGTGGAGCCGTATTTTTCAGGCTCTCGTGTTCCGAGCAGGTTGAGATTTGGGCCGTGCAGCAAAAGAATGCGTGGCAGGGGTCCGTCAATGTCGCTTGCTTTGCGTATGGTTTCACCCATTTCTTCATGGGCGCGTTCGACCAGTTCGGTTGTCGTGGTTTTGGCTTTGCCAGGGACCGTTTCGACGTCAGTCGCCATCAATTGCGTCTTGATTCAATCGGGAGATCGAAGCAAGTTAAGTTGAGATAAGCGATAGTTTGCCTGAAATTTCGATTTGTTGCTAGTTAGCGACAGCTTTTCTCAGGTTTTTCTTATGAGCAAACGCCCTCAGGAAAAATGCGATTGCGGCCAATAGCTTTTTTACGCAGTCCATTTGGAATAAGGGCTAGGTCGGATAAATAACGGATGTTGACTTTAGCAAAAATCGCGCTATAGCCCCAATGCAATAGGGTGATCAGCGAAAAGCTGAAGATTCGTCATCACGGCTTCCGCAGGTTCAAAAACGAACCGTACTTACCCGAAGATCGCTGCAATTTCGCTGTATTTAAGCTTTCCTACGCGACGAAGCATCACTTCGCTCTTGGGCGAAAGAACCAGCGTAAATGGCAAAACGCCTTGCGGATTACCCATCGTTTTAACGGCCTCGAGCCACGCGGGATCGCCCAAAAGAATCGGATAATTAATCGCCAGTTCTTTGGCAAATCGCTCAACCGGGGCCCGCCGATCGATGGCGATGCCGACAAATTGCAGACCTTTCGACGCAAATTCGCCTTGTGCTTTTACGAATTCCGGCATCTCTTCGCGGCAAGGACCGCACCACGTCGCCCAGAAATTAACGACCAATGTCTTGCCTTGCCAGGTCGACATAGGGGTCAACTTGCCGTCCAACGCCTCAAAACTTGCCGTCAAGAGCTTCGCTTCTTCGCCTTTGACTGAGCCGCGCGTCAGCCACCAATGCCCGCCCCATGCGCCCGCTCCGGCGGCAGCGATGGCCGCCGTACCGAGAAGCAACGCCCGCTTTCCGGACGACATCGGCCGATTGGCGTCGGGCAATGAGCTCGTGCTCACTGGCTCACCTGCGGCTTGAAAAGGTTTTTGAGGCCTGTAGGCTGCAACTCTTTCGGTGGGGCAGATTTCGCCCCAGCCGTCAGTGCAAACAGCCGTTTCGCGGGCGGGTAGCAAACCCCGGCAACCTCGGAGCAGCCCTGAAATACAAGCTCCAGCTCGGTCTTCGGATTTGCTACGGGTACGAGTTCGAACGTGAACGGGCTTTCAAAAACGGTGGTTTTGCCAAAAGTCGGATCGTTTTTCACCTTGCCCTTGGCGAGCGCAAGTTTCGCAAGCTTCGACGCAACCGCAGGCCCGACGTCCTTGCCGTCCACGCGAAGTTCAAATCGATCCCGATACAAGTAATGCCCCGGCGTCACACCGATCTGCAAGGCCAATTTACCGTTTATGAAGCTCGCCGTGATTGGAAACGCCTCATCAACCGGCAGCGGTCCGTCACTCGCCGCAGCCTGCGCGCCGGACGCTACAAAAGCCACAGCACAAAAAATTGCCATCCAGGCACCCAATCGCGCGGCACTTTTCGCTGACGTTGCTGTCATACTTATGACTTGTTTAGCTGACCGCGCTGACCGATTTGGGCGACTGATTCGCCCTAATGCGGCGTCAGGTGCGTAGGCGTTGGAGATGTTCATGCCACTCGTTTTACTTGGAATTTTGTTGGTGTTGCCAATATTGGACATCTACGCGACGATCAGGTTCGCCGAATCGCTCAATGTTCCTGCGCTCGCGCTCTTCGTGCCCGGATTCGTCTTCGGATTTTTGCTCATGAAGCGCGAAACCAGCACGCTCAAAGCGCGATTCGTGAACGCCTTGCAAAGTATGTCACTACCCGGCGTCGTATTTGACAGCGGTCGCCGCATGCTTGCAGCTGTGCTGTTCCTGTTCCCCGGCTTCATGAGCGACATTTTTGCGCTCTGCTTGTTATTGATCCCTAGTCGCATCACGCCACAAGTCGCGACACCTTCCACTGCACCGGGTGGTCCGAAGGTAATGGATGGTGAATTTCGGCGGGTTGAGTAGGCTGGCCAGGATCGAGGGCTTACTCCGTCGATCGAGACCCGGCGTTGGCACGGACAATTCCCTGGCGATGCGGAACTCTCATCCGACCAAACCTCCCAAGCTCAACATCTTAGCAATAGCGAAGCGTCAAGCAGCCGCGGCGTAGACAGACGCCTCTTGGACATATTCCTTTGTTGGGGGCACTGCGTCGAGAAGGCCCACGACAACGCTGTGAATGCTGCGAAGGCGCGGACTACGATGCGTTGAATTGGCGTTCCCGATGAGGGCCCGAGCGTCCGCACACATGTCGTAAATTTTCGTCGGAAGTTGCCTGAGGCCTCAACATTCGCTCAACCGGAGCGCCGCGCGTGCGTTACTTAGCCCGCCGCACCAGCAACCAGCCGCCCAACAAAATCATAGGCACACACAGCCACTGCCCCATCGTCATCCCAAATGACAGAAACCCGAGGAAGGCGTCAGGCTCACGGAAGAACTCGGCGACGGAACGCAGGATGCCATAGCCAACAAGAAACGCGCCCGAAACGCGGCCCAGCGCGCGCTGTTTGCTTGAGTAAATCCACAGGACGACGAACAACAAGACGCCTTCAAGGGCGAATTGATAAAGCTGCGAAGGGTGGCGCGGAATCCGGTCCACTGTCGGGAAAATCATGGCCCAAGGCAACGACGGGTCAGCGGCTCGACCTGGCAACTCGGCGTTGATGAAGTTGCCAATGCGGCCCGAGGCCAGGCCCAGTGGCACGAGCGGCGAGACGAAATCCATCACCCGCAAAAACTTTCGCTCCGTACGCCGCGCGTAGAGCCACATCGCAAAAATCACGCCGAGCAGGCCGCCGTGAAAGCTCATGCCCCCCTGCCAAACGGCGAAAATCTCAAGCGGATTGCTCAAGTAATACCCTGGCTTATAGAACAGACAGTAGCCAATCCGCCCGCCCAAAACTACGCCCAAAATGCCGTAAAGCAACAGCTCGTCGACATCAGCCGGCTTCCAGCCCTGCAATACCTGTTTTCGGGCGCGGTATTGACCGAGCAACATGAAAAGCGCGAAGGCCGCCAGATACGTCAGGCCGTACCAGCGAATGGCAAGCGGGCCGATTTGCAGGGCAATGGGGTCGATTTCGGGGTGGATCAGCATAGTGAGTAAGTGTAGTGCGGCCTAAAATCTCGCCAACACACATTTGTCTACCCACCTGAGTCCATCTATGACGTTCAATCGCCGCAGCAAAATCATCACGGCTGGCATCGCCCGTTCACCCAATCGTTCGATGCTTCGCGCGGTCGGCTTTGGTGATAATGATTTCGACAAACCCATTGTCGGCGTCGCCAACGGCCACAGCACGATGAATCCGTGCAATGCGGGTATTCAGCCACTGGCTGACCGCGCCGTCACGGCGATTACTGCTGCGGGTGGTATGCCGCAAATGTTTGGCGTGATTACGGTGACCGACGGAATCAGCATGGGCACTGAAGGCATGAAGTATTCGCTGGTGTCGCGCGAAGTCATCGCCGATGCGATCGAGACGGCCACGCAAAGCCAGATGATGGACGGCGTGCTGGTGCTCGGCGGTTGCGACAAGAATATGCCCGGCGGCATGATCGCGATGTGCCGCATGAACATTCCCGCCATCTATTGCTACGGCGGCACCATCAAACCGGGCATCTGGAAGGGTCAGGCGCTGACCATCGTCTCGCCATTTGAAGCCGTCGGCAAGATGGCGGCCGGCACGATCAGCCAGGAAGATTTCGACGGCATCGAAAAGAACGCCTGCCCAACTCACGGCGCGTGCGGCGGCATGTACACGGCAAACACCATGTCGTCGTCGTTCGAAGCGCTCGGCATGAGTTTGCTCGGCTCGTCGTCGATGGCGAACCCGGATCAGGAGAAATCAGACAGCGTGGCCGAATCCAGCCGCGTGTTGCTGGAGGCGATTAAAAACAATCTGAAGCCGCTCGATATCGTCACCAAAAAATCCATCGAAAATGCTGTCGCGCTGATCATGGCGACGGGTGGATCAACCAATGCGGTGCTGCACTTTCTGGCGATCACGCACGCGGCGGACGTTGATTGGACGATTGATGACTTTGAACGCATGCGGAAGAAGGTTCCGGTCCTGTGTGACTTGAAGCCGTCAGGAAAATATGTGATGACCGATCTGCACGCCGTTGGCGGCGTGCCGCAAGTGCTCAAGATGCTCTTGAACATGGGCGTTTTGCATGGAGATTGCATGACGATCACCGGCAAAACGATGGCTGAAGAATTGGCCAAAATTCCCGATCTCCCCGCAAAAACGCAAGATGTCATTCGCCAACCCGATAACCCGATGTACACCGAAGGGCACCTCGCGATTCTAAAGGGCAATTTGTCGCCTGAAGGTTGCGTCGCGAAGATCACGGGGCTCAAGAATCCGGTGCTCACCGGCCCGGCCCGCGTCTTCAACAGCGAGCCTGAATGCATGGAAGCGATCATGGCCGACAAGATCAATCATGGCGACGTGCTCGTGCTGCGCTACGAAGGGCCGAAAGGCGGCCCCGGCATGCGCGAAATGCTCTCGCCCACCAGCGCCATCATCGGCAAGGGTATGGGCGAGACGGTTGCGCTGATTACCGATGGCCGATTCTCTGGCGGTACGTGGGGCATGGTCGTGGGCCATATCTCGCCAGAAGCGCAAATGGGTGGGCTCCTTTGCATCGTGGAAGAAGGCGATTCGATCACGGTTGACGCGCACAAACTCCTGTTGCAACTGAATGTCGATGACGCAACGATTGCTGCCCGGATGGCAAACTGGGTTGCTCCACCGATGAAGTACACGAAGGGCGTTATGTATAAATTTGCAAAACTGGCCTCAAGTGCCAGCAAAGGAGCCGTCACCGATGCCTAAGCCGATCAAGTACGTTGCGCGTTGCGCGGCGTTACTCCTGTCACTGCTTGTCGGCGCAACATTCGCTGCGTCGGTCGACATCAAGCTGGTCAATCCAAGTTTCGAAGAGCCCGCGAACGGCGCTCGCGCGCCGGGCTGGTTTCCATCGCAACACACAGGTCCAGTACGCAATTATGAATGGGCCGTCGACACCGAAGCAGCCTCCGATGGCAAGGCGAGCTACCGCATCAAGCGCGTCAGTCCGCAAGTGTTCGGCATGATCAATCAGGGCGTGGTGGTCGCCGAACACGCCGGGAAAACGCTCGAGTTTTCCGCCGCGATGAAAGCGGACGGCGTCGGCCCGGAAGGGTGGTTGCTGGCGGTCAATATCGAAAGTCGCAACGCTATTCTCGAACAGGCGCGCAGCCCGCCCGTGACCGGTAAGGCCGGCTGGAAGCGCTCCGTCGTTCGCTTCAAATTGCCCGCTGAAGCATACGAATTGAAGGTCGGTGTGATGCTGCTGGACGAAGGTACCGGCTGGGTCGACGACATCAAGCTTCGCGTGGTGGACTAGGCCCGGCACGGCACGGCATTCGTCAACACCGCGGATGTTCGTGCGTTAATGCGGCATGAATACACACTTTGTTCGTTACGCCGCGCTGCTATCCGTGACCATTGCGTGTCCGGCGTTCGCGCTGGATTCAATCCCGCTTGACCAGTTGAAGCCGGGCTTGTGGAGAGTGGAACGCAAAATCGAGAAGCTCGACCTCACGCCGGTGGAATACGAGACGCGCAATAGCGAATACTGCGCCAGTCCGAAAAAGGAAATCTCGCGCACCTTGCGACTGGCAAGTTTTCTTTGCAAAACCGAGACCACCAAAGTCGCCGACAATAAATACAGCGTGCATGCAACGTGCAGACTACCCGGGATCTCCGGCACAAACACGACCCTCATCACGATCGTGAACCCCGGGGAGTACAAAGCCGAGGTCGACACCATCGGCACCAAATTTGGCGAAAAGCAGCATCGCAAGGAAGTCATTTCTGCGGTGCGCGCAGGGGATTGTCAGGAGTAGCGAAACAGCGTCGCACTACAGCCACATACGGGGACTACACTCGATCGCATGAAAGCCACCAAAATAGTTGCCACGCTCGGCCCCGCGAGCGACACCGTTGACATCATTGCCGCCATGATTGAGGCCGGATGCGACGTCTTCCGTCTGAACTTTTCGCATGGCACTGCCGAGGATCACGCCGCACGGGCCGCGCGCGTGCGTGAAGCATCCGCCCGTGTGGGTCGCGAGGTCGCCATCATGGGAGATCTTCAGGGCCCCAAAATCCGCGTTGGCAAATTCGAAAACGGCAAGGCAATGCTCGTCGCAGGCGAACCGTTTTTACTCGATGCTGCGCTCGACAACAAGGCCCCGGTGTCGAATGCACAGCAGGCAAGCCTCGACTACAAGGAGCTGCCACTGGACGTAAAGAGCGGTGACACGCTGCTGCTCGCAGACGGCCTGATCCAGTTGAAGGTCATCAAGGTAGTCGGCGACAAAGTGCACACGATCGTCGAGCTCGGCGGCGAGCTCTCGAACAACAAGGGCATCAACAAAATGGGCGGCGGTTTGACCGCGACAGCCCTGCCCGCGAAAGATCTGGATGACATCCGGATCGCCGTGGCGATCAATGTTGACTACCTGGCCATCTCGTTTCCCAAGAGCGCGAACGACATGCAGACCGCGCGCACGATCCTCACGGCATGCGGCGGCAAGGCGAAGCTCATCGCGAAAATCGAGCGCGCTGAGGCCATCGTGCCGCAGACCCTCGACGAGATCATCGATGCCAGC
>JAYWHV010000163.1:0-13421 GCA_043777615.1 Burkholderiales bacterium | reverse complement strand
TGTGCGAGACCCAAAGGCAGACCACCCATCTCAGCGGATTTGGTCGCAGGTAGCAGCCTCCCCCACACCGTGTAGCCGCCCTCGCCGTCGAGCATTTCACCGGGTTTTAGATCGCGTTTTGCAGTGGCAACCACATCAGCATTCCAAGCGGTTGCAACGCCAGTCGGCTCGCCGCGCAGCGCAACTGATGCAACCGACACCCCCACCTCCAGCCCGATCAAATGCCAGCGCTTGTAGAGCGTGAAGTAGCGACCGGACGGATCGGTATGCGCGTTGTATTCCTCAAAGCAATTTTTGATGTATTCCGTCTCGGCCTCCACCGTAACCCACACGCCCATGCGGATGTCGTACGGGATCTTTCGGCCATCGGCTTCGAGCGACGAAATGACTTCGACCATGCCCTTTTTCTCGAGCACGCCACCCTCTGAAATGGGCCGGGTTACGAAGGGAATATCTTCGACGCTGGCGGGTGGATAAAGCAGGCCGTTGCTCGGTACCGACAGCCCCGTGGCGTTGCTGACTGCCGTGCTTTCAATCGACGGCTTTGAGCCATCGAGGAAGCTGTTGAACATCTTAGGGTTCAGTCCTCCGCGCGTCGCCTGCTCGGGCGTGAGGCCGTAGTAGCCCCACACGGTGTCCGGCGTGCTCTGTGAAAAGTGCGGAAGCCATTTGTGCCCACGACCCGCCGCCACGACTGGAAAGCCGCAGGTACGCGCCCAGTCGACGAGATCGCAAATCAGCGCTGGTTGATCGCCGAATGCGAGTGAATAAATCACGTTCTTTTCGGCTGCGCGCCGAGCAAGGAGTGGCCCGCAAAACGCATCGGCTTCGACCGTCACATTCACCACATGCTTGCCGTGATTGAACGCGGCGAGACAATGCTCGACGGCGGCGATTGGGTTGCCGGTGCATTCGACGATCACGTCGATGGCGGGATGCGAGACCAGCGCGCGCCAGTCTTCCGAGATGAAGGTGCTGCCGAGTTTTATCGCTTCATCGAGCGAGCGTGCCTGCGTACGCTCGATGCTCCAGGCGACGCGCGCGAGGTTGGTTCGAGCCGCGTCTGGGGAAAGATCAGCGATGCCCACCAGATGAACACCCGGCGTGCGTGGCACCTGCGCGAGGTACATTGAGCCGAATTTTCCGGCGCCGATGAGGCCGATGCGGATGGGTTTGTCTTGTGCTGCGCGCTGCTGGAGTTTTGAGTAGAGGTTCATATTTCTGGCGTCCGCCCCCTTGAGAGGACGGGGTGACGATGGATAGTGAATTTGGGTTGATGTAGCGCCACCAGCCCCCTCACCCTAGCCCTCTCCCGCGAGGGGAGAGGGGACAGAACGGCGAGGTGTCGCGCTAGGCCGCGAGCTTGAACGGCTCCGGCGTGGTGACAAACGCGCTCTGCGGCACGCCATCCTTCCACGGCAAATCGACCGGGTATTCCTTCAACAAACAGTCATCCGGCAAGCATTCAATCGGCGTGAAATCGCGATGCGCGATGTACTCAGGGCGCTTGTGGCGACGAATGTGATTCGAGACGGCGCACAAACTCAGATACACCGCGACGCGATTGAATGGCGACAGGTTCGAGGTCGATGCGTGCACCAGACAGGAGTGAAACAGAATCATCGAACCGGCGGGACCCTTCGGCGACACGATGCCGCCCTTGCTTCCGCCCGCACGATTCACCAGCTGTGTAATGAGAGCGTTGTCGACAGTCCACAGCGGATAGCTCGTCGTCGTCAAATCATGTCTGGCGTCCACCACACCCTTTTTGTGACTGCCCGGAATGAACATCAGCGGGCCGTTGAATTCGTTCACTTCGTCGAGAAAGATCGCGATATTCATCGCACGCTCGGTCGGCATCAGGTCGTCGTTTTTCCAGGTGCCATAGTCCTGATGCCACTGCCAGACGTCGCCCTCAAATGCCATCTTGCCGTTGATCTTGAATTGGTGCATGTAGAGTTTTTCGCCGAGCAAATCCTCCACTGGCTCGATCATGCGCGGATGTCGCCCGAGTCGCGCGAACGGCGCGCTGTACATGTGCGCCGCGAAGTTGGTGCGCACCGAGTTGGTCCCCTTTTCGCGCACGTTGTATGCCTCCTGCCGCGAGTAAAGCTCGGGCACGGCGTCGGTCAGCGTGCGTGTTTCGTCCGGCGTGAACAGGCCTGGAAAAAACAGGTAACCGTCGCGCTCGAATTGCTCCTTTTGTTCAGGCGTCAATTTCATGGTGAACTCCTTCCTTTTTGTTGCAGCGCTTATTGTCGTCGCAACCGAGACGACGGTCATAGCGCGATTTCTAAATTTCCGTTAGCAGGCTCAGATTTGTACGATCTGTCATCCTGAGCGGCAGCGAAGGATCTGGTGGCATGCAATGATTTCCATCACTTGCAACTGTCTTCGTGCGCGAACTGATCCTTCGCCATGCTCAGGATGACATTACTCCGCGTTTCCGTCATCGCAACGCTTTCAATGCCGACGCCCGAATGTGCGCTGCGTCCACGCCGAAATGATCGCGTAACGCAGCGCGTGTGTCGCTGCGGCCAAAGCCATCGGTGCCGAGCGTGACATAGCGGCGGTTGATCGGTACGTAAGCGCGAATGCTCTCGGCGACCAGACGCACGTAATCGGTTGCCGCGATGATGGGGCCGTGGGTGTGCCCAAGCAGTTGTGTGATGTACGCATCGTTCGCTTCATCCGCCTCGCAGCGCAGGCCGTCGCGTGCGAGTTCGCTCCAGCTTGTGACGCTGATCACGGTGACGTTCACTCCCTCGCTTGCAAGCTGCGCTGCAGCCTTGATGACTTCGGTGAGGATGGCGCCGGAGCCTAGCAACGTGACGTGTTTGGCAACGGGTGGTTCGACAGGCTCACCACGAACGGCGGAGGTTTCGCTTTGAACGGAAATTGACTCACCACGAACGGAGTCCAGCTCAGAGGTCGCCGGAAACTCCGCAAACACATACCCGCCCCGCATCACAGCAGCATGCTTCGCCTCGGGCAAATCCGGCTGCGCGTAGTTCTCGTTCATCAGCGTGACGTAGTAGAAAACGTTCTCCTGTTCGGTCACCATTTCGCGCATGCCATGATCGATGATGACGGCCATTTCGGCGGCGAATGCTGGGTCGTACGCCTTGCAGTTGGGCACAGTGGCGGCCCACAAGTGGCTGGTGCCGTCCTGGTGCTGCAAGCCTTCACCGGCGAGCGTCGTGCGCCCTGACGTCGCGCCGAGCAGGAAGCCGCGCGGCTGCTGATCCGCCGCGGCCCAGATCAAATCGGCGACGCGCTGAAAGCCGAACATCGAGTAATAAATGTAGAACGGCAGCATCGCGAGTCCATGCACGCTGTAGCTCGTCGCGGCGGCCGTCCAGCTCGAAATCGCGCCGGCCTCACTGATGCCTTCTTCGAGAATCTGCCCGTTCATCGCCTCGCGATAGGAGAGCACGCTGCCGATGTCTTCCGGCGCATAACGCTGGCCAACGCTTGAATAAATGCCGATCTGCTTGAACAGATTGGCCATGCCAAAGGTGCGCGCCTCATCGGCCACAATGGGCACGATGCGCGGCCCGAGAGTCGCGTCCTTCAGCAAGTTGCCCAGCATGCGCACGAACGCCATCGTGGTGCTCATCTCCTTGCCGTCCGGAGCGAGCGCGAACTGCGCGTAAGACGTAATCAACGGAACCGGCAAGATGTCCGCAGTGGTCTCACGCTTTGGCAGATAGCCGCCGAGTGCTTTGCGGCGAGCGTGAAGGTACTTGAGCTCGGCGCTGTCCTCCGCCGGTTTGTAAAACTGAAGCGAAGTCACCGCCTCATCGGTCAGCGGCAGATTGAAGCGATTTCTGTATTCGATGAGCGCCGCCTCATCGAGCTTCTTCTGCGAATGCGTAGTCATCTTGCCCTGACCGGCGCTGCCCATGCCGTAGCCTTTTTTGGTGTGCGCCAAAATCACCGTCGGCTGACCGGCATGCTTCGCTGCGGCAGCATAGGCCGCGTAAATCTTCACGAGGTCATGGCCGCCCCGCTTGAGGCGATCAATCTGCTCGTCGGTCATGCCCTGCGCGAGGCGCGCGAGGGCTTCGTTTTGTCCGAAGAAGTGCTCTCGGTTAAAGCGTCCGTCGTTCGCCGCGAAGGTCTGCATTTGCCCGTCCACGGTGTCGGCAAACGCGGCGAGCAGAGCGTTGGTTTCGTCCCGCGCGAAGAGCCCGTCCCAGTCCGAGCCCCACACCACTTTGATCACGTTCCAGCCCGCGCCGCTGAAGAGCTTTTCCAGCTCGTCGATCACGCGACCATTGCCGCGCACAGGCCCGTCGAGTCGCTGCAAATTGCAGTTCACGACCCACACCAGATTGTCCAGCCGTTCGCGCGCGGCGAGCGTGAGCGCACTCATGCTCTCGGGCTCGTCCATCTCGCCGTCGCCAAACACGCCCCACACTTTCCGCGGGCTGCAATCCAGCAAATTGCGATGCGTGAGATAGCGCATGAAGCGTGCGTGATAAATCGAGCTGATCGGGCCGATGCCCATCGAGCCCGTCGGAAATTGCCAGAAATCCGGCATCAGATACGGATGCGGATAGCTCGAAAGCCCACGTGCGCCCGCAGCCGTCGCGCCCAATTCGCGACGATAAAAATTCAGGTCGTTCGCCGTCAATCGCCCTTCGAGAAACGCCCGTGCATACACGCCCGGCGCGCTGTGCGGTTGAAAGAAAACAAGGTCGCCGCGATGCGCCTTCGCCTCATTGCGTGCATGGAAAAAATGATTGAAGCCCACCTCAAACAAATCAGCCGCACTGGCATAGCTCGCGATGTGTCCGCCCAGTTCGCCATACGCCGCATTCGCCCGCGCCACCATCGCCAGCGCGTTCCAGCGGATGATCGAGCCGAGCCGTTCCTCAATCGCGAGGTCGCCCGGAAACGTCGGCTGATCGTTCACGGCGATGGTGTTTTGATACGGCGTGCAGAGCTCCGGCTGCCAGCGCACGCCCTGACTTCGCGCAAACGCGACCAGCTTGTCGAGCAGAAATGCGGCGCGCTCCGGGCCGTCCGCACCGCCCGCCGCGATCAGCGCCGCGAGCGCATCCAGCCACTCGCTCGTCTCCTGCGGATCGGCGTCGACGGGTGGCGGTAAAAATTCGGTGGCGGCTTGAATGGCGGACATGCGGTTCATCGAGGCATAAAACTCAAGGTTGAATTTTGATCGGTTGCAGGCAGCATAGGCTGCTGATTGCGCCTAAACTTCAGTCCATCGCAGTGTTTTATGCCGCGAACGTCTAACAATTCAGCATGAACAATCTGGACCGCATCGACATCAGCATCCTGCAGGCGCTGCAAACCGACGGCTCTCTGACCAACGTCGAGCTGGCGCGGCGCGTCAACCTGTCGCCCTCGCCCTGCCTCGCCCGGGTGAAAGCACTGGAGGCGTCGGGCGTCATTGATCGGTACGTGGCGATTGCCAATCCGAAGGCGCTGGGGCTGGGGCTCAGCGTGTTCATCTCGATCAGCTTAAAGGAGCAAAGCCGGCACGCGCTCGCCGAGTTTGAGACGTGCATCGCCGAGCACGACGAGGTGATGGAGTGCTACCTGATGACCGGCGACAGCGATTACCTGATCCGCGTCGTGGTGCCGGACATTGAGGCGCTGGAAGCGTTTATTCTGGAACAGCTGACGCCCATCCCCGTCATTGAAAAGATCCGATCCAGCTTCACCTTGAAGCAGGTGCGCTACAAGACGGCGCTGCCGCTGGGGCACACCGGGCTTTGAGTGGGAAACTCACCACCAATGGGCTGTTGATATTGGTACAGCTTTTCGCTGAAAGCACCATTACATTGGGGCTCAAGCTGAATAATCCCGTAAGTCAACTATCGTCGCTTTCTGCATTTAGCCCCGATGCAGCAGTCATTCCAGCAAAAAGCCGTAAAGAAATGTGTCAATGATTCCGCTCTCCGTCCTCGACCTCTCCCCCATCGTTGAAGGCAGCAATTCCGCCGAAGCGCTGCAAAACTCGCTGAACCTCGCGCAACATGCCGAAGCGCTCGGCTACAACCGCTACTGGGTCGCGGAGCATCACAACATGGACGGGGTCGCGAGCTCGGCAACGTCCGTGCTGATCGGCTACCTCGCTGCGGGCACGAAGACGATGCGCATCGGCTCCGGCGGCATCATGCTGCCGAACCATGCGCCGCTTGTCATCGCCGAACAGTTCGGCACGCTGGCCACGATCTACCCCGGTCGCATCGACCTTGGGCTCGGCCGCGCGCCGGGCACCGACCAGATGACCATGCGCGCACTGCGCCGCACGCTCGCCACGCAAACCGAAGACGATTTCATCGGTGACGTCATCGAACTCGCCGAATATTTCAAGCCACCGCCCGATCAGCGCCGCCCCGTGCGTGCGATCCCCGGCATCGGCTGCGACGTCCCGATCTGGCTGCTCGGGTCAAGCCTGTACAGCGCGCAGGTCGCCGCGCACCTGGGCTACCCGTTCGCGTTCGCCTCGCACTTCGCCCCCGCAATGCTGATGCAGGCGCTGGAGATTTATCGCGCGAGATTCAAGCCGAACGGCCTGCCCGGCGCGCTCACCAAACCGTACGCGATGGTTGCCGTCAACGTCGTCGTCGCCGACAACGACGACGAAGCCGCGTACCTCTTCACGTCGCTGCAACAACGCTTCCTCGGCATGCAAACCGGCAAACGCGGCCCGCTGCCGAAGCCAATCCCCGTCGCCGAAATGAACGCTCTCGGCTCACCCGCAGAACGCGCCGGCATGCAACAAATGCTCACCGTCACCGCCGTCGGCTCACCCGCCACCGTTCAGGCGAAACTCAACGAAATCATCGCGCAGACACAAGCGAACGAACTCATCATCGCAGGCGCGGTGCACGATCATGCGGCGCGCAAGCGGAGTTATGAATTGCTGATGGGGAATTCGCTGCAAACGGTTTAGCCGATATTGCTGCGACGTGAGTGCAAGCGCATGCCCACGTCGTTCGAGCTTCTAACCCTGCGGCAACGCACTGCATGAATTCGCACTTTCACTAACCCGTTGAGCCCATTGCTTCGATGTCCAGGAGTTCGCTCTCAAACCTGCGGGCGCTTGATGCCAACACATTGAAGGGTTTGACCATGAATCTGTGTTGCCTTGGCGCTTTCAGGGTTGCTGCGGAATTATTCCGACCCAACAGCAGACTTGTGACGAGACGGTAGTGCCAGTTGCCAGCGAATCATGTCGCCAAGAATTGGGTAGATGTCATTGTGTTTGGCGCCGAATCGCATCCAATTTGTTGTCGGATCGAAACGTCCAATATCTCTGTTTGATCCGTCATCCGCAGGCAAGTAGTCTTTCAAAGGCGACAAACCATTCGCGGCTCGCGCGCTCTCGTCAAACTCGTAGTAGCGCCAACATGGATTCGTATGTGAGAAGTCAACGCGCGACAGACCGCCAAGTAGCGTTTCCAAATTTGCGCTCGCGGTTTCATCTCGGCGACGCGCGAACGCGAAGTCGTACACGAGCTTTGCTACTGCTTTGACCATCACCGGCTGCGCCATTACTGTTTTAGTTCGCGCTCCTGATGTGCCGAATCCAGGCACAGTTGACAGCACCTCCCAAGTGCGCGCCGCCACCTCAATCTTTTGATCCACATCCGCAGGAGTCGCCGTCGCGATATTCGTTTTATTGAGAAATAAGATGGCGTTTGTCGCAGCGAGATCTTTGAACGTCCAACGTCCAGTGTCCTGATGCCAATCGACGACGTCTCCTTCGGCAACGTCCTCCCATTGCAGTACGTTCGGCAGAAGTTCTTGTTGTATGAAGCGATTTAGTGGGTTGGATGAATCAAATCGCAGCGCGAGACTCTTTTCGACTTTTTTTGCAAGATTATTTAGGTCATGAAAAAGTTGCTGTTCTTGCCGCCAATCTAGGCCTAGGTGAATTTCCACGGCTACACGACAAAAGGCTCTCGCCACTTCATCACACTCGTCCCAGGCGGAAATAATTGCAGAAGCGATCGTCTCTTTCGTGTCAGACGGGAACAACGACTGCTTCTTCGGATACCTTCTATCAAGTCGAACTGTTGAGAGGAACTCGAACACCATTTCCATCGCATATCGGCGATGCTGTCCGTCCACTACGTACAGCAAGTCGCGCTGGTTAAGGAAGATTTTGAAACACGCAGTTTCGCCTGCAGCTTCCATTCGCTGCCCTTGCACATCTTTACCGCCCGCAGCACAGGTTCGAAGGTTGACAACAAGTGGCTGAAGAGCAAGATAGACCTGTGGGCCAAGTGTCTGCTGAATCTGCTCTAACTCGGGCGAGGGCGGCTTCCCAAAGTTTGCCCGATACTCAATGGCAGCGGCGACCAGTCCTTTGAGGATGTATTTGGCGAGATTTGCTGCGTGCGGCTCGTTGAGCGGACGCTGAGACGCAGGGCTTCCGTCCTCCTGGCGTTCGTTCGCCACTTTCGACATCGAGTAGAAGTCTTTCATAGGTATCAGGGCAAGAAATGACCGATGGCCTAAGTTATGACCAACGAACACTTTTTCTGGTCGCGCGGAACTGTCACCCTCACCAAAAAGCGAGTCCATCGCGGAAATTGGGGTTGGAAGTCCATCATTAGAAGGAAACATTTTTAATCCTGGAATATTCAAATGACAATCCAGGATTGTATTTTTTCTTTCGTCGATGTCAATATGTATTTTCCTGGCTATTCTTTATATGTGTCCAGGGATTTATTATTTTATTCCGGGAATCCATAAATACAGCCGGCGGTTAGATGCCTGAGTTCGTTCATCTATCATCAGTTCGTCTTACCTCCGGTTCCACACGCCCATGCCCTTCACCAACATAAAAGCCGAAGACGACGAAGATTCCCCGATCCCGCCTGCTGAACGCGCCGCGGCTGCATCGCGCTCGACGTGGGTGAGTGTGGGCGTGAACGTGGTGTTGTCCACCACGCAGATTGTGGTGGGCGTGTTGTCGAAGTCACAGGGCCTGATTGCCGACGGCATTCATTCGCTGGCCGATCTGGTGTCGGACTTTGTGGTGCTACTGGCGAACCATGCGAGTCAGAAGGATGCGGACGAGGATCATCCGTATGGGCATCACCGCTTTGAGACGGCGGCGTCGTTGGCGCTAGGGGTGATCCTGATGGCGGTGGGCGTGGGCATGTTGTGGTCGGCGGCGATGAAGCTGGAGAACCCGGAGACGATTGCCGAGGTGCACATCATTGCGCTGTGGGTGGCGCTCGGGGCGCTGGTGGCGAAGGAGCTCTTGTTCCGCTACATGCTGGCGGTGGCGAAGCGCGTGAAGTCGAGCATGCTGGTGGCGAACGCGTGGCATGCGCGGTCGGACGCGGCGTCGAGCCTGGTGGTCAGCGTGGGCATCGTGGGCAACCTTCTCGGCTACCCGATTCTGGACCCGATTGCGGCGCTGATCGTGGGCTTCATGGTGGCGAAGATGGGCTGGAGCTTTGGCTGGGACGCGCTGCATGATCTGATGGATCGCGCGGTAGACGAGGCGGAAACGACGGCCATTCGGCAGACGATTGCCGGGACGCCGGGCGTGAAAGAAGTGCACGACATCCGCACGCGCAAGATGGGCGACCTGATCGTGGCCGATGCGCACATTGAGGTGGATGCGATGCTGTCAGTGGAGGCCGGGCACGACATCGCGGTCGAGGCGCGGCGTCGCGTGATGCAGCGGCACCGCGTGCTAAACCTGATGACCCACGTGGACCCGTGGAAGCGGCCGGATAGGGATCATGGCGCGGTGCCGCCGGAAGGATCGGCGGCGAAGGCTATGCGCCAGGGTTGACGGACAGCGTTTACGTCTGCGACTGCGGTACGGCTTCCAGGGTTTTCGCCCAGCGCATTGGAGCTGAGCCGCATTTTTGGCACAAGTCGACTTTAGGAGCATTTGCGTGGTAGCCCCTAATGGCAGGCGCTTTCAGCGCGAAGCTGCTTGCTGGAAACTACTGGCTGAGCGATACGGATTGAACGCTGGAAGTGGGGGCAGGATTGAGTTCGGTGAAGACGACCTGATTGCGCCGCGCCATACCAAAGCCGCTCTCCAACATAGGTCGCAGTAACTTAGAAGACCGCCCGCACTTGCTCACCCTTGAACGTTCGCCCGATCCAGCGGTTGAAGTGATGTTTGGCTGAACGATTCAGGGCTGCTGGGATGTCATAGCGGGCGCATGGTGCATCATTGACCCCATGCACGTCCTCGGCCACCAATTCGCCCAAGTTCGCAAACACCCGTGGGCCTTCGCTGTGCGCACGCTGAAAGGGTTCCGCGCCAATCAGGGCCTGCTGCTGGCCGGCGCGGTGGCGTATTACGCGTTGCTATCGATTGTTCCGATGCTGATTCTGACGGTGATTGCGCTGTCACATTTTGTTGATCAGGCGGCATTGCTGCAGACGCTGGGCCGGTACCTCGAATGGCTGGTACCCGGTCAGTCCAAAGCGATCGTCGTCGAGCTTGCGAATTTCCTGGCGCATCGCGATGTGCTCGGCTGGGTGTTGTTCGCCAGCATGCTTTTTTTCAGCTCGCTCGCGTTCACCGTGCTGGAGAGCGCGATGTCAGTAATTTTTCATCATCGCGTACTGAAACGACGACGCCATTACCTGATCTCGGCGGCGATTCCGTATGGTTACATCCTGTCGCTCGGGCTGGGCGTATTGCTGGTCACGCTGGTGGCAGGGAGCCTCCAGGCAATCGGTCAGCAAGAGGTTGATTTTTTGTGGCGCACCTGGTCGCTAAATGGATTGTCGGGCGCGCTGTTGTACCTGCTCGGGCTCGTGGGTGAAATCTTCGTGCTCACCTCGATTTATCTGGTGATGCCGGTCGGTCGCCCATCGCTTTACCACGCGCTGCTGGGCGCGGTGGCGGCGGCTGTGCTGTGGGAGATTTCACGCCACGTATTGACCTGGTACTTCACCACGCTGTCGCAGATCGGCGCGGTCTATGGATCGCTGACCACCGCCATCGCGGTGCTGCTGAGCCTTGAGGTGGCAGCAACCCTCCTGCTATTCGGCGCGCAGGTGATCTCCGAGTACGAACGGCTCGCCGACCATTCGCTGGCCGCACCGGCCGAAGCGTTCACGACGAGCACTGAGGCGGTGACGCGTCGCTGAGCGGTCGCAATTTCTGCTTAAAAGTTCGGCATAAAAAGCTTTTGTCTAACGCGTTAGACAAAACACAAATCCGCGCACAAAAGAAAAAGGGCTAGCCGAAGCTAACCCTTTGATTTTTATTGCTATTCTGTACTTAATTCTGGTAGGACGTGGCGGGCTCGAACCGCCGACCAACGGATTAAAAGTCCGCTGCTCTACCAACTGAGCTAACGTCCCGAAGCCTTCCATTATAGCCAGACTTTTTCAGTTTTGGCAAATTGCCTGGGTTTTGGGCCTAAGCCATTCGGCGCTTCATGAACCGCATGATCCCGCCAATGAACGGCAACTTTTCGTAGAGCTCCTCTGCGGCGTCCCAATAGTCGCGGTGGTAGCAGACTTTGTCTTGCGCATCGAAGCGCAAGTGTGAGCCGCCGCGGATGACCTGTTCGACGTCGGGTTTGTACTTTTTGATGCGGAAGCGGAAATCCCAGGTCAGGAACGCTTCGTCTTCCTGCTCGATGCGGGAATGAACGATAAAGCGTGGTTCGGAGAGCGGACCGAACATGTGGGCGAAGATGTGCTCGATCTGATCAACGGTGTGAACTTCGTTGAACGGGTCTTTGAAGTAAGCGTCCGGGGCGTAGAAGTTGCGCAGTTGCGGGACGGTCGCTTCGCTGACGGATTCGAAGTATTCAACGAGCTTGATCAGGCGCCCGGTCATAACCCCGTCGATTTTTTGATGAGTTTGAAATACATGCCGTACGGCAAGAGGCGCAAGAACTTGAGCTGTCGCGTGAACGCCTTCGGAAAATCAATTTCAAAATCGCCCGCCTCGTAGCCTTTGATCATTGAAGTAGCAGCCTCTTCTGGCTCGATCAGGTGCGGCATTTTGAAGTCGTTGCCTGCGGTCAGCGGGGTCTTCACGAACCCGGGATTGACGACCGATACACCAATGCCCTTTTCGCTTAAGTCCATGTAGAGCGTTTCCGCGAAATTGATCATTGCGGCCTTGGACGGACCGTAAACCAGCGCTTTGGGCAGGCCGCGATAACCGGCGACCGAGGAGACAATACTGACGTGACCTGTTCGCTGCTTGAGAAAATACTTTGACAGCAAAGCGCTGGCGTTCATCGCGCCGTAAACGTTCGTTTGCATCATGTCGCGGATGGCCTCATCGTTCAAATCCCACGCACGCATGGCGCGATAGGTGCCAGCCATGATGATGCCGAGATCGAGTCCGCCCCAGCTCTGATGAATGCTGTCGAGCGCGGTGGCCATCGCCTTGTTGTCCGTGATATCGAGCGGCAGGCGCAGCGCGTTTGCCTGTTTGCCGAATGCGTCCTCAAGCACCTCTACGCGGCGCGCAGACACGGCGACGCGCGCGCCCTTCGCCAGCAGGGCATCGGCGAGCGCTTTGCCTATCCCGGTAGAGGCGCCGATGATCCAGACGCGTTGTTTGGACCAGTCGCGAATCGGTGGATTGAGCGTGCTCATTGTTTGTAGAACGTGATGAGCACTTCGCCGAGCCGAAAACCGAACTTCGAAAACACGGCGCGATTCATCATGACTTTGTCGTCTAACTGCCACATCCAGTCATCGAAATCGACGTTGTAGACCTTGCCATCGACGGGCAGCGCGAGCACGTACTTCCAGTTAAGCGTGTTGCCCGCGGCCTCGCCAATGGCTTCGCCCACGACGTCGGCTGCGGTGCCGATGTAGCGGTCACCCTGCTTTTTGATTGTCCAGACCCGGCGCTCCTTTTTGCCATCGGCATAGGTGAAGTCTTCGTCAAGCGTACCGGTGTCGCCGACCCAGGTGCATTTCATGTCGACCGTCATGCGGCGAATGACCTTACCAGAGCGATCCTGAACAATGCCGTGCGCGATCACACGTCCGTTGAAATACTCGCGCAGATCGAACTTCGGTTTCTCCTGCGCGTAATCGGAGACCGGCACGGCAGCGCAACCCGCAATTAGCAGGGCCGTGAGCGCAATGAAAAATGTGCGAATGATGTGTTTCATGATGTACCTCTTAAACGGCTTTCAAAAGCGCGTATGAATTTTCCAGAGCAGAGCCAGCGCGCAAAGTTTCAGCACGCAGGGGAGAAGTGTGTATGCCAGTGTGAGCGCGGCAACGTTCGATGTGGGTTCACCCGGGCGATAGCCGAACGCACTGATCACCGGCAGCGCGAGACCCGCTGCGAGAGCAAGGTTCGCCTTCGTGGCGAACGTCCAGATGCCGAAGTAGCTGCCCGTTTTCTCCTTTGCATTTTGCTTTTCGATAGCGTCCGCCAGGAGCGCAGGCGGCAAGGCAAGATCGGCTCC
>JAYWHV010000162.1:0-13429 GCA_043777615.1 Burkholderiales bacterium | reverse complement strand
CTTGCACCGTCGTTTGCAGACGCCAACAGTCCCGCCATTTTGATCCCCGCATTTGTCGGCGAGTTGTCGCTGACGCTGTGGCTGATCTTCAAGGGCGTGGACATGGAGCTCTGGCGGCAGCGCGTGCCAGAAGTCGGTCCCGCGTAGCCACGGCAACACAACCAATGCAACGATGCCTATGTACAACCCGTCATTTTCGCCATGGCGCGTTTATCTGACCGTGTTGGTGGTGCTCGCTGAAGTCGCGCATCTCGCGTGGGAGCATGTCCACGGCGGCGTGCGAAGCCATCACGTCCTGAATCGCGCGGATTTGCCTGCTATTTCCAATGCATGGGGCGCGTTGCTGTTGCCTGCGATGGCTTGGTTCTTGAGCGGGCGTGTCCAGCGGCGCATTGCGCCTGAAGCCGATGGAGCGGACGCGCCCGCAATACCGCCTGCGGCAGTTGTCACGGGATTCGTTGGCGCGCTGATCTTCGGTACCGTGTTCGCGGGCTTATTCGCCTTCGGCTATCAAAGTGTCACCGGATATTTGTTCCAGGGCTTGATCGTGCTCGCGTTGCTGCTGCCGATTTTCCGGGCGGAATGCGTGCTTGGCTTTGTGCTCGGTATGACGTTTACGTTTGGTGCGGTGTTGCCCACCGCTGTCGGCTCCGTTTTCGCGGCCTTGTCGGCCGTCGCGCATCTCGTTGTTTATCCGCTGCTCGTGCGCGGCTGGAGCTGGCTGCGACGCGCCTAATCGTCCACGGTGTGAACACGTTTCAATTCGAAGACAGCCGTAACGAAACACGCGTCCCGATGCTGCGCCGCAATGCACTAAAACAAGCGCATTCATCCACGCATTCGTGGTGTGCAACTTGAAGGAGGAGAGCGATATGCAACGGAGAAATACGACCTACATCCAGGCGCTACAAGCGGTGCTCATGGCGGGCATGGCGCTGATACTGAGTGCTTGCGCGACCACCGCGACAACGGCGCCAGAGGCTCCGAAAGCGGCGCCCGGGCCGGAACAAACCAAAGCCGTTCTCTGGGTCGGCAACAGTTTTTTCTACTACAACAACAGCATGCACGGGCACGTAACTCAGTTGATTCGCGGCTCGGCGATGGCGGATAAAACGGGGCATCGCAGCGTGTCGGCCACCATCAGTGGCTCGGGCATCAACTGGCATGATCTCGATGCGCATTTCAAACCTAACGCGGTCGGATCGTACTCGTTCAACGCAAAAAACGAAGTTGTTTTCAACACGTTCACCAAGCCGTTTGACGTGGTGTTAATGATGGATTGCAGTCAGTGCCCGATTCATCCCCAGTTGCGCTCAATCTTTTATGACTTTGCGAAAAAGAACAGCGACATCGCGCGCAAGAACGGCGCACGACCGGCGTTTTTCATGTCGTGGGCCTATGCGGACGCGCCGGAAATGACGGAGCAGCTGGCTGCGGAGTACACCAATGCAGGACGTGCGAACAACGCGCTCGTGGTGCCCGCCGGGCTTGCGTTCGGCCGTGTAGTGAAGGAGCGTCCGGACATCAATTTGTACGTCGCCGACAAACGGCATCCGACGCTCGCGGGGACCTATCTTGGTGCGTGCACGGTGCTGGCGTCGCTCTACGGCGTGAACCCGGAAGGTAATACCTACACTGCCGGGCTCGATGCGGGCGTGGCGAAATATCTGCAAAGCGTGGCGTGGCAAACCGCGCAGGATTACGCGAAGCGGAAGTAGCGTTTAGCTCTTGTAGGAGCGGCTCTGCCGCTACCCCTACAACACGCACGCCGCGCAGGTCGCGGCAGAGCCGCTCCTACATCGTGCGGCGCGCTGTCGGCGCTACCCTGCCGCAACGCTCGTGGGCCGGCCCTTGTAGTCGGTCCAGCATTGCGCGCTGAAATCGTATAACTTGCATTTACGTGCGGTCATAAAGTACCAGCGCCATGAAAACTTCTGGATGATGATGCGGCCCGGCAGCATCGCTTCCAGCTTTTTCTGCGCAGCCTTGAGCCGGTACAGCGGCACGCTCATGTCGACGTGATGGGCGGTGTGCTCCATGATGTGATGCAGCGCTGCGCCGATACGCAGCGGAAAGGTGAGATGTACGGTCGTTGACACAAACGGCTGCGCCTTGCTCCACGCGCTACGCTCGGCGTGCCAGGACACGGCGGCGTGCGTGTGATGCACGTACACGACAAAACCGATCAGCGCGCACCAGCAAAAAAACGGAAGCACAAAGCCCATCAACAGCAGCAGAATGACGGATTGGTCTGTGATGTTTGCGGCGTACCAGAGCGCGGCGATCCAGAGGGCCGCGTACGCCGTGACCAGCAGGTTGTCGATCAGAAACACCGTGCGCCGGGTTGGCATGTTGCTTCGATTCGGGAAAAACATCCGCCGCCACCAGACCTCGAGCATGTAGTACAGCCCCGGCGCCCAGCCGCTTCGGTAAATACGGTCGAGCATGCGCTGGCTCGCAGACAATTTGTTGAACTCATCTTTCGTAAACGGTGCCCAGACGAAATCGAAACCCTTGAGGTTCGTGTAGCCGTGATGAACCACGTTATGCCCTACGTCCCACAAACTGTACGGCGTCAGCGAACACAAAAACGCGATGCGCCCGAGCCATTTGTTCAGCGTGCGGTGCGGTGTCAGGCTCTGATGACAGGCGTCGTGGCCGATGATGAAGATGCGTCCGATCACGAACCCTGCGGCGATTCCGCAGCCGAGCTTTGCCGCCCAATGCGCGAAGAACACGGTGCCTGCCAACGCAGCAAACAGCAACGCGTAGTCAAAGATCAACAGAAGGACCGGATACAGCGTGACGCGGTTCGAGAGCGGAATCAGCCAGGAACGGATGACCTTTCGATGCGGCATCGGCGCACCGGGCGCGACAGGGAGATTTGCGAGGGAGACAGCGGCAGACGAGGCGTCAGACATGAGCGGAGGCAGTGGAAAGACAACGCGTCGGGGCGCGGCAAGTCGCGCAGCTTTGCGGGCGACGGGCAGGGGACGCCCGCAGAAATTTCATCAATGAAGTTGCGTGAGTTGATTCACTTCAATGATGCTAGGCCGGTTGGCCGCGTCGCGATTTGATTTGGGTCAAGTGCAGGCGCGCCGCGGGACGATCAATTCACGACAGTGAGGCACGCTTTCGCAGCATGGATTCTCTTCATCTTTTCAATGAAATCCATACCGCGTATGGGCTAGGAGCGCAAATAGGCAATAGTCGATAAAAATCAATTTAGGCCGTAAACCCGTGTGCAGCGGTGCGTCCAGCGAAAAGCTGATTACATCGATTCAGCTCAATTTCCGCCTAACGCCGCTCCAGCGCCAACTCCACCAGCCGCGACACCAGATCGCCGTAGTTCACGCCTGCCGCGCGCCACAGCTCGGGATACATCGATGTTTTGGTGAAGCCGGGCATGGTGTTAACTTCGTTCAGGAAGAGCTCGCCAGTGCTGTCGATATAGAAAAAATCGACGCGCGCGAGACCGGCGCAGTCGAGCGCTTTGAACGCCTCGACCGCCAGCGCCCGCGCCCGCGCCGCGATGACGGGCGGAAGGATCGCGGGGATGTGCATCGCCGCCTTGCCAGCGGTGTACTTGGTTTCGTAGTCGTAGAACTCGCTGTCGAACGTGAGCTCGCCGACGGGACTCGCCTGCGGGGCGTCGTTGCCGAGAATGCCGACTTCAATTTCGCGCGGCTTTTCAGACGTTGCGGCTTCGACGATCACGCGGCGGTCGAGCTCGAACGCCATGCGCAGTGCAACGCGCAACTCGTTTTCTGTTTTCGCTTTGGAGATGCCGACGCTCGAACCGAGGTTCGCCGGCTTCACAAACACCGGAAAGCCGAGCGCGCCGAGTCGGGCGATGGCGTCTTCTGGCGTCGCATCGAATGCGGCGCGGGTGACCAGCTGGTAGCCGACTTGGGGAATCCCGTGCGAGGCGAGCACCGCCTTGGTCATCACTTTGTCCATGCACACCGCGCTGCCGAGCACGCTGGAGCCGACGCAGGGAATGCCCGCGAGCTTTAGCATGCCCTGCACCGTACCGTCTTCGCCGTTGGGGCCGTGCAGTATGGGGAACACGACGTCGAAGCCTTCGGCGGTCGCCGCCTGATGCAGCACCAGTTCGCCACCCGACGGCGCGCTGCCGCGCTCCAGCGCGCGCACCGAGTCTGGCGCGGGCAGCCAGCGGCCCTCGCGCGAAATCACGATGGAGGTGACGTCGAATTTGTCTTTCGGCAACGCCTGCAACACGCTCCTTGCGCTGTTGATCGAGACTTCATGTTCGCCGGATTGGCCACCGGCCAGAACGAGTACGCGGGTTTTTTTCATGGGGCAAATTGTAGGTGGGCAGGGCAATCACGGCGCAGGACTGGCAATGCCGATGAGGCATGGTTGCGTCGTTCATCCTACCAGCAGCTTTTTCGTGAAAAGCCCATTAATAATGGGCTGCCATTGATAAATAAGAGAAGTTGACTTTCGATAAAAAACCGATATAACCCCAATGCAGTGGGCATTTACACCAAAAGCTGAAAGGAAAACTGATCGGACTATTTGGCGTTGTTCGTGTCGTAAACAACCCGGTCATCCACCGCATAAAGCCCGCATTTCCCTCCTGTCGCCTTTTTTTGGCATCGCTCAAGCGCCGCTTCGGGAGAGCGCGGATCGTTCGCGCTCCAGCCCCAGCTTGCCCCGTTAGCGGAGAGCGCAAATGCCCTCGGTAGCGCGGCATTTTTGAACAGGTCAAAATCACGTCGAGCGGCTGCATTGCGCGAAGGCAGCCGATCCGACTGCAGCGGCGTCGCGTATTGCGTCGTGGGAAAGCGTCGCTCGCGAATCTTGAACGGCAGCGTGGCGGCATCCGGGCTTGAGTAGTACAAATTGGTGGTGACGATGCCTTGTTTCAGCGCATCCGTTGCGATCATTTCGCATTGCTGCGGGCGTTGCGATTCGGTGCCCTGACACAACATCGTCGCTCGCTTGAATCGCGCCGTCACCGCATCCGGATAAAAACGCACATCGCCCGCGCGCCGATCGATGTTGATCCAGCGTTGCAACAGTTTTTGATCCACTTTTCCGTCGGTGAATTTCGTCGTCCAGCCGACCAGATCCTCCTTTTTGACCGCGGCAGGATTTAGTTTTCCAAAATCGTAGTGACCGTGAAAACCAACGTAGGTAAGGCTCGCCGGATAGTCGTCAGAAAACATGCGGACTTTGCCGCCAAGAAAAAGGCGCGAACAGGCGGAAACACAATGGCCAGAAACGGCCGTGGTCACACCCTTCTCGCGAAACAACTCACCCAGCCGATAGCCTGTCCAGCTATTGCCGCCCATCGAATTTCGCAGCACGACGTGAGTGATCGCGGGGTTCGCTTTGAACGCATCTTTGACACGATCCAGATCGCGCGCGACAACTTCGCCGGAGAGCACCATCGTGTTGGCGCTGACTTTCAGTTCCATCGCAAATGAGGGCGACACTGTGAACGCAGCAGCGGCATGAGTCACCAACAAAAGCAAACGTTTCGGGTTCTGCATCGCGCTCGGAAAAAGTGGGCCAATCATGCCGAAGAGCGTAGCACCAAATTACGGGGCCCCAGTGTGCTCAGCATGATCTGGACCGCGCATCGTTCCCGCGTTGCAAGGATGATAAAAACATTCCATGACAGCGCTTTCGAACATGTTGCTTGAGACGAAGGCTGCGCCTGTTGCTGTGGAGCAATTGTTCGGTCGCAGCGGCGCCGCGATTGACGCACTCGCCCACGTGCTGGTCAGGGCGAATGTGCGAGCCGCACTGACTGTGGCTCGTGGCAGCTCCGATCACGCAGCGAGCCATTTGGGTTATCTGTTGATGTCACGCTTGGGCCTTCTGGTTACATCGCTGCCGCCGTCGGTGATCACTCTGCATCATGCGCCGATCGAAGGCGATGGTCTCGCTGCGTTGAGCTTTTCGCAATCGGGGCAGAGCCCGGATCTGGTTCAAACAATGGCGGCGTTGGAAGCTCGCGGCGCGGTGACGGCTGCGTTTGTCAATGACATACAGTCGCCGCTCGCGAAGGCCGCGCATCATGTGATCGATCTGCAAGCGGGCGCAGAGCAGAGCGTCGCCGCCACCAAATCGTTCATCGCGCAACTCGCTGCGGGGCTTCGTCTTTATGCGGCGTGGGGAGGTGATGTCGATTTATGCGCTGCATTGCCGTCGCTGCCAGAAACGCTTTCCATTGCAGCTGAAAGCGACTGGTCAGCGGGAGTGGAAGCGTTGCGCAACGCTGATCGCCTTTTCGTGATTGGGCGCGGCGCCAGTCTCGCAATCGCTGCCGAGATGGCGCTCAAGTTCAAGGAAGTATGCGGCGTTCAGGCAGAAGCATTTTCCGCGGCCGAAGTTCGGCATGGCCCGATGGCGTTGGTTGAAGCGGGCTATCCGGTGATGGTGCTCGCCCCGCGCGGGCCGGGCCAGGCGGAGCTGATCGCGTTGGCTGAGGATTTGCGCAGAATCGGCGCGCGCGTATTGCTTGCGGCGGCAGCGAACGACGTGCATTCCGAGCTCCCGGTGGTTGTCGCTGCGCACGATGCGCTTGACAACGTGTCGATCGTTCAAAGTTTTTATCCTATGGTTGAAGCGCTGGCGCGCGCACGCGGACATGATCCGGACCAACCTGCACACTTGAAAAAAGTAACCAGAACGATATGAAAAGAAAGGTGCTGACCACCGAGCGTCCCAGTCGCCTGCACTCGGAGCTCGATACATATGCGGTGGACGCGCTCGTCGAAGCCCTGATCGAAGATCAGGCGCGTGCTGCGCAAGCCGTGTCGCGCGCGAGCGCCGACATTGCGCGTGCTGTCGAGGCCGCCGTGCCGCGCATCAAGGCTGGCGGGCGCCTGATCTACATCGGGGCGGGCACGTCCGGGAGACTGGGGTTGCTTGATAGCGTTGAGCTCTATCCCACGTTCGCATGGCCGTCCGAGCGCGCGTTGGCATTGTTGGCTGGCGGGCCGGGCGCGATTTATCGCGCAGTGGAGGGTGCGGAGGATAACGATCCCCAGGGCGCGGCAGACATTTTGAAATTGCTGCCGACCGCGAACGATGTGGTGATCGCGCTGGCAGCGTCGGGTACCACGCCTTATGTGCTCGGGGCCATGCGCGCTGCACGCGCCGCGCATGCACTCACGATTGGTATGGCAAATAACGCGGACTCATTGGTCTGTGCGCAGGCCGAGATCGGCATCACGCTCGACACCGGCGCCGAGATGGTCTCCGGCAGCACACGACTTAAGGCAGGCACCGCGCAGAAAATCGCGCTCAACACCCTGTCGACCGCCATCATGGTGCGTCTGCACAAGGTGTACGGCAATTTGATGGTGGATCTCGTTCCGACCAACGCCAAATTACTGACGCGGGCAATCCGGCTGACCGCGCTCGCGACCGGAGCGGATGAAGCCGTTGCCGAGACGGCCCTCAAAGCCTGCCGCTTCCGTGTGAAGGTCGCGATTGTGATGATTCTTCGCGGCACAGGCGCGGAGGCGGCGTTGCGCCGGATCAATGAGAGCGATGGTGATGTGCGTTTGGCGTTGAAAAATTAGGCGATGAGCGCGACTTCGCCAGCTCCGCGTTTGTTGTCTCTCGACGTCTTTCGCGGCTTCACGATTGCAGCGATGGTGTTGGTCAATAACCCAGGTGATTGGGCGCACATCTACGCGCCGCTGCGACACGCGCCATGGAACGGCTGGACGTTCACGGACTGGATTTTTCCGTTCTTCCTGTTCATCTGTGGGGCATCACTCACGTTCTCGACAACGCGTGCTTTCGCCTCTGGTGCAGCGAAACATACGATCATGTTTCAACTGTGGCGGCGGGCCGCAATCATCATTCTGATTGGCCTCACGCTGAATTTCATTCCCGCATTCAGCTTTGAAACCCTGCGCTATCCAGGCGTGTTGCAGCGCATCGGTTTGTGCATCGTCGTCGCCGCACCGATTGTGATTTGGTGTGATTTGCGTGGGCAGATTGTGTGGGCCGTCGGATTCATGGTTGTCTACGCGCTTGTCATGCTGCTGATTCCAGTGCCCGATGCAAATGGCGTGATCGCATCGGGCGTGCTCGAGCCTGGTCGCGACGTAGGTGCCTTCGTTGATCGAGCGGTGATGCGCGGACATTTGTGGGTGCAGTCGAAGACGTGGGACCCGGAGGGATTGCTGAGCACATTGCCAGCGGTTGCGACTTTGTTGTCGGGTGTGTTCACTGGACGTTGGCTACAAGGCGAATCTTCCCCCGCAACAAAAACTGCATGGATGATGGTCGCGGGTTTGCTCGCATTATGGGTGGGCGTGATCCTCGACACCGTGCTGATGCCGATCAACAAAGCCCTGTGGACGCCGTCCTACGTTGTCTTCATGACGGGCTGGGCGTTACTGTTGCTGGCTGTAAGTTACTGGCTCATCGACGCATGCGATTCCGCGCGAGTACGCTCGTCGTCTGCACGTATAGCGCGGCCGCTTGAGATGTACGGTGTCAATGCGTTATTCATCTTCGCATTCTCGGGTCTGGTCGCGAAGATGCTGGGTTATTTCAAGTTGCAATCTGATTCAGGCGCTTTGATTTCAGCGAAGGCATGGCTGGTGGCGCAGTTGGGCCAACTACCGCTTGCGCCCGTCGACGTATCGTTGTTGTTTGCGGTGCTGTTCAATCTGTCCATGTTCGCGGTAGCCGTGTTTCTTTGGCGACGCGAGATTTTCATCAAGGTGTAGCGATGAAAAGGCGCTGGTGGTTGTTCGTCGTAGTCCTTGCACTCACTTCGTGCGCCTCAGTGTCGCCTCCACGCCCAGCGACTGACAATCAAACGTCACAGGTGCCGCGCGAGTTCCGCGCCATGTGGATCGCCACGGTTGGCAACATCGATTGGCCTAGTAAACGAGGTCTCAGCGCCGATCAACAACGCGCAGAAATGCGCCAGATCGTCGCGACTGCCCGACGGCTCAAATTGAACGCGCTCGTGTTGCAAGTTCGCCCGGCTGCTGATGCGATTCATCCGTCGAAGCTTGAGCCGTGGTCCGAGTATTTGTCCGGGATCCAGGGCGTCGCCACGGCGGCGAACTACGACCCTCTGGCCGAATGGATTCAACTCGCGCACAGCGAAGGCATGGAGTTGCACGCATGGTTCAACCCCTATCGCGCGCGGCACAACACCGCCACCTCCGCGCCTGCGGCAAATCACGTGAGCAAATGGTTGCCGGGCGCGGTCAAGACGTACGGCAATATGCAGTGGATGGATCCCGGTGATTCGGATGCGGCTCGACACACGCTCGCTGTGATCAGCGACGTTGTGCGGCGCTACGATATCGACGGCGTACACGTGGATGATTACTTTTATCCGTATCCGGTCAAAGCGCCGCCGGTAGCGACACCTGGCGGAACGCTTCCGGCGAAAGCTGACGAACTGCCGGATCTGGACTTCCCCGATGAGCTGTCATGGCAGCGCTACAAGAAGGGGGGCGGAAAACTGACGCGGGCGGACTGGCGTCGCGACAACATCAATCAGTTCGTCCGGACGATGTACCGGGCGGTGCACACAATAAAACCGTGGGTCAAGGTCGGCATCAGTCCATTTGGTTTGCCGAAGTCGGATCGTCGACCCGACGGCATTACAGGGTTTAGTCAATACGACAAACTCTACGCCGATGTTGAATTCTGGTTTGAACAGGGCTGGCTCGACTACCTCGCTCCGCAACTCTACTGGCCGATTGCGCAGGAGGCGCAGGCATTCCCCGTGCTGCTCCGCTACTGGGCCGGCATCAATAAAGAGTCACGCCATCTCTGGCCAGGGCTTTTCACCAGCCGCATCGACGAGTCTGAAAAATCATGGCAGACTGACGAACTCGTTCGCCAAATCTCACTCACGCGCGGCCAGTCAGGAGCGTCTGGACATATTCACTTTAGTGCGGCGGCGCTCGTGCAAAACCGGCGCGGAATTGCCGATGCGTTGGCCGCGTCAACGTACGCACGCGAAGCCCGCGTGCCCGAGACGCCGTGGCTTGCTTCGCGTCCACCGGTCTGTTTTCCTCCTGTTATTGGTTTGGCGGAAACTTCGACCGGTGCGGTGGCAAAACCATGATGCCAGATCATTTCGTTCTCGGCATTGACGCCGGCGGCACGCAAACGCGCTGGGCGCTGTTGTCAGCTGCCGGGAAGGCTGCTGGAACGGGACATGCAGCCGGCCTCGGCGGCATGCAGATGCTCACCGAGACTGGTCGTTCGGAAGTGCAGGCCCGACTTGCGGAGATCGCCAATCAACTGTTGCCGTTAACGCAGGGAAGTGGCATTCGCGCACTTGTGGCGGGAGTCACGGGTGTCGGCGCAGGCAATCTCGAACTTGCGGAAATGTTGAGTCAGTCATTCCATGTTGCGCGCGAATCCGTAAGTGTTGTCAGTGACATCGAGATCGCATACTACGCTGCGTTTGCGCCGGGCGAGGGCTACGTGATTTACGCAGGTACCGGCTCAATCGCAGCGTTTATCGACGGGGAAGGTGTCCTGCATCGAGCGGGCGGTCGCGGCGTGCAGCTGGACGACGCAGGTGGTGGTTACTGGATCGCGCGCGAGGCGCTGCGCAGAATCTGGCGGCGGGAAGATGAATCGCCCAATGCGTGGCGCGAATCGCCGCTGGCGCGTAGCCTGTTTGAAAAGGTAGGCGGCGAGTCGTCTATCTACGCGACGCGCTTTCTCGTCGAGCGCGGTCGCGGTGAAATCGGCTTGCTCGCCATTGACGTCGCGCAGTGCGCTGAAAGCGATCCACTCGCAGCGGAGATTTTGATGGATGCGGGCGCGGAGCTCGCGCGGCTTGCAAATGCCATGTTGCACCGTTACGGCCGCAAAAAAATCGCCGTGGGTGGACGGGCAGCGCAACTACATGTGTCGATACAGGCGGCGATGCGCCGCCATCTACCTAACGATATCGTCATGCAATTCCAGAGCCTCGACGCCCATTACGCGGCGGCACGGCTAGCTCTCAGAACTTCTGCTGTTTGACCTGCTTCGTCATCCCTGTACCGCAGGGATGACTCACAGGAGAGCGCGTTAAGCGGACACCGTATCGGCACGCTCCACAAACTCCGGCATTTGATCGAAGTTCATGTACTTGTAGATATTCGCGCCATCCTTGTTGACGACGCCGATATCGGCCAGATACTCGGCTTTGGTCGGAATGCGACCGAGCTTGGAGCAAATGGCGGCCAGCTCCGCGCTGCCGAGGTACACGTTCGAATTCTTGCCGAGGCGATTCGGGAAGTTTCGGGTACTGGTGGACATCACCGTTGCGCCTTCTTTTACCTGCGCCTGATTGCCCATGCAGAGCGAGCAGCCGGGCATCTCCAGACGTGCGCCCGCTGTGCCGAAGGTGCCGTAATGGCCTTCCTCCGACAGCTGGTGAGCGTCCATTTTGGTCGGCGGTGCGATCCACAATTTGACTGGTAGATCGCGTTTGCCCTCGAGCAGTTTTGAGGCTGCACGGAAGTGGCCAATGTTCGTCATACAGCTGCCGATGAACACTTCTTCGATCTTCGCGCCCGCGACGTCGGAGAGCGTTTTTGCATCATCCGGATCGTTCGGGCAACAGACGATAGGTTCGGTGATCTCAGCGAGATCGATCTCGATGGTGGCGGCGTATTCTGCGTCGGCGTCACCCTTCAAAAGCTTCGGATCGGCGAGCCAGGCTTCCATGCCTTTGATACGGCGGGCGATGGAGCGGGCGTCGGCGTAACCGTCGGCGATCATGGCTTTCAGGAGCGTAATGTTAGAGTTGAGGTACTCGATGATCGGTGCCTGATTGAGCGCAACGGTGCAGCCCGCAGCTGAACGCTCGGCCGACGCATCCGCGAGTTCGAAGGCTTGTTCGATTTTGAGATCAGGCAGACCTTCGATTTCGAGAATGCGGCCCGAGAAGATGTTGACCTTGCCCTGTTTGGCGGTCGTGAGCAGGCCCGCCTTGATTGCGTAGAGCGGGATGGCGTGAACGAGGTCGCGCAGCGTGACGCCGGGCTGCATGGTGCCTTTAAAGCGCACCAGCACGCTCTCCGGCATGTCGAGTGGCATGACGCCGGTGGCAGCGGCAAACGCGACGAGACCGGAGCCGGCGGGGAACGAGATGCCAATCGGGAAACGCGTGTGACTGTCGCCGCCGGTGCCTACCGTGTCGGGCAGCAGCATGCGGTTCAACCAGGAGTGAATGATGCCGTCACCGGGGCGAAGCGATATTCCGCCGCGCGTGGCCATGAAGTCTGGCAGCTCGTGATGCATCTTCACATCAACAGGCTTCGGATACGCCGCGGTATGGCAGAACGATTGCATGACGAGATCGGACGAGAAACCGAGGCAGGCGAGGTCCTTCAACTCATCGCGCGTCATTGGGCCCGTCGTGTCCTGCGAGCCAACCGAGGTCATCTTCGGTTCGCAATACGTGCCTGGACGAACGCCCTTGCCTTCAGGCAGTCCGCATGCTTTGCCGACCATTTTTTGAGCAAGCGTGAAGCCTTTGCCGGAATCGTTCGGCGCAACAGGCAAGCGGAATAGCGTGGACGGTGGAAGACCGAGCGCTTCGCGCGCTTTTGCCGTGAGGCCACGGCCCACGATCAGCGGAATGCGGCCACCGGCGCGCACTTCGTCAAACAGTACGTCCGACTTGATCTGGAATTCGGCGACGACGTTGCCGTCTTTCAAAGCCTTGCCTGCATAAGGCAGCAGTTCAACGACGTCGCCCATGTTCATTTTCGACACGTCAAGCTCAATCGGCAACGCGCCGGAGTCTTCCATCGTGTTGTAGAAAATCGGTGCGATCGCAGTGCCTAAGCAGACGCCGCCGAAGCGCTTGTTCGGCACGAACGGAATGTCTTCGCCAGTGAACCACAGAACGCTATTGGTCGCGGATTTGCGCGATGAGCCGGTGCCCACCACATCGCCGACATAGGCCACGAGATTGCCCTTGGCGCGCAGGTCGTTGATGAACTTGATCGGGCCCCGCTTGCCGTCTTCCTCGGGTGTAATGCCGTCGCGCTTGTTCTTGAGCATTGCGAGCGCATGCAGCGGGATGTCCGGGCGGCTCCATGCGTCAGGGGCTGGCGAGAGGTCATCGGTGTTGGTTTCGCCGGTTACCTTGAACACCGAAATCGTGATTGATTGCGGCACTTCCGGACGGCTCGTGAACCACTCGGCATCGGCCCAGCTTTGCATGACCGATTTCGCGTTGGCGTTGCCTTTGTCGGCTTTGTCTTTCACGTCATGAAACTGGTCGAACATGAGGAGCGTTTTCTTCAAACCGTTCGCCGCGATGACACCAACCACAGCGTCGTCAAGCAATTCCACCATTGGCGAAATGTTGTAGCCGCCGAGCATCGTGCCCAGCAGTTCCGTCGCCTTCTCGCGCGAGAGGAGTGGCGTTTTTTCGGTGCCGTGCGCG
>JAYWHV010000161.1:0-13495 GCA_043777615.1 Burkholderiales bacterium | reverse complement strand
TCTGGCGATACACGAGCATCGCGCCCGCAGCACCCAGCGCGACGCCGATCCACTTCTTGCCATCGGGACGGAGGTAGGCCTCACAAGCCGGATACCAGCCGCCGTATTTCTTGCCCAGATAGGTGGCGAGATCGGTGACGTCAAGCAGCTTTTCCGGATACAGATTGGCATCATCGTTCGTTGACAGAATGATGTCAGGACCTGCACCCGTGTTTGCGGCAACGGCTGCCTTTGGCCGCACGTCCTCCCAGCCCTCGTTGTCAATGCGCACATCAATGCCGGTCTTTTCCGTGAATTTTTTGACGTTCGCCATGTAGGCGTCGATGTCGCCCTGCACGAAGCGGCTCCAGCGCAGCACGCGCAGTTTCGCGCCCTTCTCGGGCTTGAACGACAGGGGTTGAGCATGAACGAACGGAGCCCAGATAGCGGAACCCGCCCCCACAGTGGCCGCAGCGGCTACACCTGCCGAATTGGCGAGAAATTTACGGCGATTAAAGTCACTCATTGTTGCCTCCTTATGCTTTCAATAATTTAGATGGTTGAACGGTAACGACCCGCAAGTTACGAGCTTGGGACTAAAAGCATCACAGAGCCTCCACTGCAATGCACAAAAAGTTACGCTGCCAGACGCTGCCCGGTCTCAGCGTTGAACAGGTGCGCGCAGCTCATGTCCGGCTGCAAATGAATAGTGCTGCCTGGCGCGAAATCATGGCGCTCGCGGAAGATGGCGGCGAGTTCCACGCCCTCATGCCGGCAGGCCACGAACGTGTCCATGCCTGAGGGCTCCATGACCACCACCTTTGACGGAATCGCGCCGCGTGCGCCATCGGACGACACCAGCGTGAGGTGCTCGGGGCGTGTGCCGAAAATAATCGGTTGCCCGTCTATGCCGCCAGCTTGCTGCGGTGCATCAAGCTGGGTGCCATCGGACAATTCGACGCGCAAGGCGTCGCCACTTCGGCGCAGCGTTCCCGGTAAAAAATTCATCGAAGGTGAGCCGATGAATCCAGCTACAAACTGATTGGCCGGATGATCGTACAGGTCAAGCGGGCTGCCGGTCTGCTCGATTCGACCATCGCGCATGACGACGATCTTGTCGCCCATTGTCATTGCCTCAATCTGGTCGTGGGTGACGTAGATCGATGTCGTTTTAAGCCGCTGATGCAGCTCCTTGATTTCACTGCGCATCGCGACGCGCAGCTTTGCATCAAGGTTCGACAACGGCTCATCGAACAAGAACACCTGCGGATCGCGCACGATCGCGCGGCCCATCGCGACGCGCTGGCGTTGCCCACCCGACAGCTGCCGCGGATAGCGGTCGAGCAACGCGCCCAACGCCAGTATCTCTGCGGCGCGACCGACTTTGGTGTCAATCGTCGTCTGATCCTGTTTGGCCAGCATGAGCGAAAACGCCATGTTTTCTCGCACCGTCATGTGCGGATACAACGCATAGTTCTGAAACACCATCGCGATGTCGCGCTCTTTCGGCGGCAAGTCGTTGACGCGCTTGTCGCCGATGCGAATTTCGCCATCAGTGACTTCCTCTAGCCCCGCGATCATGCGCAACAGCGTTGATTTGCCGCAACCTGACGGCCCAACCAGCACCGTGAACGAACCATCCGCAATCGAGATGTCAACGCCATGCAGGATGTCGGTCGCACCGAATCGCTTTTTTACCGCCTGAATAGTGACGCTAGCCATGTGCCCGCTTTAATTGTCGTTGCGATAGGTGTGCTGTATATGACAGTGCGGCCAGCGTGTCAAACAGATAGTCCGCAGAATGAACAAGTCAGACGCCGATCGTGCTCTCATCTGGCGGACATTAAGCACGACGGAATGGACTGCATGTAGGCGAACTGTAGGGGGCGCAGGCTTATAAATTCGGTATCGGCTTCGGGCCCACTTCAGAAGAATCGATCATGACCCCATCGTTGACACACCTTGCCGTCGCCGCTGCCCTCGGCGCTGGCGCAATCACCGGAGCGACCAGCGCTGGCGCACAAGCGCCTTCGCCCATAAGCGTGCCCGCTGCGGCAGCTTACGATGAGTTATTCAATTTGAGCTTCACACAGAAAAAAGGGCTTTCTGTTTATGTTGGCGGTCAGATCGTCGTCGGCGTCTTCGTCAAGCGGATTGACGCAAACACCATCGAGCTGCGCAGCCAGCAATTCGCCAGAATCATTGTGCGGCTGGACCGGGTAGACGCGATTGCTCTGAGCTGAGCCGGACAGGCTATCGTTGCCGCACCTTAGCTTTGACCCGCCCCACGACCGCCGCAAAGCTCTTTCGCAGCTGGGCTGCGTCAGGCCAGAGGCGTTGCCATTGGCTCGTTGAGTTGAATCGATTTCGTCGGCGTCCAGCGCGGATTAAATTGCAGCACGTCTTTCGGCCACAGCATGACCACGGTTGACCCGAGTAAAAAGCGACCCATTTCGTCACCCCGTTGGAGTACAACCGGCTTCTCGGCGTTGGCTGAATTTCCGTAGTTCCATTCACGCACATTTCCAGTTCGCGGCGGATTGACGACGCCGTGCCAGATGGTGGCCATGCTGCCGACAATCGTCGCACCAACGAGCGTCAACACGAACGGCCCATGCGCCGTGTCAAACACACAGACGACGCGCTCGTTGATCGCGAACAAGCCAGGGATGCCGCGCGCGGTCGCCGGATTGACCGAGTACAACGCGCCAGGCACATAAATCATCCGCCTGAGTGTGCCGTCACAGGGCATATGAATGCGGTGATAGTCACGCGGACTGAGATACAGCGTGGCGAAGGCTCCGTCCTCGAACTGTGCTGCCAACGCCGCATCGCCGCCGACCAGTGCCTTCGTGCTGTATTGATGTCCCTTCGCCTGAAAAATCTGGTCACGCTCTATCGCGCCGAACTGGCTGATCGCTCCGTCCACCGGGCAAAGCCACGAAGATCCGTCGCCCGCTGGTAGAGGCCGTGCATCGCCTCGCAGCGGCCGCGTGAAGAACTCGTTGAACGTTGCGTACGCTTCAATGCGCGGATCCAGCGCCTCGGCCATGTTCACGCCGTACTTCGCAACGAAACGACGAATAATCCAGTGCGTAATCGCACCGCCGTGCCAGCCAGCGACAAGGCCAGCGAACCGGGTCAGGGCGAGCTTGGGGAGCCAGTGCTGAAGTGTGACGAAGGTAGAGTCGCGCAAGGGAGTCGATGCATAAAGGGCCGGACTGAAAGCATAGCGGCTTGCAACGCTCTACGCGGGCTCGTATTCGGGGTTGGCTTCAGAGCGTCCGGGCGAGCGCGGCAAGTTGATCGGTGGCGATGCCCCAGCCTTGATGAAAACCCATGGCTTCGTGCGCTTTGGCGTCATCGGAATTCCAGTGCCGAGCGCGGGCGGTGTAGCGTGTTTTTCCAGGCTGGCCAACCTCGTCCTCGAACGTGAGCACCCCCGTGAAAAACGGTTTGCCTGAAGGCACCCACGCCGATGTGTAGGCATCCGTGAAGACAATCTTTTCGTCTTTGACAACCTCGAGATAGACGCCGCGATTTGGCATCTGGGTGCCGTCGGGGCCTTGCATCACGATGTAGCTCGCGCCGCCAGAGCGCACGTCGGTCTCGGCGTGAACGGTCTTCCACGGCGGCGGCGTGAACCATTGCACGAGAAGCGCGGGCTCGGTCCAGCAGCGAAACAGCTTGTCGCGCGGCACGTCGATCAGGCGGGTGACGACGAGTTCGTTTTCGATCTGGGGCTGGGTATCGCTTGTCATGGGTGAATCTCCTGTACTTTCTGCGTTCGCATGAAGAAGGGTGAGTAGTGAAAGGCCGGGTCAGGCTTCGCTGATAACCTGAAAGCCGCCAAAAATGACTCGCTTACCGTCGAACGGCATCGGGTTGTTTTGCGGATTCATGCGCGGGTCTTGCATGAGTTTTTTCCATGCGTCATCCCGAGCCTGTTTTGATGGCCACGTGATCCACGAGAAGATGACGCTTTCGTCGGGCTCACGTTTGACCGCCATCGGAAACGAGGTGAGCTTGCCGTCCGGCACGTCGTCGCCCCAGCAGTCGACTACGCCGAGTGCGCCGGATTCCTTGAAGATCAGGGCGAATTTTTTTGCGTATTCAACGTATGCGTCCTTGTTGGCATTCGGCACGGCGCAGGCAAATCCATCAACGTAATTCATGACTTTGGCTCCTTGGGGGTTTCGGTGTCGGGGGTGGGTGTAGCGTTCAAAAGGAATGCGACCGAGCCCCGCAGTTGGGCAATGCAGTTCGCGGCGATATCGGCGCTACCGCGTGCTTTGGCGAGGATGAAGGCACCTTGAATCGCGGCCTGGGTGTAGAGCGCAACGTCGTCAGGCTGCCAGGTGGCGTCGGGTGCATAGAGCGCCTTGGCGGCTGCGATGTCCTTCGCGACAACCGCCGCATGTTGTGTGATGCCGCGATTGCAGGCAGCCGCTATCCGGGGATGCGTCGCAAAAACTTCCTGCACCATCGTGCCCAGGAGGCAGGTGAAATCTGGCAAGTCACCTTGCAGGATTTGCGAGCGGAAATCGATGTATGCGAGCACTCGGTCGCGCGGATCGTCGAGGCGGGTGTAAGGTGCCTCGGCGAACAGTGCGCCGGTCATCGCGTTCCAGTATTCGGCTGCGGCAACAGCCAGGTCTTCTTTGCCTTTGAAGTGATGGAAAAAGCTGCCCTTGGTGACGCCCGCTGCCGCGCAAATGTCATCAAGCGTCGCAGCTGTGTAGCCCTTGCTCCGGATCACGAGCAGAGCGGCGTCGAGCAGTTTTGTGCGTGAAATGTGTTCGGTAGCGAGCATTTTTTGCGATTTATTTCGGCTGTGTCAATGAACATACCGATTGGTTGGTATGCAATATACCGACTGATTGGTACGGCGTCAAGCCGACGTGAAAGCGGGTTTCACGATGCTTCAGATTGAGACGATGAAAATACAGCTTTAACCGCTCATTCCTTATTTAACGGGGAGTAGCGGGTATTTTGACCGAAAGTCGACTTAAACCTATTTATTGCTTTAGCCCCAATGCAGTCGTCTTTTCATTCAAAAGCTGTAGTCACTTCACGGTCGCTTGCGCTCCGCACTCAGGATGACTATTTCAATCCGGAAGCCAGCAAAAAAAGCTCCGCACTCCGGTCACGCGATGCGTCCGGCTTGCGGCTGGCCACGGTTTTGAACTGTTTTTTCAGTTGCTGAAAAAATTCTTCGTAACCCGGCCCCTGATACGCCTTGGTCAGAAACTTGCCATCCGGTTTCAGGTGAGCAAGCGCAAACTCCGCCGCCAGCTCGCACAAATAAATCGCCCGTGCGGAGTCAATGGTTGGCACGCCGCTCATGTTCGGCAGCATGTCACTCATCACCAGGTCCACTTTCGCGCCCGCCAGCATCGCCTCAATCTGCGCCAGTGGCCCGGCTTCGCTGAAGTCTCCCTGAATGAATTCGACGTGGCTCATGCCCTGCATTTCGAGCAAATCGATCGCGATGATGCGACCGGTGCTGCCTATTTTTCGGGCAGCCACCTGACTCCAGCTGCCCGGCGCGGAGCCCAGGTCGACAATGACGCTGCCCGGTCTGATCAGCTTGTCCTTGTTGTCGATCTCGATCAATTTGTACGCCGCGCGCGAGCGATAGCCCTCCAGCTTGGCTTTCTGCACGTAGGGATCGTTGACGTGCTCCAGCATCCAGTCTTTGTTCGATTTGTGGCGTTTGGCGGAGGGGTTGAGCATGGCGTGTGCGGAAAAGCGCGGCGGATAGCCCGCGAAAGGGCCTGAATTATCGACGTTTAGGCCATAAGCTCCCGCCTGAGCGGGCCGCAACGCGAGATAATCCAAGGACTATTCCCTGAAAAACAAGAAATTCCAAGATGACTGCCGCCACCTCCACCCTTTCCTCCAGCGCCCGCCGCGCACTGCGCGCCGCCGCGCACCATCTCGATCCGGTGGTAATGGTCGGTCAACACGGCCTGACGCCCGCAGTCCTGCACGAGATCGATCTCGCGCTGACGGCGCATGCGTTGATCAAAGTGCGCGTCATGTCAGATGAGCGCGAAATTCGCGTTGGATTTTTAAACGAAATTTGCGAGAAGATGGGCTGCGAAAGCGTTCAGCATCTGGGCAAATTGCTCGTGCTGTGGCGTAATGCCGCGGGTGATGCGAGTGCGGATGATGACGCCGAACAGGATGCCGCAAGCGTCAAGGCGAGCAAATCAGGTCGCGGCCCTCGCACCAAACTGCCAGCGGAATGGGCGAATGCAGATGCACCAACGGGCGCTCGCTCGGGCTCGGCATTGCCTCCAGGCGAGCGCCGTCGTTACGGTGAAATCCCGCCAGCGCCACGGCGCGAAGGTTGGGCTCCGAAAGATCGCCGGGGTGCTGCGCGCGCCGGCGGCGAAGAAGCGCTCGGTACGCGTCGCCGCGAAGAAAAGGACGGCTTTGCTGCTGCGGCACCGCGTGGACGCGCTCCGTACGGCGACGGCGCATCGCGCGGCGGTGCAGGTGGCGGGAATCGCGGCGGTTATGCAGGCGGTGGTAGCGCAGGCGGCGGTTCAAGATTCGGCAACTCTGGCGCGGGCGCTGCGGGTGGCCCACCGCGCAGCCGTAGCGGCTACGGCGGCAACACGCCGGCGGGCGAATCGGGTTACGGTGGCGGTGGTTACGACCGTGGTGGCGGCGGTGGTTCGGGTTACGGTGGCGGTGGCGGTGGTTACAACCGCGGTGGCGCGGGTGGCAGTCAAGGCGGCGGCTATGGTCGCAGCAATGAAGGCGGTGCTGGCTCGGGCGCACCGCGTGCACGCTGGGGTGATCGGCGCGAACCGTCGGACGGACGCAGCAGCGGCGGTGGTGGTGGTACGGGCGGCGGCTATGGTGGCGGCGGTGCCGCAGGCAGCTACGGTGATCGCAACGGCGGTGGTGGCGGCTTTTCTGGCGACCGTCGGCCCGCGCCCGCAGGCGGGGGTTTCAGCGCTCGCGGCGGCTCAGGCAACCGCGATGGCATAACCGGGAAACCAAGCGGCTTCACGCGCAGCGGCTCGGGTGCAGGCGGCGTCGCTCCCGCCCCACGCACGCGTCGGCGCATGGGCTAGTCGTTAACCGGAGTCAAGAATGCTTGAGCTGCGCCCAAACTGCGAATGCTGCAACAAGGATTTGCCGAACGAATCGACCGAGGCTCGTATCTGCACCTTCGAATGCACATTTTGCGCGGACTGCGTGGCAACGAAGCTCCTGGGCGTTTGCCCGAATTGCGGAGGTGAATTTTCAACACGCCCTCGGCGTCCCGCAAGCAAACTTGGCAAATTTCCTGCCTCGCTGGAGCGCATTTACAAGCCCGATGGCTGCGTCGCGAAAGCAGCGTAATTCGCTAAATCGCAATCGCTAAAAGCGCAGTCTCGACCTGTTCCGGGGCACCCAGGTCGACCGAAATGTGAATCGCGCTTTCGGGGCGCTCCAATGCTTGAAACTGGCTGCGCAACAACGATTCAGGCATGTAGTGATTGGACCGCGCGCGCAGGCGAGCAGCGATCACCTCGAAACTGCCGTCGAGAAAAATCCAGTCCACATGCCGAAGCCCTGCACCGATTGTGGCGCGATAACGCGTCTTTAGAGCAGAGCATGCAAGCACGACGCGTTCGCTGCGCTGACTGCGTTCACGCAACTCGCGATTCAACCTGGCTAACCACGGCGCGCGGTCTACATCGTTGAGCGGTGTGCCCGCCCGCATTTTTTCTACGTTGGCGACGGGATGAAAATCGTCGGCGTCGAGGAAGGTCGCGCTTAGTCGTTCGGCCAATGCGCGTCCGACGGTGGTTTTGCCGCAACCAGAGACGCCCATGATGACGATCGGGTTCACGCTAATGCCACCCTGGTTGCGACTACCACCGTCCCCCTCACCCTAGCCCTCGCCCTGTCCCGCCGGGGGCGAGGGTACAAAGCACTGCGAGTACGCTCGGATCATTGCTTCTTGACGGCATGTCCGCCAAATCCCGCGCGCATTTGCGCAAGCAGCTTGGCAGCGTAGTCGCCCTTGCCCTGTGTTGCAAAACGCGTCGTCAACGCAAGCGCCGTGACCGGTGCTGGCACACCCAGATCAAGCATCGCCTCCACAGCCCAACGTCCTTCGCCGGAATCGGCCACATACGGCGCGATGGCCGCGATCTCATCCGGCCTTTTGAGCGTCGCAGCGGTCAAATCCAGAAGCCACGAACGCACGACCGAGCCGTCGCGCCAGGCCTCGGCAATGTCCGCAATCGGCATCGCAAAATCCTTCTTGGCCTCCATCAACGCAAAGCCTTCGGCCAGCGCCTGCATCATGCCGTACTCGATGCCGTTGTGAATCATTTTGGCGTAGTGCCCGGCGCCGACCGCTCCTGCATGCACAATGCCCTGCGTCTTCGAGGGCGCGAGCACTTCAAGATAGGGCTTGAGTATCGCGTAGGTTTCAGGCGTCGCGCCCGTCATGACGCAATAGCCATTCTGCAAACCCCACACGCCGCCGGACACGCCAACATCGGCATACCCGATCCCAGCAGCATTGACCTTGACCGCGCGACGCACCGAATCTTTGTAATTTGCATTGCCACCGTCAACCAGCAAGTCGCCTTTGGCCAACATCGGAATCAAGGTGTCGATGGTGTTTTGGGTGATTTCACCCGAGGGCAACATCATCCAGACGATACGCGGTGAGACCGCCGTAGCCAACGCGTCAGCGAGCGAGGCAACTGGCGTGATATTGGCCTCAACGACCGATTCTCGTGCCTCGGCGCTGCGGTCAAACGCCACCACGTTGACGCCGCCACGCGCCCAGCGCCGGGCCATGTTGGCGCCCATTTTGCCAAGGCCAATCAGTGCAATTTTCAAACTATCCTCCAGCGACATCTGTCGTCATTATTTGCAGCGTTGGGGCGAATCGCTCCTAGCCGTCTCAAACGCTAAACCGGCGGCGCAACGCGCTCGACCTCTTCTACCGTGGTCAGTCCAGTAGCAATCTTATGCGCACCCGACGCCCGTAATGGCTTCATGCCGTCGCGAAAAGCCTGCTCACGCAATTCGTCCATGCTCGCCCCATGGATCACCAGCTTGCGCATTTCTGGCGTCATCACCATGACCTCATATAAGCCTGCGCGACCACGATAGCCGGTCATGCGGCAATCGAGACAGCCCACGGCTTTGTACGTCGTCGCAGGTTTTGTCGCGCGATACGGTTTGGTCAGCGCAGCCCAGTCGTCGTCGCTGATGGGGCCGGCGGGCTCCTTGCAGCTTGAACACAGCGTACGCACCAGGCGCTGCGCCATGACGCCCACCACCGTTGAATTGACGAGGTACGGCGGCACGCCCAGATCGATCAAACGCGTGATCGCTGTAGGTGCGTCATTCGTGTGCAGCGTGGTAAGCACGAGGTGGCCGGTGAGCGCCGCCTGCACCGCCATTTCGGCGGTCGGCAGATCGCGAATTTCGCCGACCATAATGATGTCTGGATCCTGCCGCATCAGCGTCCGCACGCCGCTCTCAAAATCCACACCGATTTGCGGCTGCACCTGCATCTGGTTAAACGACGGTTCCACCATCTCGATCGGGTCTTCCACCGTGCACACATTCACCTCCGGTGTGGCGAGAGTCTTCAGCGTCGAATACAAAGTCGTCGTTTTGCCGGAGCCCGTGGGGCCGGTAACCAGAATGATTCCGTGCGGCTTCGCGATCATCATCTCCCAGCGCGAGAGATCGTCATCGCTAAACCCAAGATCGCGGAAGTCGCGCAAGAGCACTTCCGGATCGAAAATGCGCATCACAATTTTTTCGCCGAATGCGGTCGGCATGGTTGCCACGCGAAGCTCAACTTCTACGCCTTCCGGCGTCACGGTTTTGATGCGGCCATCCTGCGGGCGACGCTTCTCGACGATCTCCATGCGCGCCAGAAGTTTCACTCGGCTCACCATCGCCGTGTGCACGGCTTGCGGAATTTGATAGACCTGATGCAACACGCCATCGATACGAAACCGCACGACACCAGAGTCACGTCGCGGCTCAATGTGAATGTCACTGGCGCGCTGCTCGAACGCGTATTGCCACAGCCAGTCGACGATGCGGATGATGTGCCGATCATTAGCGTCCGGTGTGATGCCGCCGCCCTGCGCACCCAGTTGCACCAGTTGCTCGAACGATGAGATGGAGCTCTTGTCGTCAACGGCACGATCCTGCGCGCGACGCACTGACTGTGCGAGCGCGAAGAACTCGGCCACGTAGCGTTTCACGTCCAGCGGATTGGCAAACACCAGCTCAACCCGACGACGCAACAGGTTCGACAGTTCGGGGATCCACGAGCGCACGAAGGGCTCGCTCGTCGCCACCGTCACCGAATCCGGCGTCACCGCGACCGGCAGAATTCGATAGCGATTGGCGTAGCTCGTGCTCATCACCGAACCGACTGCCGAGAAGTCCACCTTCAGCGGATCAATGTGCAAATAGGGCACTTTCAGTCGACCTGCAAGCCATTCCGATAACGCTTCCAGCGTAAGTACGCGTTTAGGTGGTTTGTTGCTGCGCCACTTCTGCTCCGCGAGCAGCGTCAGGGGATGTTCGTAGCTACGAAACTTTGCATTGGTGCGAAGCTCGTCAATGAGTGCGGCGTCAACAAGGTCATCCGCCTCCAGCTCACGCAGCACCAACTCGAGCGTCAGCGCACGGTCTCCCTGCGACGAAATCTGCTGTTCCGGCTTCGCGGAAGCGTTGGGTTGAACTGGTACGGGAGGGGACTTAACGGAGGCCATGAACCTATTTTGCTACAGGGCGGAGCGGTTCGCCGGTTGTTGCTACAACTTGACGCGCCCCAGAACCTTGATGCCCGACCCATTGCGCTGCACGAGCACGCCCTCTCCGGGCACCGGCACGACGCCTGTCGTCGCCGTGATGTTGACCTGATGAGATACGAGCAACCAGCTCTGGTTGGCTGGAACTTGCCTGATCTTTGTAACGACCTGCGCGTTGGCGCTGTCAACAACGGCGTTACCGGAGAACTGAGAATTAAGCGGGGCCCAGTCCTCGACTGCACCTGGCGCCGTTGTCAGCAATTGGGCCGTTTCACGGCACCGACACCACTGGCTCGTAAAGGTACGGGCAAAGCTTACTTTGGCATCCGCAAGACGCGACGCCATGTCGCGCAACTCTGCTCGACCGGCGGCCGAAAGATTCCGCTGCGTGGAACATTTGTCGAGCGTAAATCCGGGTGGATCGCCAATACCTGGCTCCGTCTGCCCGTGTCGCAACAGCAGCGCGACGCCACCTTTGCGCAAAAGCCGGTGTGCCTCATCCTGGGCTAACAGCGTCTGTGCGTTCGCTGCCGGAAGCGCGATGCCCAACACAAGCGCGACGAACGAGGCCCATGACACAAAAACAGCGCGACGCATAATTAACTCCATAGTCACCCAGACCGCTTCGGCGGCAGCAAAGTTCAGCCATGCTTATAGATTGCGCCGCTTATGTCAACGGCGTCCGTCAGGCTCCGATGGAAATCGAAGCGATCAGCGATTTTCTCGACGTGCCGCAGCCCGCCGGAGCGTTCGTCTGGGTCGCGCTATTCGAGCCGACCACCGAGGTGCTCGCGAACATGCAGGAAGAGTTCAATCTGCATGAACTGGCCATTGAGGACACCAATCGCGGCTCACAACGCCCGAAGATTGAGGAGTACGGGTCAACGCTGTTTCTCGTGTTGCACACGATTGAGCAACATGGCGAAGATTTCGTGGATGGCGAGGTGCACATTTACTGCAGTGAGCATTTCGTATTGACCGTACGCCACCGTGCCGAAACCGGGTTCAAGGCGCTGCGCACGGAGCTGGAGCGTGACCCACAATTTTTGGCGCTGGGGCCAGGTGCCGCGCTGCACGGCTTGATTGATACGGTGGTTGATCGTCTGTTTCCGGAAGTCGCGGCCCTCGAAGATAGACTCGACAAACTGGAAGAAACGATTTTTGATGCCAAACACGACAAACGCTTTGCCGCCGAGGCGTTGTATGCGCTCAAACGCGACACCATGTGCGTCCGCCGCGCGGTGACGCCACTGGTCGAAATATGCAGTCGACTGCTAACGCACAAGCACCCAATTTTCCGGGAAGAATTGCGCCCTTACTTTCGCGATGTGCTTGATCATGTCACGCGCATCAATGAGTCGCTGGACAACCTGCGCGACATGGAAAACAGCGCCACGCAAACAAACCTTTCGCTCATCACGCTGGCCGAAAGCGAAGTCACTAAAAAGCTCGCTGGCTGGGGCGCAATCCTGATGGTTCCAAGCATCGTCGGCACCATCTACGGCATGAATTTTAAATACATGCCGGAGCTTGAATGGGCATATGGGTACGCGTTCGCGCTCGCCTTGATGGCGGTCGGTAGCGTGGCGCTGTGGGCGTTCTTCCGGAAGATCAAGTGGGTCTAGCGCGTGCTTCCCGAGCTACAGCCTACATCTGCTTGAATAAATGCGAGAACGGTCGACTGACCTTCAGCTGCTCTTTGTGATCCTTCACTTTCACCGTCGCATCGCCTCGAAAATCCCGCGTCACACCAGCGATCGCGTTGACGTTGACGATGGTGCCGCGATGGATTTGCCAGAAAATATTGGGGTCGAGCTCATCAAGCATTTCGCGTAGCGGCTTTCGGATCAGAGCCTCTTCGCCAGCGGTCACAACGCGCGTGTACTTCTCATCCGAATTCAGGAACAACACATCTTTCACATCAATCAGTTTGAGCGTGGAGCCGAGCGACGCTTTGATCCAGCGCAAATACTCAACCTGCGCAGATGCGCCTCCTGCGGCACTCCGCATCTCGCGCTTGAGCGTTGAGATGAGTTGTGACAGGTTCTCCGGCAATGTGGGCGCGTCCTGATCTTCATTTTCGATGCGCTCCTTGAGTCGCTCAATCGTCGTGACCAGACGGTCTTCCTGAATCGGTTTCAGGACGTAATCCACAGCACCGCGATCAAATGCGGCCACGGCATATTCGTGAAAGGCGGTCACGAATACAACATGCGTATCGGGGCTGAACTCAGCAATCTGCGTGGCCACTTCCAGTCCGGTCAACTCAGGCATCCGAATGTCCAGGAAGGCCACGGTGGGTTTTAGTGCGCTGATCAGTTCAACGGCCGCGAGACCATGCTCGGCCTCGCCGACCACAGAGAGATCGGGCCACAGCTTTTCAAGTTTCTTTTTCAGAAATTGCCGCAGCAGCGTCTCATCCTCGGCCAGTACCGCGGTGACTGCACCTGTATTCGTCATTCCCATTCGCTTACCCGTTTTCCTTCGCTATCAATCAATTGGCCCGTCGCAACGATGATGATATCGATCAGCCACCAAATGCCCAAGCCGCCCAGCGTGAACACCATCCCGAGCGCGCTGCCAATCCGCCCGGCGTAAAAGCGGTGCGCGCCGACCAGTCCAAGCAGCACCACAAGAAAGATCGCAACCAGTCGCGAACAACGCGATGCCGCTGGGTCGCGGGTGGTTCGAGTGATTGCCGACGCACC
>JAYWHV010000160.1:0-13594 GCA_043777615.1 Burkholderiales bacterium | reverse complement strand
TGCATGATCCGCTGACCGGCCTACCGAATCGCGCGCTGTCGAATGACCGGTTGGAACATGGATTGGCTCAGGCCGCGCGCCACAATTGCCATCTGGCTGTGATGTTCATCGACCTCGATGAATTCAAGAAGATCAACGACACATATGGCCACGACGCCGGAGATCGCGTGCTGAAAGCAATCGCTTCGAGGTTGACCGACATCACCCGCGCTGACGATACCCTGAGTCGCCATGGCGGCGACGAGTTTTTGTACGTGCTGACCGAATACGAGAGCGAACGAGACTTAGCCCCCATCGCAGAAAAATTGACACTGCTCATTCAAGCGCCCTGTGAGATTTCGGTCGGCGAAAATACTGCTAACGTGACCGTTAGCGCGAGCATTGGAATCGCAGTGTTCCCAGAGCATGGCAAAACATCCGATGAGCTCGTTAAGAGCGCCGACAGCGCGATGTATCGAGCCAAACGAACGCGCTTCCGCTTTGCGTTTGCGCGCTGACGACGATGACACACTTGAATTCCGAGCTGTCTGTTTCGTTCTGCCCAACGTATCATAAAGTCGCGATTCTGTGGAGAACAAAGTCTTGAGGTGCCACCATTTTGCGAGGGGTTTAGCAGTGAGTAACATTCGTCAACGAATATGAGGACGAATCATGTCAGAACCATCTAAACCGGGCACATTGCCTGAAGTCCTGCAAAAAACCAAAGCTGCCAAGGAACAACTGGAGTCTGATTCGCGCGATCTGTTTGTTGTCAACGAGGTATTGAAGCAGGAGTTGCCAGACCCTGTGAAGTCTACGGACGACGTCGCCGCCGCCCTGGAACGAAGCGAAGTCATTTACGGCAACCTGACCGCCGTCGCTGAAAATCTGGACGATGTAAACGAAGCGCTTGCCAGGGAAGTTGCGCGCCGCAAAGTCGCAGAAAAGTCTTTGACCGATACGCAAGCCGACCTGGCGGACACCAAAGCACAACTGTCCGACGCCCAGCACCACGACGATACCAGCGCTTCCTGACCTTCTACGATTCCCATGATGCCCAACGATCACTTGCAACCGCCCAGTGGCGCATGTGATGGCTACGCAAACGGTTTCAATCGCTAGCGCCCGGCTTTCGATGCGCGGGGTCGCGGCGTCGTTGGCTAGAATTTTTTTAGCAGACTGCGTCAACAGTCGGCAGGTTTACATCATCGAACAAACATGACGCAGGCTGGCCGCAGCCGCCTGCGATGACGTACCGGGGATCTACATCGGCAAATCGGACGCGTGCGGCTTTGTCCCGTAGTACGCGTGGATTCCTTGTGCCCAGGTCTGGTCCGACATATTGGGCCAGTTGTCTTTGTCGAATCCCGGAGCGTTTTCGAGCTTCTCCTTGCCGATGTTGAGCACGAAGCGCTTGTTCACCGTGTCAAGTCGCAGAGCATTCCACGGGACGGCAAATAGCTTGTCGCCCATGCCGAGAAAGCCACCGAACGACAGGACTGCGTAACTTACACGGCCGCTCGCCATGTCAAGCATGAATTCCTTGATGTCGCCCAGATCCTCGTCCTTTTCGTTGTAGACGTCGTTGCCGTTTAGCGTGTCGGCGCCCATCAGACGCGGGCCCGGGCCTTGATGCCCGTCAAGGTGCGGCGATCCGTTGGCACCCATTTTGTACATACCGTAAGTGTCGCGTTGTTCGTAGTTCATCTGAAATTCCATTCAATTGCTGAAACAGCCTGAGTTAATAAGTAACCGGAGCGATTGACGTAATAGTCAACGCCTCGAATCCGAAGATATGCGTCGTGCGTATCGTGGTCTGTGCGAAACCCAACACAGTTGGCCTGCCTTTGCACGGCTCGGCCGTCAGACGCGGTGGCGCCTGCGGACGTGCCATTCGCACATGCGAAAAATCCACGACAACTCAAAGGCCCGATCCGCGTGGTGAGCGAAATCGTGCGGTTCGCCGCCCTAGGCTTGCGCCCGTGCTCTCGCGCGGCTACGCCTAAAATATTTGCCATGCCGCGCCGTAATTCACCCAACGAAATTCAGGAACTGAGCGACCTGAGTCGGTTAGGAGAGCTTGTATTCGACAAGCGCCTCGGGCAGCGCGCTATCGCGAAAAAGAGTCGCCGCAACCGGCACTACGAAAGGCAATTCATTCGGAATACCCTCGCGCACAACGTCGCCGTGGAGTCGTTGGCGAGCGAGGATTCTGCTTCGTAGTCTCGCAGCGGCGCAGTCTCGCCTTCGCGGCGCTCGAATGTGCTCGCCGCGCGGCGACGTCAAGGCCGCACTAAACGCACTTCAAAGCCCGCGTGACTGTTGCGGCCAGGCTCCTGCGATAGTGTTCGCTTTACCAGCCAATTGCCTTGGGCAGCCATAGCGCTATCTGTGGGTAGAAGAATACGAGTGCAAGCGTCAGTGCCTGCATGAATATGAACGGCACTACTCCCTTGTAAATATCGCGGATACTCACGTCTGGTGGTGCGACGCCCTTCAGGTAGAAAAGCGCCCAGCCAAATGGCGGCGTGAGGAAAGACGACTGCAAGTTCACGGTAATCAACATGGCCAACCAAACCGGGTCCACCCCCTGGTTTATGAGCACCGGCAAGAAGAGTGGCACTGCGATGTAGCTGATTTCAATCCACTCGATAAAAAATCCCAACACGAAGATCAGCACCATCATGAACCAGATGTCGCTGTTGACTCCGCCGGGTAGCCACTCGAACATGCGCACGATCAAATCTTCGCCGTGCAATCCGCGGAATGCCAGCGCAAACACCTGCGCCATCATCAGGATGAACATCATGATGGCGGTGATCTTGGTCGTCTCCAGGGCTACGTCTTTCAGTACCCGCCACTTAAAGCGGCCGGAGCCGACGGTGATGAGCACGGCACCGACCGCGCCCATGGACGCCGCTTCAGTCGGCGCGGCCACACCACCGACAATGCTGCCCAACACTGACACCACTAACAGGATCGGCGGCACTACGACTTTGAAAAAGCGGAGCCAGAGCTCGCGCCGACTGACCGCGTCGCGTTCGGCCTTCGGAATCGGCGGCATCAAGTGCGGCTTCCACCAGCCCAGCAGCAGCAAAAAGATGATGTACACCGCAGACAGCAGCAGGCCTGGGCCAACCGCCGCTGCGAACAGCGTACCGACCGACAACTGCATGATGTCCGACAGCAGGATCAGGATCAGGCTCGGCGGAATGATCTGCCCAAGCGTGCCAGAGGCGCAAATGGCCCCACAGGCAATGGACTTGTCGTAACCGCGCCGGATTAATGTCGGAAGAGTGAGCAGGCCGAGCGTAATGATGGTGGCCCCGACGATGCCCGTAGTCGCGCCCATCAACACGCCAAACAGAATGATGCCTACGCCCATGCCGCCGCGCACGCCACCAGCGATGTGCCCCATCACGTCGAGCAAGTCGTCCGCCAGACGAGACTTCTCCAGCATGACGCCCATGAAAACGAAGAGGGGGATCGCCATCCACTGGTAGCCCGCCACCACACCATAGATGCGTGCGGGCAACAGGTTGAAAAGCCCATCACCAAAGCCTAGCCAACCAAAGACAAATCCCACGACAGCGAGCGTGGTGGCGACCGGAACGCCAAGCATTAGCAGGACGAAAAATCCCACCAGCATCAGGACAGCGTAGGTCTGCGGTTCAAACACGGAGCGTGCCCAGGCGTTGCCGCTCTTCTATGAAAAGGCGCATCGTCGCGGCCACCGCGTGCAGCGCAATGAGCGCAAAGCCGAACGGAATGAGCGACTTTACGATCCATCTCAACGGGATACCGCCGGGGTCGGGTGAACTTTCTGAAATGCTGTAACTCTGGGCAACATAGGCCAAAGACAGTTTGATAAAGGCCAGCGCAATCAGCAGCAGAAACACGTTGGATACGACGTTCACGACGAACTTGGCGCGTGGCGTGAAATTGGCGTAGAACACATCGACGCGAACGTTGTCCCCGCGTTGCAGCGAGTAACTCATTCCAAAAAGGATGATTGTTGCCAACAGGTGCCATTCCAGCTCCTGCGCCCACACCGAGCCCACGCTCAACGTGTAGCGCAACAGCACGTTGGTGGCGACCAGCGCGATCATGGTGAGTGTCAGGTAGAGCGTGGCGCGACCGATACCGTCGATCAGCGCCTCAACGCGCTCGACCGCTGCCGCTGAGGCAGACACCTGCTCAGCCTCGAACTTTAACGTGATACGCCTCTTCGCTGTATTCGCTCCACCGATCAAACTTCGCCTTAAACGCCATGTAAGAGTCGTGCACCTTTTTGGTCAGCGGATCTTTCGCGGTGGCCTCAGCCAGCACCTTATTGGTCTCTACGCGCAAGGCCTTGATGACACTCTCGGGCAACGGCCGTGCAATGACGCCCTGGTTTTTGACTAGGTCTTCCATCGCCTCGGAGTTGTGCTTCTGACACCAGCCTTCGCTGATGACGTTGCACGCAGCGGCGGCGTTTTCGACCACGGCTTGAAGGTCTTTCGGCAGCTTCGCCCACGCGGCCTTGTTGATGAGCAGTTCCGACACCGTGGCGGGTTCATGCCAACCCGTCGTGTAGTAGTTTTTCGCTGCTTTTTGCAGGCCCAGACGGCGATCCAGAAATGGTCCGACGAACTCGGCTGCGTCGATCACGCCGCGCTCCAGCGCAGGAAAAATCTCTCCCGCTGGCAGCACCTTCACGTCGACTCCAAGATTGGCGTACACCTTGCCTGCAAGGCCCGGAATTCGCATCTTCAAGCCCTTGAGGTCGGCCACCGAATTGATTTCTTTTTTGAACCAGCCGGTCATCTGCACGCCCGTGTTGGCGCAGGGCATCGCCACCATGCCGAACGGCGCGTAGACCTCATTCCACAAGTCGATCCCGCCGCCGTCATAGAGCCAGCCGTTCATGCCCTGAAAATTCAAGCCAAAAGGTACGGCAGTAAAGTACTGCGCCGCGGCGGTTTTTCCCGTCCAGAAATACGCGTTGGCGTGATTCATTTCAACCGCGCCACTGCGCACCGCGTCAAAGCCCTCAAACGCCGGGATGAGTTCCCCTGCGCCAAACACCTGAATCTTGAGGCGTCCGCCAGACATGACGTCAATGCGCTTGGCGAGGTCGGTAGCTGAGCCGGGGCCGTCCATATAAAACGGCGAGCCCTTTCCATACGCCGAGGTCATCTTCCAGTTAAACGTTTGCTGCGCGCTGGCTACCGCTGGAAGCGCCAGCGAACCCAGGCCAGCAACTGCTGTAACGCTCTTCGATACAAACGAACGACGACCCTGCTTCATGAAAATGCTCCGCTTCATTGATAGATGAGCAGCCATTCGCAAGGAGCGTGCCGGAGTTTCCTCTCGACATGCATTGATGCGGGTACCAGGGCGGGCATGTTCCAACTCGGTTCGCACCACTTCGGTCGCAATCGGCTCATGAACGCCCAAACTGAGGGCGCGTTCACGGCGGTCGCAACGGCATCGACAACCACACGTTAACGACGTTGTGCCGCCCGGTGGGCAGGTCGCAGATGACTCAATCCGACCGCCAGGCGGACATCGCTTTTCGCCGAATCCTTGCCGGGCTAAGTGCCTATCGCAGCAGGCGTGCCCGGTCAAATCGTCGGGCGACCCAGAACAGGGTGGCTGAAATCGCGACCACGACAGTCAACACGATCACGTGGGGCATGCCTAGTGCGGCGAATACACCCAGCACCGCGTCACCGAGGAAGAGGCCGATATAGGCAACGAGCGAAACAACAAAGACCGCTACGCTCCAGCGCATACGCAAGAGAAGCAGGACGCAGCCCAATGCACCACCGAAGACCCCGATCGCAAATAGAACGTGCAGCCACAGCGGTAGCGTCACATAAAACGCGGCTTGCACAACGGTCATGCCGTCGACAACGAGGGCTTCCTGAGTTGCCCCTACCGTTGCCATAAACCGGACGATGCCGAAGACGTTCCAGGCTAGTCCAAGCGCGGCGGCAACCCAAAACCAGGCGGGAACAGTTCGAACGGGAGATTGATCCATGGTCATCCTCCCGCGTTCAGTTGGCCGCAAACGGAATCAAGCCACGCACTTCGACGCTGGCTTGCGGGTACTTCATGATCGGGCAGGAGCGTGCCCAACCCCGTACTTCGGCTTCATTGTCGGACTTGCATAGCAGATAGCCCGCGACCAGATGTCGTTCAGTGCTGAGCAGAGGCCCCACGCTGGAACCCTCGCGCGCCACGACTGATCCCGTCCATTCCATGGGTTGCGTCGAGATCAGTTTGCCCTGAGCAGCAATGTTGCCGATCCACGCTTGCCACGCAGGCATATCTTCGGCCATGTCGTCAGTTGTGGTGATGTAGTCGCCGTTGCCGCTGACGTTGCGAAACAGCATCAGATAGTCTTTCATCGTAGCTTCCGTGTAATTAAGGAAGGCAAATTTTGAAAGTGCTCGCCGTCGCTGTCATTGATATTTGTCATCGCTGACAAGGCGCTAAATCCAGCGGCGTATGCCGACGCCGCGCCGCTCAGCCCTTCGCCTTGAGGCGACTGTACGTCTCCGGCGATATGCCAAGGTATGATGCGATCAGCTTGCTCGACACACGTTCGGCGAGGCGCGGTCGATGCTCGGCCAGCCACTGAATCCTCTCACTGGCTGTCATCGAAACCAGCGAGTTCACGCGATACACCGAGTTGGCGTAAGAGAGTTCCAGAATCTGTTTGTACACCAGGCCGAACGGCTCAACTGTCGCCATTAGCATCTGAAAACTCTCAAAATCAATCGCCAGCAGTGCACAGTCCTCAATAGCCCGAATGTTCTCGGTCGCAGGCTGCCTTTTGCCGAAGCTCATGAGCTCGGAACACCATGAATCCTCAAGCACGATATCGCGCGTTGTTTCGTTAAATTGCCCGTCGTAAACAAACACTTGTAACGCGCCGCTCGCGACAAAGTAAACGCGGTTGCACACATCGCCCTGCCGGAGCAACTGGTGCGCTCGCGGCAATTGAACGTGCTTGAAATGCGAAAGTACCAAATCCAGCGAGGAAGCTGATTGCCCGAGGCGCGCGACAAGGTGATTGCGTAGTTTTTCGATCATGGTTATTGCTGATCGCTCCCGCGCAACTCAATCATGGCGGCTTGCGCGCAGTGAGGCACCTCTCGTTGCGCCGGCCTCATTCATGAACCTGCCATTTCTCTGCATTTTGTGTGCAGTTGGTCGCTGGCGCGCCGATGTACTCGTCCGTCCTGATGAGTGCGTCGGGCGGGTAGTGGTACCAGTGCTCATGAGGTGACCACTCGTGACAGTGCAGGCACTGCGTCATCGGCCATTTCGTTCCGCAACCCGGACACACGCCTCGCGTCCAGAACGTATTCCACGAGGTTCCGCACGAGGGTACGCATTCCCAGCGATCTTCTGCCAGAGGCCGAAATTCGCATTTCGGGCAATAGATTTCAGCTTCTTTTTCCATCTTTAGAGCGTATCAACTGACGGCGTTCTGCGCGAGCCATATCCAGCATTCTTGAGCGGGGGCTTGTGACGCGGCCCACGCAAATGAGATACGAAGGTTATTGTATTTGTGAGTCGCGATGGGTTACGGCCGGGATGCGCCGACGGACCCGCTGCCCTGTATGTCAAGACCGATATTTTCGATCGAAAACAACCGTATCCTGCCCCAACTTGGAAGCTGCCTTGTTCGGGCGGGACGGGGGCTGTTGCAAGTGAACGCCGCGTCCTGCGAGCAGTAGATCAAGTATCAATCGTAAAGCCGGAAAAGTCTCGTAACCACCGGCGATTGAGGAGTGCCGGAGCGACGAGAACATTTCGCGCTAGTACCCATTTGCTTCACAATTACGACTGTTTGCAACGTGTGAAGCTCGCATGGGCCCCAGGCTGGAGATGCGTAACGTTGATGTTGCGTCACTGAGAACGAGGTTTTGATCGTTGGCTACAGATATCAGGCTTCTAGCCTACGTGGGGGCTGGGCTGTTTTTCTTTATGGCAATCATGCTGCTGCTCACGTTGCGGCAGGCTGGTCGCGTGCGTGGTGCCACGAATTGGTTGTGGAGCACCCTCCTGGTATCCATCGCGATCGCGCTTTATGCCTCACAGGACGGAATCCCGTCGGTAGTCGGCATTGTCGTGTCGCACGCCCTCATCATCGCGGGGTCGATGGTGAACATGCGTGGCACCTTCGAATATCGCTACCACCGCCTGTTCCCTGCCGCACCGTTTTACGTTGCTGCGGCCGCAGCAATATTGCTAATTGCCTACTTCGTCTATATCGACCCGAGTCCTGTGGCCCGACGGCTGATCGTTGCGCTAACCATCAGTGCCGTGTGTTTGTGGCACGTCTGGATCATGCTCGCCGGCTCGCCACTTAGGCGGTATGCGGCAAATGTGGAGAACGCGCGCTTCCGGTTGCCCCATGCCATCATGGTGTTGGGCCTGCTCGCGATCACAGCCGTCTTTGTCGTCGTGATCATCGATACGTTGCGTCCAATGCCCTTGCCCCAGGACGCAGTTTCACTTCGGAATTCGCGGACGTTAGTGCTCTTCTTTTATCTGGGCGGAATCGTCGGGCGAGTGCTGTTGCTTATCGGCATGGTGCTCGTGCTGATTGACGAGCTTGACCATGCGCTACGCACACTTGCGTTTCGCGACGTTCTGACCGGTCTCTTCAACCGTCGGGGGTTTCAGGAATCCGCTGCGGCCTACGCAATGAACGACAGCAGCTTGTTGATGATGGACCTTGATCGCTTCAAATTAGTGAACGACGAGTTCGGACACGATCAGGGTGATCGGCTGATTGAGCTTTTCGCGCGGTGCGCGCAGGCCCACCTGCCACTGAATTCCGTGATCGCTCGCCTGGGGGGCGAGGAGTTTTGCGCGCTTTTGCCGCGTGCCGACCACGCGTCCGCCGCAGCTAGCGCCGAGACGCTTCGGGCAGCGTTTGAGCGCGACTCGATGGTGCTTGGTCACTTGCGGCAGCACACGGTCAGCATCGGCGTTGCGTCGGCCGAGTTCCCGACAACAAGCTTGTCGCGCCTGATGACGCTTGCCGATCAGGCGCTCTACCGCGCCAAGCATGATGGCCGCAATCGCGTAGCGGTGGCGGAAGTTGGTGTTGGCTGAGAGACGATCGTTCGCTTGACAGAGCTTCTTCGTAGCGTAACGTTAGTACCCTGTCAACGTTCTGGCCAACTTGTTAAGCGCGCTACCTGGTTGTTCGTCGCGTCAGCAAGTATCCCAGCGGCCCAAACGACCCAGCGACAAGCGTGGCGATAATCCACGGCCACACATTGCGTCCGGTCTTGCGTGCGTCGTGCCACATCCACGCCATCACCAGCGTAAGTGCGACCACAAGATCTGCCAGCACCTGAGCACCGGCGAAGCTCTGAAAGTGCGGCTCCAGGATGCCCCAGTAACCATGTCGCCATAGCGCGGCACCTGTCAATGCGCCGAACAGGAGGAGGGTGATGACGATCAGAACCTTTTGCATGTGTATTTCTCTGGTTGAGTGGAGCCCGCAGTATTTGCTCCACACGTCATCGCTGCAACTACGTGCGAGGTAATTGAATCTTCGACACGATATGGTTGAATCCTCATATGCCTCCGCAAGCTGACGCAGCTGCCAACACCCTCACCCATACGCTGCAGCAGGCGCGAAAGGCGCTGCGTTTGAGCCAGCTTGAGCTTTCGATGCGCATCGGCGTGTCGCAACGTCACCTGAGCTTTGTCGAAAGCGGACGTGCCCGCCCCAGTCGCGAGCTGTTGCTGGCATGGCTTGATGAACTCAACCTGCCACTCGTTGCGCGCAACGCCGCCATGTTGCAGGCGGGCTTTGCACCCGTGTATCGCGCCACACCGCTGCACGACCCCGCGCTGGCGCAGGCGAGCGATGCGCTCGTGCGCCTGCTTGACGCCCATGACCCCATGCCAGCGATGATGTTGGATTCCGCGTGGAACATCCTTCGAATGAATCGCGGCGGTCGCTGGCTCGCCGAAACGTTGCTGCCGTGGGTAGGGGACTTGCCCGTCGATGGTCCGGTCAACATGATTGATTTACTGACGCATCCCGAAGGTTTCACGCGTCACATGTTGAACCTCGACGAAGTCGGCCCCACTCTGCTCGCGCACCTGCGCGAGGATGCAGCCGCTCAGTCCGCTATTTCGCCCAAAGCGGACGCCTTTGCCGCGTTGTTATGCGAACGGCTGGGCAGCAACCCAGCGCATGGCCACGCGTCTGCGTCACCCATCGCCACGCCCGTTCTCACCACGCGCTTCGCAACACCGTATGGTGAACTCGCGTTCTTCAGCATGTTCACCTCTTTCGGCAAACCGCAGGACATCACGCTCGCCTCGCTGCGCGTGGAGCACATGTTCGCGGCGGATGCGCGGACAGCTGAGGTGTTGCGGGAGCGGGTGGGGTAGGTGTGATAATTTCGTTCAAGCGGCTGAAATACTCCCCACATCCACAGCATGAAAGCAGGCGATGATGAAGACTGACCAGCGTGGCAACCCCGTTTCCTATGGATCACAACAGGCCATCGATGCGCTCGATCACGCATGCGATCTTCTGCATGCCTACCAGGCCGACCCGCTGGCTGCGGTTGACCAGATCATCGCCGAGCACCCGGACTTTGCGATGGCGCATGCGCTTCGCGCCGGCATGCTCGCGACGGCGACCGACAAGGCGTTCGAGCTGGAATTGGTCAAGAGCGTGGAGGCGGCCGAAGCACTGTTGCCTAAGGCCAACGACCGCGAGCGGATGCACATTTCCGCGGCACGCGCGTGGCTCAACGGCGATTGGGAACGAGCGGTTGAGCTGTGGGGCCGCGCGTCCATCAACTATCCACGCGATTTGTTGGCGCTTCAACTCGCGCATGTTGGCGACTTTTTTCTAGGTTATTCGCACCAGTTGCGTGATCGTGTGGCTCGTGTGCTGCCGCACTGGACACGCGACGTGCCGGGTTATGGTTTTGTCGAAGGGATGTATGCCTTTGGGCTCGAAGAAGCCGGCGACTATGCGCAGGCAGAAGCCCGCGCTCGAGCGGCTATTGCCATCAACATGCAGGACGGTTGGGCAGTCCACGCTGTCGCGCATGTGATGGAGATGCAGGGCCGCGCGCAGGAAGGCGCGGCCTTCCTTGCCGACGGGGTCGACGGATGGGCGCCGAACAGCTTGTTCGCCTACCACCTATGGTGGCATATGGCGCTGTTCCACATTGATGCGGATGACGCACCTGCCGCGCTGCGGTTGTTTGACGAGAAGATTTCTGCCGGGGGTTTTGGGCAGGCGCTTGAACTCGTCGACGGATCTTCCCTGATATGGCGGCTGTCGCTGCTGGGCCACGACGTTGGCGACCGCTGGAACGATCTGGAACGCAAGTGGCAGACGCGCGCGGACGACGGCTATTACGCCTTCAACGATGTCAACGCCATGATGGCATTCGTCGGCACCGGCAACACGTCAGCGCAGCAGCGTCAGATTGGGTCCGCGATGCGTGCGGCCTCGGGCAGCGGGACGGCCGCCATGATGAGTCGCGAGATCGGCGTGCCTGCGTGCCAAGGTCTCGCAGCATTCGGGCGCGGCGACCACGCACAAGCCATTGAGCTTCTATTGCCGCTGCGTGGCAAGGCCAATCGCTTTGGCGGCAGCCACGCGCAGCGCGACATGTTTTCGTGGACGCTGGCCGAAGCAGCGATCCGCCTGGGTGACCGCCCGCTTGCCGATGCTTTTGTTGCCGAAAGGCTGTCATGGAAGCCGCAGAGTCCGGTTAACCGCGGGTGGGCGCTGCGCGTAGGGAAGCTGAAACTGGCGTCGGCGACATAAGGCACAACAGCAACCGTTCCGTCCAGCGCTACGTTGCCTGATTCGCCCCGCTCTTAAACAACAAGCGGAATATCTGAACGGCGAAGAACAAGGATACGGCGCCAAAAAGTACCAGCAATGGAACAGCCAACCACAGCCGCGCCCATCGCACCGATTTGTCGAGCACCGCCTCAGGTGAGCCTTCAGCATTCACCCACGCCGACACGGGCTTTTGCGACACTCGCGCCTGCTCGAGTCGATCAAACCATTCCTGATGCCACAACGCGTGGTCGTACCAACCTGGCCAATGCTGCAGGCTAATGCGGGAGCTTTCGTGCGTCACGCCTTGCCAGACATAGCTGTACCGGGCACTGAGTGACCTCGTTTTGGGCGATCCAAGCAGCGAGGTCCCCTCGTTGCGACCTTTAGGGAGCCGTGTGTCTAGCTGTACCTCCTTGATGGTTGCTGTAACTTCGATCAGGGAACTGGCACGCCACGCCGTCGCAATAGCGTCAGTGACAGGCAACGCTCCAAAAATGACCGCAACTGCGCCAAAGGCAATAACGAACACCGAGATAAGCAGCGCGAGCTGAACGCGCTCCGCGAGCGGTCTTGGCGGATTGGATGCTTTACTTTTTTTCGTCTTTTGCATCAGCTTGGCCTTTGGTGTTGACGAGCTAGTGTGCTGCGCTTTGTCGATATGTAAGACGTGGATGCCTAGCTAGCTACGCTATCTCGTTCGAAGAGACGTACCTGATCTCTTTAATGTTTTAGCGCGATTGGGATCATGCCTACAAATTAGGCGACCTCAGCGTGCAGCTTCATACCCAATGCGCGGGCAACCTTGAGCACCGTTGCAAAGCTCGGATTGCCATCGGCGCTTAGCGCGCGATAGAGACTTTCGCGGCTGAGGCCGGCTTCCTTCGCGACTTGCGTCATGCCTTTCGCTCGGGCAATGTAGCCGAGCGCGCGCGATGCCAGCGGCGTCATCGGGCGCTTTCTCCAGCCACGCGTCGAGGTACGCGGCCATTTCTTCGGGCGTGCGAAGTTGCGCTGCAACATCGTACGGCATGGTCTTGGTTGTAGCCGCTTTCTTGACGGTGCCTTTTGCGGTAACGGTTGATTTCGGCATGGTCCTACTCCTGAAAATTTCGCGCAAGTTGCAGCGCCAAGGCAATATCGTCGTCCTGCCAGGATTTGTCACCGCCCACCAGCAACAGCAGCAGGCGCTCTCCGTGCTTTGTGTAGTACACGCGAAAGCCGGGGCCGAATTTGATCTTCAGCTCCGACACGCCCTCGGTGAGATTGCGGTGCTCGCCCCGATTGCCGTGAACCAGTCGATCCACGCGTACCTGAATCCGCGCACTGCCCGCACGATCACGCAGAGCGTTGATCCATTTACGGTACACCTCGGTTTATTCGATGCGCATGCGTGAGTTGTAGCTTATTGGCTACGAAAATTTATTCGGCAGCAGAGACAAATAGCGATATCGGGCGGCTGAAAACAGAAAATTGAACCCGACCCCTTTAATCGCTCATGGCGCAACCGCGGTACGGTGCATATGCGAAGCGTCATGCACCGTCGGCGTGAAGGAAAATTCACCGTTGTCGAGCTCGCCAACAACGGTGGATGAGGCTTCGCGTATCCGCCCTACCTTGCTGTGACTTCAGAGACCACGCTCGATGTGAGAGTCGGCGGGTACTTTGCTTAGGGCATTGCTGAGGAATGGTGCGCAACGACCAGCCATTTGCCCGCCCTGTTGTGAAAGACCAAGGTGAAGCGTGCGGGGCGCGGTACGATTTGGCCGTCTC
>JAYWHV010000159.1:0-3775 GCA_043777615.1 Burkholderiales bacterium | reverse complement strand
GCCGACGAAACGTGAATACGTGAACTCGGTTGCTGCTACGCCTCCGTTCCAGCGTCCATGGAGCACCACCGAAGGTATTTCATGTGACGACGTTAGCCTGAATTCGACCGACCGTGAAGAATTCGTTGGCAGTATCAGCGACGACTTCTCGCCACGTCCGCCAGGTGCCAAGGGCAACGCCCTTTGCTACGAAGCTAACGTTATCTCGTTTGGTGGTGTAACTGCCACTGGCGCGAGCTTGACGCTTGGTTCGTTGAATGACGTGGGTGTCTCCCCAATCCAGAATCAGGGCGCAGAAGTTCTGACCGCTGGCAAAGAGGGCGGCTGGTTGGAATTGAAATTCATCAACCCGAATGCAATTCTCGTTGGCGCTGGCGAAACGATCGTAACATCGGGCGCTCTTGCGACGACTAGCGGCGTGATCCCGCAGACTTACGCTGGCTTGCCAGTCGTTGGTTTCGCGATTTCTGGCGCTTCGTTCAAGACTGGTAACCCACAACAGAACTACAGCAACAGCTACAGTCTTAAAGCTTCGCGCAAGATTACTAGCCCAGCTAACTTCTAACCTGGTGCCAAACGGCATCTCGACAAAAAAAGGAGCCTTAGGGCTCCTTTTTTGTTGCTAGAAAATAACCGTCTGACGGAGGGAAACCAATCGACGGAACTTCTGTCATAGAATAGATGTGCACTGGGGGTTTAATGATTAATTTGAAGGATGGCTCAATGACGACAATATTCCGAGCGGCTTGTGTTTTTGGCGCTTTACTTGTTGGCCAATCGACTTGGGCGCAGAGCGCGTCCACCAGCGGCACTTCAGCCACGACCTGTACCCAAAACGGTACCAGTTTGGTGTGTACAACCACCACGACTGTGGCGCTCCCTTCCGGAACAAATCTGACCGGTATGGCAATAAACGGAAGTACGCCGAATACTCCCGCGTGCACGTCACTGACCGCTTCGCCTTCGGTAATTCCAGCCGGTGTGGCCACAGCAATTCTTCTTTCGGTTAATGGCTGCCCGACAAGTTCTAGCTATACATACACTTGGGCGAGCCCTGTTCAAGCGGCCACCGGTAGTTCAACGACGGACGCGCTTACGCTCGGAGCTTCGGCCGCGCCCCAATCCTATTCTGTTCAAGTTTGTTTCGCCGCGAGTCCTGCCTCCTGCTCGACATATTCCACTAGCGTGAGCGTACAACCGAGCGTCACGATACCGTCACTTACGGGATGCTCCGTGACACCAGCCTCAAGCACGATTAGCGTTGGCGGTGCAGCGACTCTTAACGCTACCTGTGCAACAGGTACAGGCGCAGGTACCAACGTCGCCTATCAATGGTCGCGTAACGGCAATGCTATTAGCGGAGCAAGGGCTGCGAGCTACAGCCTCACAGCAACTGATACCGCCGCTGCAGAAACAGCTACATACTCGGTGCAAATTACCAACAGCGCGCCGAGTGGTAACAACGCTTCGGCAAGTGCGACTGTCACCACCACTCCAGTGGTGGTTGGCCCCACGGACTATTGCCCCACCACTCCGGTTCGTGCAACCATTGCTGGCAGCGCGGTATTCCAGCGAGTCTGGACGGCGGACATCACAAGTTCGTTCCCAGCTGGTGCGACTTTCGTTATCCAGGTCAACGTTGACAACAGCGCCGCCACTATTGGTCGATACCTTGCGACGCTCAATTTCTCTGACGCAGGTTCCGAGCGCGGCGGTCGCTACGTGACGATGTCGAAGTCGAAGTGTGATTTCACAGAAGGTGCCCAATGGCTGTCGCCGAACTTCCGTGGAATAAAAACAGCTGTTAACGCAGGTTCTGCCTCCATTGCAATTGGTGCAGCCGACACGAGAGGGGCAGATGTCAAACTTAACTCGAATGGCACCTGGTATCTGAATATTCAGAACGTGGTTGGTCAATGTCCTGCTCAATCGTCCTGTCACGCTGTGATTGACTGGGCCAACTAAAGCTTCGGCGCGCCAGGCGCTAACCTAATCGCCCGCTTCGGCGGGCGTTTTCATTTATGCACTCAGAAAAAATGTTGAAATTATTCGGATTTCTTGGTGTCGTGCTTGCTGCGATACCGCTTTCGAGCGGCGCTGCAACGCTCGCCACGCGTGGCAGTCTCACCGTTACTACTGATGACTTTTATGCCTATCAGTACATGAACTCGCCCAGGAAAGTCGAGGCCTTGCGGTCCAACGAGAAGGAACTACAGAGCACAATCACTGAAGTGCTCGCGCCGAGAGCCTACAGGGCGCGTCCCGATCTCCACACAAAACTGGACACGCTGGAACAGCGTTACTACGCGATTCAGGTTGAGCGGGCTCCGTTGCTTGCTGAGTTAAACGTACTGGAGCGTCGCATACGAGCTAACTTCAACCCGGAAGATCCGCTGACGCTTGCGCGAGCGAAGGAAATTTGGGCAACAGACCCGAACAAGTTTTTGACAGAGGAAACCGCCGACATCACACAGATTGCGTTTGATTTCGGTACGCGGGGTTACGCCGACGGCGTCGCACGAATTTCGGAGGCGCAAAAGGAACTGGCCGCCGGAACACGATTCGAGGATGTGATGCTTCGCTTCACCGACGAAAAGGCCGTTAGGGAAACCGGCGGTAAAGTTCTTGGTATCTCGTCTCTTCGGACGGATACGCTGATGAGTCTGCTCATTTTCAAGCGACTCAAGGAAGGTGAGGTGTCGTCGCCAACACCCGGCCGTAGCGGTTTCTATATTGTTCGCCTTGACAAAAAGTATCCTAAGAAGAAGCAACCCTTCGACGAAGTCAAGGGCAAGATTTTTGAGCAAATGATGGAAGACGCCGTCAAGCAAGCGCGCGTCGCGGCGCTTGATCGACTCGCGGCAACGGAAACCGTCATTAACGAGAAAGAATTTGAAGAGTTTCTTATCAAAGCCGATCCGAAACTTGAGGACAAGCGCCGCGAGATTTACAAGAATCTCGGGATTCGCATCTCTGAGCCTGCGGACGTTAAGCAGTAAAAGAGTACTCGCGACGCTAAACGCAGGTGCTGGGGTGCGCTGAGCTCTACGCTAGAGCGACAACAGGAACGACGCCACCGATGCGTACGCCGGGAGTCCGCTATTCGGTGAACGAATTGCGCTGCGGGAATCGAGATCCGGGACGGTGGGATGCCCGGTTTGCGCAATCTCGCGGGCACGGCGTACGAATTCCGCTGTATTGGAACAGATCGAGTGAGGGGCACCCGCTGAGCGGAGCATTCCCGCGCTCTGTCTGGATCGCAAGAATTGCCCTTGTCGTGTCACAACGGGCAAACCCACCGATATCGCATCGGCCGTTGAACTGCCTCCTCCGTGGCCAAACGTATCGAGCGACACACTGGACACGCGATTTAGAGCAAGGTAGTCATCCCGACCAAAACCCGTGACACACAATGCCCGTTTTCCGGCGTCCATTTGTGCAGCGACGAAGCGATCACGCAACTGCTTTTGAAATGCACGAACACTGACATTTGAGCCGAACGCAAAATAGACCAGCCGACCCATTTGATCTTCCGTAAGAAGATCGATCACGGCTTGCAGAAAATCAGGTGTCCACTTCTGAAGTTGCTGATTCACAATGTAGATGTGTTCATCGGCATTGAAGCCAAATGACTTGCGATCAAAGCGACTGGGCGCGGGCGGCTCAGCGATTACCGTACCGATGCCCGCCAAACGCACGACCCGTTCGCGGTAATGGTTTGACGGATCCAAAACTTCAGCGGAATCGGGCGACAAGAAAAAGTCGATTGTTCGCA
>JAYWHV010000158.1:0-13673 GCA_043777615.1 Burkholderiales bacterium | reverse complement strand
GTTGCAATCGTTCAAGGCTGCCGATGTACGCACGATGGCAAATTTGAAGCCCTGCCTGCTGAACGATCACCCCGCGTATGCTGCAATCGAAGCCAGCGGCGGCTTCGTTCGTGACGCCGAAACTGGCAAACCCTGCCTCGATCAGTTCTGGGACGGCTGGGGCGCTCACCTTGACTTTACACGTAACGCAGACCGCAGCTGGTGGAAGGAGAATTTCAAAAAGCAGGTGCTCGACTTCGGCATCGACACCGGCTGGAACGACAACAACGAGTACGAAATCTGGAGCGAAACGGGGCAGTCCGATGGCCATGGAACGCCGATTCCGATCCATCGTTCACGTGCATTGCAAGCGCTCTTGATGACGCAGGCGACCAGTGACGCGCAAGCACAGGCGCGCCCGGACGAGCGCGTCTACACCGTCAGTCGCGCCGGCCCGCCTGGCATCCAGCGTTACGCGCAAACGTGGAGCGGCGACAACACGACCAGCTGGCACACGATGCGCTGGAACCAGCGGATGGCGCTTACGATGAGCCTGTCAGGCATGTTCAACGTTGGCCACGACATTGGCGGATTCGCTGGCGCGGTACCGGATGCCGAAATGCTGATCCGCTGGACACAGGCGTGTGCGCTGGTGCCGCGCATGATCATGAACTCATGGAAGGCCGATGGCAGCGTTAATTCGCCGTGGTTGCATGCGGACGCCACCGCGCCGATTCGCGCAGCCATTGGCCTGCGGTTGAACTTGATGCCTTATCTCTACACGCTGATGTGGCAGGCATCGACAGCGCACACGCCCGTGTTGCGACCCACGTTCTTCCATTTCGGTGATGACGCTACGACCTGGCAGGACAACGACGAAATGATGGTCGGCGGCGACCTGCTTGTAGCGCCGGTGTTTGACTCCGCTGCGCGCACACGCAGCCTGTATCTGCCGCGTGGAGCCCATGGAAATGGTTGGTTCGACTACTGGACAGGCAAGTATCTACAAGGTGGACAGACCGTCGATGTTGAGGCGCCGCTTGATCGTTTGCCATTGTTCGTGCGTGCCGGTGCGCTGCTGCCCACGACTGACACGGCGAGCGATCTGCAAAAAACTGAAGAGCCTTCACGGGCGCTGCGCTACTACCCGGAGCCCACTTCCGCGAAGACGGTGACCAGCACCGAATTGTTTGAAGACAACGGGTTGCAGACCACCGGTGCCGATGACCATTGCGTAGTTCACGCGTTCAGCGCAACTTCCGACAGTGATTCACTCCGTATTGAAGCGTCGCAACACGGTGCGTGGGCGCTGCCGTACCACAGCATTCGGGTGATTTTGCCGCGAAACGAAATGCGCACGCTGCATCTCACATCGACGGGTGTGCCGCTGAGGCAGTGACGCGATGACGCAATGGTCGTGGCTCGGCGACGATGCGGCGACTGCGCAGCGCCGAGCTGACCTGTGGAGATTGCTCGGTCCACGTCCGGCCCTCGCTGAAGCTGTGAGCGGCGAATTGGTTTCGACGCAGGCGACTGAGCATGCGCGCGTGGAAACGTGGCAGTTGAAACTCAATAGCGAAGAGCCCGTGCCAGCGATTCTTACGCGCCCGATGAACGCGCCTGTGCGCGGTCTCGTGATTTATTGCCACGCGCACGGCAATCGCTTTGAGCGCGGGAAGGACGAGCTGCTGGTCGGTCGCCCGGCGATTCAAAGCCCGCCCTACTGCGAGACGCTCGCGGCGCTCGGTCTCGCCGCCATCGCGATCGATCACTGGTGTTTTGGTGAGCGTAATTTTGGCGGCGCGAGGTCTGAGCGTGCAATGGCGAAGCGCCTGCTGTGGGAAGGCAAGACACTCTGGGGCTACCGTGTTCACGATGCGCTGGCGTCGCTCGCGTGGGCGCGAACGCAGCCGGGCCTCGGCGACCTGCCGGTAACAACGCTGGGGCTATCGATGGGCAGCACGATGGCGATATGGGCGGCGGCGCTTGATCCATCCATTGCGGCATGTATTGATCTCTGCTGCCTCGCGGAATACGACGCACTCGTCGACAGCGGCGGGTTCGACCAGCACGGCGAATACTTTTTCGTTCCGGGACTGCGGTGTTCGTTCACCGCCGCGGAAATCAGTAGTCTCATAGCGCCAAGACCGCACTTGTCGCTTGTTGGTCGCGACGACCCGCTTACCCCGCCCGCTGGTGTGCAATCAGTGAGCAGCGCGCTTTTGGGCGCTTACACATTTCTCGGAAAGCCGGAAGGGTGGCAGCAGCAGGTATTTGATTGCGACCATCAGGAAACTTCCGATATGCGCACTGCGGTCGTAAAGTTCCTGCAAAACGACTCGTAGAACTCCTATGAAAAAGTTGGCCTGTCGCAGCTATGCTTGTCGCTAAATTTGCATTTTCAGTCAGGTAAAGTCTAATGAATCTCGAAAAAGTCATCTTCGGTTTTTTCATCATCTTCGCCTGTACGCTCAACTTCGGCTTCTTTATCGGCGACATCGAAAGAGTAGATCTTCACCATCCGATGGAACTCGGCGCTGCGGTGGTGGTTAATCTTATCGCGACGGTACTCAAATTTGGTGATCGCACGCATCTGGGTGCGACTCACCTTGCGACGTCACTGGTTGCATCGCTGCAGCTTGTGGCAGCCGCGGCCGTTTGGGTTGTGCATGTTTATGTACAGGGACAGGCGATGAACGCCGTGAGCATTTCGACTGTGGTTTCCCTGTCGGGCGGTGCGCTTCTCGCAAATCTGATCTCTGTCACGTTACTGCTCGGTGAAACGTTACGGCAAGGACGATAGCCCACGTCACTACGTCGTCAAATCACCGCTGTGAACGACGTCCTCTTCCTGATTTTGCGGCGCATGCGCGTGCCGCTGATCATCCTGATCCTGGCACACGCCGTGGCCGTGTTTGGTCTCGCCCTGATGCCCGGTACGCTTCCAGACGGAACGCCGTCAAAACTGAGCATTTTTCACGCCTTCTACATCGTAAGCTACACCGCAACAACAATCGGTTTTGGCGAGATTCCCCATCCATTCAGCGAGGCGCAGCGGCTCTGGATGATTTTTGTCATCTACATGACGGTCATCGGCTGGACTTACACGCTGGGCTCAATCTTCCGGCTCACGTCTGACGTGACGTTCCGTGCGGCGGTTTCGCGCAGCATGTTTGCATGGCGCCTGCGCGGTATCAGTCAAAAGTTCTTCATCATCTGCGGCTACGGGCAAAGCGCCAAGCTACTCGCCAAAGCACTTGACGCGCTGGGCTACCGTATCGTCGTCATTGAGCTGCGCCCTGATCGTGCGGGTCGACTCGAAATCGAGGATCTGTCCATGCCCGCCCATGTGCTGTGCGAGGACGCTCGATTTCCCGACGTACTGCACGACGCTGGAATCGATCAGGCGCAATGTTGCGGCTTGCTGGCACTCACCGGAAGCGACGAGGCGAATCAGACAATCGCCGTGAGTGCGCACACGCTGAAGCCCGATCTGCTGGTGATCGCCCGGGCAAAGAGCGAGATTGCCCTGGCAAATCTTTCGGCATTCGGCGGGGTCCATGTCATCAATCCTTTTCAGACGTTTGCAACCAATATCGCGCTTGATCTCGATGCTCCCGACGTGTTGCGACTTGAGGAATGGCTAACCGCCTCACCAGGATCGGAATGCCCGCCACCGCTCGGCCTGCCATCGGGTCCCTGGGTCATCGTTGGCTACGGGCGATTTGGCCGGGCGATCGGCGATGTGCTTGATGCGCGTGGCATCGAATGGCGCGCGGTGGATCATCAAAAAGTCGTCGATTCGCCGCTCAAACTGCTGGTCGGCGATGACACCGAAGGCTCGCTGCGTGACCTCGGAATTGAGACTGCTGCGGTAGTCGTTGCCGGCACTGATAATGACGCGACCAACCTCGCAATCACCACTTTGGCCCGACGCGCCAATCCGAAAATTTTCGTCATCATTCGCCAGAATCACGTTTCGGATCGCGTACTCATAGAAGCGGCACGAGCAAATCTCGCCTTTGTCCAGGCAGACATCATGGTTCATGAATGTTTGCAGTTAATCACTGTTCCGCTGCTGCGCACGCTGCTCAAGCATGTGGCGGAGGAAGGCGCCAGCAGCGGTACCAATATGCTGGAAACGATTCAGTATTCGCTCGGCACGCAGTCACCCTGGGCGTGGACATTCCACTGTGACGTCATGCAGCCGGGCATGTTCGCAGCGCTGTTCCAGCATGGTGGGACGTCGTTTCGAATCAGTTATCTGCAAACTGACCCTGGCACCGGAAATGATCCGCTTGCGTGCATCCCGCTTGCGCTCATCCGCCACGGCGTTATCGGCGTGCTGCCGGAATCGGCGACGATTCTGCAACCCGGTGACCATGTGCTCTTCGTAGGTAGCGAGCGAGCGCAACGCTTGCAGCAGCGCTACCTGACTGACGTCAGCACCGTTCAGTTTGTGCGCACCGGCGTCGAAGTCCCGCGCAGCTGGTTGTTCCGGTATTTGCAGAAGCGGCGCCATTCGCGGCTAGCAACCGCAAGTACTTTGCGCGTCGACGCTGACTCGACGAACAGGCCTTCCGTTTGAGTCTGGTACCCAACAAGCAGAAAATATTCAAAGTGATCGCCACTCTGCGCTGCTCCGCGCTGCCGACGATCGAGCTGGGGGCCGAATGGATCGAGAGATGGGCATGAAAAGAGGCGACTCCGAAGAAGTCCGGTTTCCAGACTGGTTGCTCTTGCCAAGCGCGGTGTTGTAGTGTTCCGCGCCTGTGCTCGGTGTCAGCGGACAGACTGCCAGCGGAGCGGCAACAAGGAACCTGCTACTACTTGCATAGATTGAGATTGGTACGCGCTGCGCGCACGACGGGCAGGTACGACTCGGCGTCACTAGGCGGATAGTTTTCGCGTACCGCTTTGTCGGTCATCTTTGCATCATCAGCCAAAGGCGCGAGCACCGCCCGGCAGGCCGCCATGTCGCCGAGCTTGTGCAACGTCACCGCCAGATCGTTGCGCACACGGGCACCGGTCAGCCAGTCGAGCGTTCTTGCGCAATCGTTGAGTACCGGCGCAAGCTTTTCGCGCGCCTCGGCAAATCGCCTGGCGTCGTAGAGCTGCTTGAACGCCTTGCGCGTTGAGGCAACAGCGGCACTCGCACAGACCGGAGGTGGCAAAAAATAAACGTCTTCAAACGTCGCACGCATCCCGCAATACTGCGAGCCACACGCTTCAAAGCTGTTGCCCTTCACATCAATACCCGATGGCGTGTTCGTAAAGGTCACAATGCAAGGGGTTTTTTCGTCCGCGCCCGCGAGGCGCGCCTTGCCGTTGCGCACCTCGCCGTCGAGTGAGCAGGAGTGACCGTTGCCGCCAACGGACTCGATGGCAAACATCAGCGCGCCGTTTTTGCCAGGCTTGAGCGACAAGCGCCCCGCGCCGCCGTCACTCACGTATTCGCCGGGGACAAACACATTTGCCGACGTTTGCGCGACCGCGTCGGGACAGAGCGACCAGAACGCAGCCCACGCACTGATAACTGCGACGGGCAACCGAAAATCAAACCGAAAATTCATGAGCCAGAGATTCGATAAAGTTATGACACACGGCAATCAACTTTTCGTCAAAATGACCGCTGCACTTGGGCTACATGGCGTAAATCTATAAAGTCGACTTAAGCGATTTCTCGCTGATAAATTGTGTCAGCCCACATGCAATAAGGGCCGTACGCAGAAAACCTTGAAAGCTGTTAGCCCGATCCAGGCTACTGTGGGGGCCAGAGCAGTGTGTCGCTCGCCACAACGTGGCAATTCACACGACCGGTCAATATGTGCAAGACATCTGCTTATTGACGCGATCGCGAACCCATTTCATATTGACCGACTGCATGGACGTCGCACGGCTGTTTGGTCCGTAATAGTTGAAGCGGCCATTGAAATTGGCCACCAACATGACGTCGCCCGCGAGCCTGTTGGATCGCACACAATTCTGCACGGACTTGTACCAGTTGGGCCGCAACTTCGCGTCAGAGTTGAAGAAATTTGGCGTCATCACCACGAACACCGTGTCCGCGCCGCCCTGTTTGATATGGGCGACGTCGTACTTGATCGTCTCCGCCGCCGATGCAATCGCCGGAAAGAAAATTGTCGCCACCAGCAAATTGGTCAGTTTCATGTAGCCCCTCGAAATTATTGTTTGCGTATTGCAAATTTAACTGAGAACAGGCTCACATTGAACATGTGTACCGGATTCGTGGATCCGCGATTGGCTGGCTCTGCGATGGCACAGAGGCGCCGCGTTGATTTGCACCTCAACCGCAAAGCTGACATGGACGTCGTCCATGAACACGTCAGGCTATGTGGGGTGTAGCCCAAAAAGGGCTACACAGCACGTCCGGTGCTGCCTACACCCCAAACACAATCTCTCCACCACGGGCTTCAACCTCAATAGTCGAGCCTGGCACAAACTTGCCAGCCAGCAGTTCCTTCGACAACGGGTTCTCCACCGACTGCTGGATCGCGCGTTTGAGCGGACGTGCACCATAGACCGGGTCGAATCCCGCCTCACAAAGCAAATCGAGCGCGGACTCGGAGACTTCGATCTTGAGATCGAGTTTGGCGAGACGTTCTTCGAGGCGTTGCAGCTGAATTCGAGCAATGCCTTTGATGTTGTCTCGACCGAGCGCATGGAACACCACGATCTCGTCGATACGGTTGATGAACTCGGGACGGAAATGATCTTTCACCTCGGCCATGACGGCGATCTTCACCAATTCTGGCGGTGAATCGATCATCGCCTGAATCTTTGCGCCACCGAGATTACTGGTCATGATCATCACGGTATTTTTGAAGTCCACCGTGCGCCCTTGACCGTCGGTCATGCGGCCATCGTCGAGCGCCTGCAACAGCACGTTGAAGACATCGGGATGCGCCTTTTCCACCTCGTCGAACAGGATCACGCAATACGGTTTGCGACGCACCTGTTCAGTGAGCTGACCGCCCTCGTCAAAGCCTACATAGCCAGGCGGCGCGCCGATCAGGCGAGCCACCGAATGCTTCTCCATGTATTCGCTCATGTCGATGCGGATGAGCGCGGTCTCGCTGTCGAACAGGAACTGCGCGAGCGCCTTTGTCAGCTCCGTTTTTCCGACGCCGGTAGGCCCGAGGAACAGGAAAGATCCATACGGCTTGTTAGGATCGGCAAGGCCAGAACGCGAACGGCGGATTGCATCTGCGACGAGCGAAACCGCTTCGTCCTGCCCAATCACGCGCTTATGCAATGCGTCTTCGATGTGCAGCAGTTTGTCACGCTCGCCAGTCATCATTTTGCTGACGGGGATACCCGTCGCACGCGAGACAACCTCGGCGATTTCCTCTGCGCCGACTTGCGTGCGCAGGAGCTTTGCCTTGACAGGTTTGCCAGCGTTGTCTGCGTCTACCTTTGTCGTTTCCGACGCTTTAAGCTTCGCTTCCAGCTCCGGCAACTTGCCGTACTGAATCTCCGACATGCGTGCGAAGTCACCGCGACGGCGGGCTTCGTCCATTTCGAGTTTCAACTTTTCGATCTGCTCTTTGACGCCTTGCGAGCCTTGGACTGCGGCTTTTTCACCACGCAAGACTTCGTCAAAGTCCGCGTATTCACGCTCAAGCTTCAGAATTTCTTCATCGATCAGGCCGAGGCGTTTTTTCGACGCTTCGTCCTTTTCTTTTTTCACCGCTTCGCGCTCGATCTTCAATTGAATGATGCGACGATCCAGCTTGTCCATCACCTCGGGTTTCGAGTCGATCTCCATCTTGATCCGGCTCGCGGCTTCGTCAATCAGGTCGATGGCCTTGTCCGGCAAGAAACGATCTGTGATGTAGCGATGCGACAGCTCAGCTGCCGCAATGATCGCTGCGTCAGTGATGTCCACGCCGTGATGAACTTCGTATTTTTCCTTCAGGCCACGCAAGATGGCGACGGTAGATTCGACTGATGGTTCGCCCACCAAAACCTTCTGAAAACGACGCTCCAGCGCAGCATCTTTTTCCACGTACTTACGATATTCATCGAGCGTAGTTGCGCCAACACAGTGCAGCTCACCGCGCGCAAGCGCGGGCTTCAGCATATTGCCTGCGTCCATCGCGCCTTCGGCTTTGCCCGCGCCCACCCTCGTGTGCAGCTCGTCGATGAAGACGATGGTCTGACCTTCGTCTTTGGCAAGATCGTTCAACACTGCTTTTAAACGCTCTTCAAATTCACCGCGATACTTCGCGCCCGCGAGCAACGCCGCGAAGTCAAGCGAGAGTACGCGCTTGTTCTTGAGACCATCTGGCACTTCGCCGTTGACGATGCGTTGCGCCAGGCCTTCAACAATCGCGGTTTTGCCCACGCCAGGCTCACCGATCAGCACCGGGTTGTTCTTCGTGCGGCGTTGCAGCACCTGAATCACGCGACGAATCTCGTCATCACGACCAATCACCGGATCAAGCTTGCCCATGCGGGCCCGCTCGGTCAGATCGACACAATACTTTTTCAGCGCTTCGCGCTGTCCTTCAGCGTCCTGCGAGTCCACGCCAGCACCACCGCGCACGGCTTCGACCGAAGCTTGCAACGTTTTTGCGTTAGCACCGGCGTCCTTGAAAATTCGCCCCGTTTCGCTCTTGTCGCTGGCGAGCACCAGCAAAAAAAGCTCCGACGCAATGAATTGATCATTGCGCTTCATCGCCTCTTTGTCGGTCAAATTCAGTAAGCCATTAAGATCGCGGCCAATCGTTACATTGCCATCGCCGCCTTGTTGACGCGGCAGTCGTTCGATACTCGCCTTGAGGTCTTTTTCGAGCTTGCCGACGTTCACGCCTGCGCGCTGCAACAGCGGTTTGGTGCCGCCATCTTCCTGCTCAAGCAGCGCCATCAGCAAATGCTGCGGCTCAATCTGGGTTGCATCCAATCCGACCGCGATAGACTGCGCGTCGGCAAAAGCCTGCTGAAATTTAGTGGTAAGTTTGTCGAAACGCATAGGGCGTCCCTTCATGGAAGTTGTTTGTTCTATATGTAGGGCAACGTCGGCTAAATTCAACTGATCCGTATCAAGTGGGGAGTAAATGTGCGCTGGTTAAAACGGATTGTTTTAGGCTTGATTGCTGCCGTCGCGATTGTCGCCGGAGTACTTGCGATTTATGTGTGGCGCAGCGTACCGACGGATAACGCGCAATACGCTATTAAGGCTCCGCTCGGCGAAACCACGATCACGCTGGACATGGCAGGAATTCCAACGATTGAAGCGAAATCCGAGCGCGATCTGTCGTTTGCCGTGGGCTTCATGCATGCGCGCGATCGCTTGTGGCAACTGGAGATGAATCGTCGGATCGGGCGTGGCGAATTGGCGGAAATTCTGGGGCCCAAAGCGCTGGAGACGGACAAGTTTCTGCGCACGCTGGGCGTTCATCGCGCGGCGAAGGCACAACTGGATGGCTTTCCAGCCGAGGCAAAAGTACTTCTTCAGGCTTACGCTGACGGTGTGAATGCCTATGTGCGCGACGCCATGACGGCACGCCCGCCTGAGTTCGTCATACTCGGCGTTCAGCCGGGCCTCTGGGAACCCGTAGACACAGTGGCGTGGGGCATCATGATGGCCTACGATCTGGGCGGAAACTGGGGCAACGAATTGCTGCGATTGCAGATGGCAGCGCGGATGCCGGCTTCAAGGATTGACGAGCTGATGCCGCCGCAACGGGGGGATACGTTGCCGAAGCATGGGGACTATGCGTCGCTCTACAAAGCCATCGGAGTGATACCGATCGCAGAAACAAAGACCGCCAGCGTTGACCCTTCGACAGATCTAACGTTCCTCTCGGCTGGAATCGAAGGCATCGGTTCGAATAATTGGGTCGTCAACGGGGCCAATACGAAGAGCGGCAAACCGCTGCTGGCGAACGATCCCCATTTGTCGCTCGCCGCTCCGGCGATCTGGTACTACACGAAGCAAAGTGCGCCGGGGATTCAGGTGACCGGGGCCACGCTTCCGGGTGGGCCGTCAGTGATTCTGGGGCGCACCAAAGGCGTGGCCTGGGGCTTCACCAACACCGGGCCGGACGTTCAGGATTTGTATCTTGAAGAGATCAACGACAAAGGCGAGGCACGCACGCCGGACGGCTGGACGAAGCTGACAACGCGCAGCGAATCGTTCAAAGTCAAAGGCGAAGCCGACGTACAAATTACCGTGCGCGAATCGCGTCACGGCCCGATCATCTCGGACGCACACGCACCCACCGCCAACGCGATCAATACAAAGAAATTCGCGATGGCCATGCGCTGGACCGCACTCGACGCGGACAATCAGACCGTACTTGTCGCTGCGCGCATGAACAAGGCGCAAACCGTTGCCGAACTGAAAGAAGCACTGCGCGGCTACGTCGCACCGCAACAAAACATCGTCATGGCAGACACGCAGGGCGTCACGGCGTTCTTGGCGCCTGGCCGCGTGCCGATTCGCAAGTCGGAGAACGACATCAATGGCCTCGCGCCCGCGCCGGGGTGGGACGCAAAATACGATTGGGCAGGATTTCTGACGTCCGAACAGATGCCGCAGCAGATGGTCGCCACCTATCTCGCGACCGCCAATCAGCGAATTCACGGCGATGACTACCCGCATTTCATTAGCGGTGAATGGGCGCACAAAGGGCGCAAGCTTCGGATTGAAGAATTGCTGGCGGCGAAGCCCAAACACGATGGGCAAAGCTTGCGGGAAATTCAGCATGATTTGAAGCACACTCACGACACCCCGCTGTTGCAGTGGCTACCGAAACTCCGCTCAAAGCATCCGCTCGCCGCTGACGCCCAGCGTGCGCTAGCCGCCTTTGCCAACGATGGCATGGTGAGTAGCCAGTACGACCCCGCGGTCGCGGCACTGGTGCACTGGGAGTGGAATCGAGAAGTCGCCAGGCGAATGCTGGCTGACGAAGTGGGTCCGGCGCTGTTCGAAGGCGTGTTCGGGCGTCGCGATTTTCGCGCTGCAGTCAATGGCGTGCTTTCGCGCGACGATGCTTGGTGGTGCGACGACAAGAGCACCGAAAAAGTCGAAACCTGCGCTGACGTCGTCAACGCCTCTTTCGATGCGGCACTGGACGATTTGGCGAAGCGCTACGGCAACGAAGTGACATCATGGCGCTGGGACACCGCCCATTTCGCCCGCAGCGAACACCGCCCGTTCTCAAACGTTCCCATCCTGTCGAAACTGTTTGAAATCAGAACGCCCACGGCGGGCGACACCTACACGGTGATGGTCGGCAAAGTTCGGCTGCGGGAACCCAACCCGTTCGCCAACGAATTTGCCGCCAGCCTGCGAGCGGTTTACGACTTGTCCGTGGCCGACGCTAACGCAGCGACCATCATTTATTCGACAGGCCAATCGGGCAACCCATTTTCGGCACATTACCGAGATCTGGTGACGCGTTGGGGCTCAGGCGGACCGTCCGCGTACATCGATCTCTCGACTTCAGCACCTGCTGGAAAACTGTTCCTGCGCGGTCAGCCCTAGTCCCCTTCAGCGATTCCGACGGCCCCCGCCATTCTTGGGAACGGGGAAACCGCGATTTATTTGGCCGCACCCGTTGGCTGGCACATTGCGTGCAATGCCAAGTCGCACAGTAACAAAAGAACAATTGACGGGTGAGCCTTTACAGCGTTGCCATGCAGGGACAACACGACGGTTTATCGGGTGAAGGTTAGGGATGTTTGACTTCAACGCGATCTACAACAAAACCGAGGCGGGTTTGGCCGAGGTAAGGGCCCGATCGCTCGTACTCAGCGCCGAGTTGCGTCGTTTACTGACGATGGTCGACGGCAGTGCGTCGGTCAGCCGTCTGGCAACATTTGTCCGCGGCGCGGAGATTGGCCCGCTCATTCTTGAGCTGGAATCGCTAGGGCTCATTGTTGCGCCAGCCACGAGCGCTTACCGGAAAACTGACGCTGGCGTGTCCGAGGTACAGACGCGAGCGCTGGGACTGCGCTCCGAGCTGCGGCGTTTGCTGATTATGGTGGACGGCAAGACCGCGCTTTCACGTTTGGCGGGCTTCGTGCCCGGTATGCCGATGCTTGACATGATTGCGGAGCTTGAGGCTGCAGGGCTGATCGTTGCAACCAAAGTCGCGGGCGACAACAATGTCGGCCCCGTCGTTGCTCCGGTTGCTCCGGTTGCTCCGGTCGCCCCGGTCGCAGCCCTGGATCGGGCGAGCCTAGTTACGAGAAACGATGCTTCCCTCTCTGGCGTTTCCTCCTTTTCCGGACCGCCCCCGACGGACGCGCAAGTGCAGGCAGTAAGAAATCGGGCAGCACGCGGTCTTAGGCGCATTCTGGGCATGGAGACACATGAATGGCTGGACAAGCTCCAACAACCCGGAAACTCTCAGGAACTGCGCTCGGTGATCACAGAAATTCACCGGATACTCGAGGAGGAATTTGGCGTCGCAACGGGTCAGCAGTTTCTGGATAGTGTCCGCGCAGCTGACGACAGCAGCCTCGCATTGGCTGGCACAAATCAAGCGCAAACGTAATGAAACAACCCCGCAACGCATACGTTGCGTACCCGCGCCAGATTGCCGCAGCTGTGCCGGGGCGTAAGAAAAATCTGTAGTAAAACTTAGCTTATCAACGACGCAAGTCTCATGTCAATGAGCGCTTCTCTTCTTTTCAGGCTTTGGGGTCAACATGCTGAATCCAAATTCAATTTTTCGTAAGACCGAAGCGGGTGTCGCCGAGGTTCAAGCGCGCGCCTTGGGGCTGCGTGCGGAATTGCGGCGATTGCTCATCCTGATTGACGGCACAGCGACCATTGACCGCCTCGCCGCTTTTGTTCGCGGCTCCGAGGTTGAGTTTTTGCTCGCAGAACTGGCAACGCTTGGCCTCATCGTGCCCGCTTCCGACACGCCAACCGTCGGCATCGGAGCGGCGATCGGGAAAGGCGTTGGCTCAGCAGGTCCGGTGACAATCAGCGCTGGAGGAATTAAGCCCGCATCAGGCTACGCCGCAGGCGACGGCCTGCCCGAGCCTACGGCAGCGCAAGTGCAGGCGGTCAGACGCGCAGCGGTTCACACCCTGCACGCCATTCTCGGCCCCGGCGCAGATCGGCTGGCTATCAGGATTGAGAACTGCAAAGATGCGCAGCAGATGCGCACTGCGATTAACGAGGTCCGTCAGATTCTCGATCAGCAGGTAGGAGCGGCCGCCGGGCAGCGCTTTATCGACACCGTACGGGGAGCGGCGGAAGGTACTCGCTAGCGTCGCGCCAAACGACGGCGAAAGCAAAAAAAGTCGCCCGGGCGCAACCTGTGCCTGCCTGTGCGTGATTCGTCGCATGGATCCCCACTAGAGGTCGCGCGAGGCAAATGCGCTGCTACGCTTGCGCCATGAACTCCCTCCTCTTCGAGCAAAAAAGATGCGCCCGGCTCTGACGTCGTCTGCCGCACGGACTCTCGCGACCGTGCTCGCAATCGGCGGGGCAGTGCTACTTGGCGCATGTGATGCGCGAAAGCCCGCCCTGAAAGATACGGCCATCACATTTTCCGATTGTCGCCTGAAGCGCATCGATTCCGTTGCGCGGTGCGCAAGCGTCGCTGTGCCGGAAGATTACGCCAATCGTGGTTCCGGCAAAACGATCAATATTCACGTTGCCATGCTGCCCTCGTTGGCGCGTAACCCCGAGTCAAATGCCGTTTACT
>JAYWHV010000157.1:0-13697 GCA_043777615.1 Burkholderiales bacterium | reverse complement strand
TTGGGCAGCAGCGTGCTCTCCAGCACGGCCGCGAGCAACGTTTCAAGATTCCTCTGCGCGAGGTCCGGATCACCGTATTTGCTGGAGATAATTTCGCCCTGCTCGGTGAGGCGCAAAAAGCCATTGACCGCACCGGCGGGCTGCGCGCGAATCGCCTCATAACTCGGGCCGCCACCGCGACCGACGCTGCCGCCGCGACCGTGGAACAGGCAGAGGCGGACGCCGTGCTTCGCGAAGCAGGTAACCAGCGCCTGCTGCGCACGATACAGAGACCAGTTGGCGGTGAAGTAGCCGCCGTCCTTGTTGCTGTCGCTGTAGCCAAGCATGATTTCCTGCGCGTCGTTCTGCGCCTTGATCCAGCGGCGATAGAGCGGATGCGCGAAGGCGGCAGTCATCACGGTGGGCGCGTTTTGCAAGTCCTGAATAGTCTCGAACAACGGCACGATGGCCACCGCCAGATGTGGCACTTCGCCTCCGCGCGCGAGACCGACTTCCTTGCAAAGTGTCGCGACTTCGAGCAAATCCGAGAGTGACTCGCCCATGGAAATAATCATGCGCGGCAGCGCCGATGCACCGAACCGCGCATGCACTTCAGCCGCTTTGCGAAAGATCGCAAGTTCCGAGAGTGCGGTTTCGGAGAGCTTCATGTAGGGCGAGGCGAGCAGCCTTGCGCTTTCCAGCTCTCGGCTGAGTAGCGCGACTTTTTCGTCCTCAGTCAACGCAGCGTAATTTGCACACAACCCGCAACCTGCGAAGAGTTCAGTGATGACCGACTCGTGCACGGCTGAGTTCTGCCGCAAGTCCACTGGCGCGAGGTGGAAACCGAACGTTTGTACCGCGCGCCTGAGCGGCATCACCCGCGCGTCCGCGATCACGCCGGAGCCGTGTTGCGCGAGCGATTCGGCGATGACTTCCAGATCATCCGACAGCTCGTCGGGGGTGACATACGGAGCCGCGTCGGGGTTGTGCGGCTTGCGGGCAGTCGTCTCACCCGTCACGCTGCGATAGGTCGCGGCGAGACGACTGTAAATGCCAGAGAGCGCGCGCCGATAGGGCTCGTCCACTCGAAAACGCGACGCATCGCCCGCGCGTTCGGCGAGCTCGTTCAGCGCTGTCGACACCTCAACCAGACGGCTCGACATCGCGAGTTCCGCGCCCAGCGCGTGAACCTCGGCAAGATAGTGCGACAGCGCCAGCTCGGACTGCGTGTCAATCACATAATCGAGCGTATCTGCGTTAACAAACGGGTTGCCGTCGCGATCACCACCGATCCACATACCGATTTTCAGGAACGCGGGGAGCTGTGCCAGGGTGCCATCATGCGCTTCGAGCGCGGCCAAAGTGTTGCCGGTCAGACGCGGCACTTCGGACAAAAAACTCGCGCGGAAATAGTTCAACGCATTGTCGATTTCATCGCGTACACGCAGCTTCGTCAGGCGCAGCATGGCGGTCTGCCAGAGCTGCAAAATCATTCGGTGCAGATGCGCTTCGCGGTCATCTTCATCACGCGAAAGCGCCTTCGCAATCGCGCGCTCGGCGTCGAGCGTGCTCTGTCGCTTGATCTCGGTCGGGTGCGCGGTGAGCGTCGGACTGATGTTCGCCCGGGCGAGGCAATGCCAGATTTCGTTGCCGCTAATGCTGGCCGATTTCAGATGATCAAACGCAGCGGCCAGCGAGCCCGGCTGCGGCGCGGAACCGCTTTTTTTGTGATGGCGACGACGACGATTTTGCTGGACGTCCTCCGCTATGTTGGCGAGGTGCGAGAAGTAAGTGAACGCGCGCACCACATCAAGCGCCTCCTCGACGCTCAGGTCAGTGAGCGTGGCGTCCAGCAGGCGATGCGATGCTCCCTCGCGGTGAAAGCGCACCGACTCCTGACGAATTGATTCCACCTTGTCGAAGGTCGCGTCGCCACGTTGCGCTCGAATGACGTCACCTAGCAATCGACCGAGCAGACGCGTGTCCGCTTTGAGGGGTGCGTCCTTGTCTTCAGCGGGGGAATTTTTATCGTCCATCAAAGCATTATGCTGCACTGCGGAACTACGGACGGCTACGTGGCGACGCGCTCATTTGCTGTCCAGAAATCCTGTTCAGCTTTTCGCAGAAAGTCATATTTTACTTGGGCTGTAGTCGCAAACTCTAATTTGTCGATAAATCGTTAAATGGACTTGCATCCCATGTGCAATAGGGCGTTCAGCTAAAAGCTGTTTACGCATTAGAGGCTTTTTTGCGTACGTGCCCGCCGGACAGTTTTCGCTCTTGCCGCGCCCGTAAAGCCTTTGCTTTGAGCAAAAATTTTGCCCAGTTCTGCGATCTCTTCACGACGGGCGGACGTCTTGCGAAAGGCAAGCGCAATCGTGCGCGAAGGACCGCGCGGCGTGAAGCGGCGCGCGTACAGGCTTGAGCCAGACAGCACGCCACCCGCGATGGCGAGTTCGGGCAACAGCGTGTGGCCGAGACCGCTTTGCACCATGTGCGTCAGCGTGATGAGGCTGGTCGCGGCCAGCGAGCGATTGGTCTGCGCGTTCTTGAGCGAGCAGGCGGCGATCGCGTGTTCGCGCAAACAGTGCCCATCTTCGAGAAGAAGCAGTTCGTCGGGATTGATCTTTTCAATCGGCAACGGCGATTGTGCGGAGCCCAGCTTCGGGTCGGCGGTGACAAACAGAAATTCGTCGTCGAACAACGGGAGCGTTTCTATGCCGCCTGGAAGGTCATACGGAAGTGCGATCAGCGCCGCATCAAGGGCGCTCGACAGCAGCCGCTCCAGACAAACGGCGGTCAGGTCTTCGCGCAACAGCAGCTTCAACTTTGGGTACTGCGTCCGCAGGGTGGTGAGCGAAGACGGCAGCGCAAATGGCGCAATAGTCGGGATCACTCCGAGCCTGAAAGTGCCCGTGAGCGGATGCCGCGACGACGCACAAAGCTCGGCCAGATCACTCGCCTGGGAGACCAGGTCGCGTGCCCGCAACACCACCGCTTCCCCAATCGCGGTGAAAGCAACGTGCCGCCGATCCCGCTCAACCAGTGTGACGTCCAGCGTGCTCTCGAGATCGCGCAGGCTGGCCGAGAGCGTGCTTTGTGTGATGAAGCATTTTTCTGCGGCACGACCGAAGTGCCCTTCCTCCTGCAGGGCGATGAGGTAGCGGAGTTGCTGCAACGATGGAAGCGCGGCCATGTGGGTTACCCGTCTGCTGCTATTCGCAAAATTTGATTACAAACGTGATATTAAGTTGTTTTCCAGCTCTTCGTGCTCACGCGCTCACTTTCGTCAATCAACCCGCAATAACGGTCATTTGTCGCCAGACGGGTTCCGCGTGTCAACACATCCATTACGCTTACAGGTGAAACTTGCTCAATTTCGGGGAAATCATGTTGCGACACTACCTAGCTGCCTCTCTGATCGCGCTCACGGTTCTGGCCCACGCCCAGACGCCGCCAGCGCCAGCCACCAAACCGCTGACTGTCGAAGACATCTGGAAAAGCCCCCAGCTGGCCAATCCGATACTGTCGCGAAGCGGAAAGTATCTCGCCGCAACGGCACCATCGCGCGGGCGCATGAATTTGCTCGTGCTCGACATGGAAACCCGCCAAGGCACCCTTCTGACCGGTTATTCGGACTTTGACGTGTTGAACGTCGCATGGGTCGGTGACGAGCGTTTGATTTTTTCGCTCGGGCAACAGAATTCCCCTACCGGGGCGGGCCAATTTGACGGCGGCGGCCTGTTCGTCGTGTCGCGCGACGGAAAAACCGGTCGCGAACTCGCGCCGACCGTGCGCGCAACCAGGGACAAAAATCAATACGTTTATCGTGGTTTATCGTTGTACAAGACGATTCCAGGAAACACCGACGAGGTCATTGCCGAGGGCAATTTGACCAGCGCCGATTCTGTCGATCTCTATCGATTGAATCTCAACACCGGGCGCTCAACCATTCTCACAAGCGGGCGGCCCGCCTCTCGTTCAAGCCAGTGGCTGGTCGACAGCAAGATGGTGCCACGGGTAGTCGTCAGCGGAGTGAAAGACGAGCTAACGCGCACGGTGCATTACCGCAAATCGGCCGACGCGCCGTGGGAAGAAATCGCCCGATATTCGCGCGACAAGGGCTCGGTATTCGTGCCGCTCGCGTTCGAATCTGATGATCAGATGCTGCAAATTGCGACCAATCAAGGTCGCGACACGATGGCCGTGTACCGATACAACCCCAACGAGAAGAAATTGGGCGATATCGTTGCCCAGCATCCACGCTACGACATGGGGGCTGATTCCCAGGGCGACGAGGTCGCGGGCGTATTGCAGAGCAGTGTCGACGACAAAATTGTTGGCTACCGCGTCGCAGCCGACAAGCCTGAAACGGTGTGGATTGATGACACCCGCGCGAAGCTTCAGCGGGCGCTGGATGGGGCGCTGCCGGGCATGATCAATTCGTTCACGCGCACGCCAGATGGAAAACGGTTGCTGGTGACTTCCTATTCGGACACGAGCCCGGTACGCTGGTATCTATTCGACGATACCAAGCGAACGCTTGAAGAAATTGGTTCGTCACGCCCCTGGCTCGAGGGCAAGCTGGCGGAGCAGCGTCCATTCCTTTACAAAACACGAGACGGGCTGGAAATTCCGGGTTATCTGTTCCTGCCAAAAGGCTACAAAGAGGGCACCAAGCTGCCGACGATTGTTCACATCCACGGCGGCCCGACGGTGCGGGCTGACCGTTTCGGCAGTGGCTTTGGCTATATCGAAGGGCAATTGTTTGCGTCGCGCGGCTATGCTGTCGTTGTCCCCAATTTCCGCATCACGCCGGGCCTGGGCAACAAAATCTTCACGGCCGGGTTTGGCACGTTTGGTCGCCAAATGTCGGAAGACCATGAAGATGCATTGAAGTGGGCTGTGGATCAGGGCTTTGCAGATCCCAAGAGAGCCTGCATATCCGGTGCAAGTTATGGTGGCTACGCTGCGCTGCAAGCATTGATCAAGACGCCCGATCTGTTCAAGTGTGCGGTGGCCGGACTGGCCGTGACCGATCTGGTGTTTCAAAACACATCGCTCGAAACCGACTATGTAAGCGAACCAGCAGCAGTTGACTTCTGGAAAGCCATGCTGGGTGTGACTGATTTCAATTCGCAACTTGTTAAAGACATATCTCCTGTCAACAACGCCTCGAAAATCAAGGGGGCCGTGTTTCTCTACGCAGGTCAGGACGATATTCGCGTGCCGATCAAACAGATCAACGCGATGGATAACGCACTTAAGAGAGCCGGCAACCCTGCGAAAGCTTACGTAGTCAAAGAGAAAGAGGGCCACGGCTTCGGCAAGCTCGAAAACAACGTGGATCTCTACACGCAAATTCTGGCGTTCCTGGAAGCGCAGATCGGCAAGTAACGGCGGATCAGCGCCGACCTTGTAAGCCCTACTTCCGGATAAGCGGGAGTGGGCCGCCTGAGAAGAGCAGCTCTAGCCCGGCTGCTTTTTGCTTTTTCGCGCCTTCGGTTTTGTTTGATTCACCGTCGGAGCTTCGCTTGTGAGCAGCGTGTCAAACGCCCCGGCGTCTGCGCCGACATAACCCTTTTCAAGCCACATCAGCGACGTCAAAAGCTTGTCGAATTCCGGCTGAAACTGACCGATGACGGCTTGCGGATCGGGACAGAGTTTGCGGTCAGTGATCAGGCCAAACTGCACACCGCCCGCGTACGACAAAATCGAAACGCCCATGCCGACATGCCCGCTTTGCGGCACCCAGAACATGTTTTGCGAAATCTTGCTGCCTGCGAGATAGAGTGGTTTGGCGGGGCCGGGCACGTTGGTCATGACGGCCGTGCCCTTGTCACTCAGCAGACTTAGCGCCTGTCGCTGAATCGCTTTTGGCACATAGCCCAGCACACCGAGCAACGCCATACTCACTGCGGCCTGATAGCCCGTCTTCAATTCGCCCATGCGACGGCGCACTTCAAACACCCGTGCGATCGGGTTTGCTTCACCGATCGGCAGCACGAGGCCGACCAATCCGAAGTGGTTGCCGAGCTTGTGCTCCTTGCCCGGCGCACGCAAATTCACCGGGACGAATGCCCGCAGCCTGGCGTCACTGTCCACGGTGTCGCCTTTACTCACGAGATAACTGCGAATCGCACCCGCAACCGACGCAAGCAACACGTCGTTCACCGAACAGCCGAGCACGTAGCCCACGTCCTTGACGCGAACCAGATCAATCGGGTCGCTCCAGGCGACGCACTTGACGATGCCAGTCTTGCCTTTAAGTCTCGTAGGCGTATCGTTGGGGAGAAGCGCCAGCGCAGCAAGTTCCTGGGCAAATCCAGCCGCAACTTTTGCGGCGTCCATCGCCTGCGTCGGGTCGTCAACCCAGCGGCTGTATTTGGCAACCATCCGGCTGCCGATGCGCGCGCCGTCGTCCATGGCCGACTCGATCGGTGCCTTAAGCGGGCCCAATTTGTCAAACGCTGACTGCGCGATTTCAGCCACGGGTGCCAGCGCGTGCATTGCCGGGGCAAGCTTGCTTTGCAGCTGCGCGCCAAATGGCCCGAGGGCCTCAAAGATATTGAACGAACTTTCGCTTCGTTTCGCGAATTTCTTGATCTTTAATTTGCCGAGACCGGGAATTTCGCGCGGCGTATCCGGCGCTTCCGGGTCTTCTTCGGTCATGTTGAGCAGGACGCCGATCAAAGCGATACCATCGGCGATGCAGTGATGAATTCGCGTGATGAGGGCCGAGCCGCCCTGGTAGTTTTCCACCAGATGCATCTTCCACAGCGGCTTGCCCTTGTCGAGCCGTTCACTCGCAAGATCAGCCACCATTGCCTGGAGCTCGCGTTCGCCGCCGGCGCCGGGCAGGCGCACGCGATGCAGGTGGGCGTCAATGTCGAACGATTCGTCGTCGATCCAGTGCGCCGACATGCCGTCATCCACCACATACTGGCGAAACCGCGGGTACACGAGCAGGCGGCCCTGGAGCACGGCCTTCAGACGCGGCACGTCAAGTGGCGTGTCGAACATCATGACGCCGACAATCATCATCAAATTGGTGGTCGAATCCATCCGCAGCCATGCGGTATCGACGCTGCTCATTTTGTGTCTGGCCACGATCCTCTCCTTATGCGCAATAGCTTATTAATTTTCCCGCTTGCGGCGGACGCCTTGCATCAACAATAATAGCCGCTAGATTCCCACAACAAGGAGATGAAAATTATGGCGATCAAGGACGACTTCGAGAAAGCGCAAGCAGACGTAAAAACGCTCAAAGAAAAGCCGGACAACGCGACGCTTCTTGAGCTGTATGCGCTCTACAAGCAAGGCACAGAGGGCGATGCAGCAGGACGACGCCCCGGCATTATGGATCCGGTCGGACGCGCGAAATTTGACTCCTGGGCGGCAAAAAAGGGCGCGAGCAATGATGACGCGATGAAAGCCTACATCGCATACGTGAAGAAATTACTGGCGTAAATCTAATCGGTTGTGCGTATGAAACACCCCGCGAATATTCTCGCAGCAGTTGTCGCCGCAATGCTTTTTTCGGGCGTCCCGAGTTCGGTCTGGGCCACAGGCGAGCCGCTTACCGTCGTTTACTGGTCAGCAAAAGACTGCCGCTGGTGTACGTGGTGGGAAGGCTCAATCGTAGGCTCGGGCGGTGAGGCGAAATTTTTGAAGAGTCCCGAAGGCAAGGCGGTTCGCTACATGGTGGTCAAAAAGCCGAGCCTGTCACAGCCATTCGCTGAGCGCGATTTCAAGCCCGATCAGCGCTGGCTCTGGCCGCGCGTGAAGAACGAAACCGATGGCAAGATCAGAGGCTATCCGAGCTTTAGTCTGTATGAAGGCGACAAGTTTGTCGCTTATGCGCTGGGCGAAGAGGATATTGACGGCAAACTGTTGCCGGCCATTCGCGAGCGCATGAAAAAGTAAAAGATCCAGCGCAAGTCACTGCCGTCATTCTTGGAGCATGGCATCGGGAATCCAGAGCGGTGGACTATCAACCATTTGAGCTAAATCAACTGTCTGGATTCCCGCAACTGCGTTGCGAGAATGACGTCAAAGTGAGGGATTGCTCAAAAGTCTTTTTTGATTAGCGCGCAAGATATTGTGTCGGCAACGCCATGCCACGCGCCTTCATAAGCGTGCGCAAGCGATCCGGGTAATCCGTTATCAGGCCGTCAACGTTCCAGTTGAGCAGGCGCTTGAGATCGGGTTCATCGTTCACTGTCCACGGCACCACTTTCAGGCCAAGCGATTGGGCTTCACGCACCAGCACTTCGGTGACGTCCCTGAAATTGGGCGACCATACCGTGCCTCCCGCCGCTTTCACGAGTTTAGGAACCGAGCCCGCGTAGTCATCAACATCAAGGCCCGCCAGCCAAGGCGACGGGCCGGGCTTACCGACCTGCACGGTGTCGCCCGCGCCCTGCTGGCTGGTGAGATGTACGGTGACGATTTCTGGTGCTTCGCGTTGCGCGACTTGCAACGTGCGCCAGTCGAACGATTGAATGGTTGCGCGATGACTGAGCCCGGCTTTGCGAATTTCCGAAATCAGCGCGCGCACAAACGGCTCCGGGGCGAGCGTCTCAGCAGGGGCGTTCGGTGAAAGTTTGGTTTCGATGTTGAAGCGCACGTCGGTCGCCCCGCGCTTCGCCACGAGATCAAAGAGCGATGCCAGCGGCGGCACACGCTCGCTATCCGTACCCTGCTGTTGCGGGAAAGATTTCGCGTAATTACTATCCGGTTTGATTCGCCCCACGTCGAAGCGTTGCAATTCGGCAAACGTCAGCGACGTGATCGTCGGGCCGCGCTCGGCTAAAAATGTGCCCTGTGCGTCGCGCGTGATATCGGGATTCAAATAGCGATCGTGCGAGATCACCATGACGCCGTCTTTGGTGATGCCAACGTCCAGCTCCAGCGTGCTTACGCCTATGTCGAGTGCCTTCGAAAACGATGTCAGCGTATTCTCCGGCGCCAGCCCGCGCCCGCCGCGATGCGCCTGCAAATCAAAGCGCGTTGCGCATCCCGACAGCGCGAGAAGCGCTGCGCCAATCACCACGATTTTCAAACGGTTCATGTTCGTGCTGCCTCAATTTGAGTTTGCATTTCTGGCGCTAACTGGTCGCTGCGGCCATCGGCCTCCGCGTCTTCGCGCAAGATGGTGTCGAGTTCCGCGCGGGCTGTTTTCGAGAGGGCGATGAGCTTGGCTTCATCCTGAAATACCGCCTGTTGACGCTCCAGCATGGCGAGATCGTGTTCAACGAAGGTGGTCAGTGTCTTTTCGATCTGTTCACTGGTTTCGCCCAGGCCTTCAAGCACCAGTTTTGACAATTCAACGCTGCCGGCAAACGTTTCGCGGATCGGCGATTCCACGCCAAGTTCTCGCAGTTTCATGAGATGTGTCCGGTTGCGAGCACGAGCGAGCACGGTGACGGCCGGAAAGTGCTTCTGCACGAGTTTGACTGTGGCGAGCGACGCATCGACATCATCGATGCACACGACAAACAGTTTCGCCTGTTCGGTCTTCGCGGCGCGCAAAAGGTCAAGATGCGTGGCGTCGCCGTAATAAATCTTGTTGCCGAAACGACGAACGGAATCGACGTGGTCCGGGCTCGCGTCCACCGCTGTGAACGCGACGCGCCTCATATTGAGTACGCGACCGATGATTTGTCCGACGCGGCCAAAGCCAGCGATGATGACGGGCGTTCCCGGGTCGTCGATGCGGTCAAAAGGAGCTGGTTCCTCTCCGCCTGCGAGCCACGGCGTCAGCACTTTGTCATTGAAAATCCACGCGAGCGGCGCGAGCACCATCGTAAGCACAACAACGACGGTGAGCACCTGGTTTTCTTGCGCTGAAATGAGCTTGGCGTCGGTCGCCGCGTTGAACAGCACGAATGCAAACTCTCCGCCCACCGCGAGCGCCAACGCCTGCGGTCGCGCAATCTTGTCGGCAGCGCGCGTGATGAAGCGGCGGACGACATAAAACGCGCCGGCTTTCAGCAGCAGAATCCCCGCCGCCAAACCGACCAATGCCAGTGGCGCGCGCTTCAATAATTCAAGGTTCACGCTCATGCCTACGGCCATGAAAAAGAGACCTAGCAGCAGCGATTCGAACGGCTCGATGCTCGCTTCCAGTTGATGGCGAAACTGCGAATCAGCTAGCAGCACGCCCGCTAAAAACGCGCCGAGGGTCGTCGACAACCCGACACTTGTCATGAGCCACGCCAAACCCACGGTGGTCAGCAAGGCCGCAGCGGTGAAAATTTCGTGCGAACCGAATTTTGAGGCGTACTTGAACATGAGCGACAGGACAGGCCGCCCGAGCAACACCACGGCGACGACTGCGATCAGCGCTGGCCAGCCGAGTTTTACGCCGCCAGCTGCTGTCGCGCCCAAAAAGCCAACCAGCGCGATGATCGGAATGACGCTCAAGTCCTGAAACAGCAGCACAGAGAAGGTTTCGCGACCATACTGAGAGTCCATTTCACCGCGCTCGCCGAGCAGCGGCAGCGCGAACGCGGTGGAGGTCATGGTCAGCGCGACACCGACGATGATTGCAGCGACGCCCAAAATATTGAACGACCATGCAAGGAGCGCGAGCACGACCGTGCAGGCGAGCATGTGCAGGCTGCCGAGCCCAAACACGGATTTTCGCAACGCCCACAGACGCTCAGTTTGCAGCTCAAGGCCAATGATGAACATGAGCAGCGTCACGCCGAATTCGGCGGTTTGGAGCACCGCTTCGGGCTCGTGAATCACCGCAAAGGCCGAGGGTCCGATCAGCACACCCGCCACAAGATAGCCCATGACCGAGCCGAGGCCCAGCCGCTTGAACAGCGGGACGAGCAGAACGGCTGCGGCCAGTAGCGCGGCTGCGGTCGCTAGAGCGCTCATGCGCTGGCCTTGTCGGTCGGTTTGTCAGCCTTGGGTTTTGTATGCAGGTTTTTCACAGCGCTTTCCGTGTCGCCTGTGGCCAAAAATTTCCAGACAGCGAGCGCGCGCTCAATGGCCATTTCAATCGCGTCCTGTTCGTCGCGACGTGGGCGCTGTAGTACCCAGTCGGCGACCGGCTGCTGTGGGTTCAACGAGTCGCGTGGATGCCCGATGCCTATGCGCAAGCGCCAGTAGTCGCCAGTGCCGAGCTTCGCCTGTATGTCGCGCAAGCCGTTGTGCCCGGCGTGACCGCCGCCGAATTTGAACTTGATGTCGCCGGCGTCGAGATCAAGCTCATCGTGCGCGACGAGAATTTCGGACGGCGCAATGGCGTAGAAGTTGGCGACGGCGGCGACGCTCTGGCCTGAGAGGTTCATGTACTTTTGCGGCTTGAGAACACGCACCTCACTGGTCCCGCCAACGCCGCGCGCAATCAGCCCGTCAAACTTCTTTTCATTCGCAAAACTGCCGCCAATCTCGTGCGCCACATCCTCAGCCAGCCAGAACCCCGCGTTGTGGCGCGTACGTTCGTATTCCGGGCCGGGATTGCCGAGACCGACGACGAGTTTGATGGGTAGTTTTGGGAAAGTCACAGAACGATCTGACACAGGCAATTGCGATTTCGAAGTGTAAACGCTCATTAACAGCTTTTTCGTGAAACGCTTATTACATTGGGGCTACCATGCATTTTGATTACTTATCGACTTATGGCTCTTTTGGCGTTTATCCCAATTTCAGCAGCGCTTTTAGCCAAAAGCTATAAGTTCGGGTGCAATAAAAAAGGCCCGCAATCGCGAGCCTTTTTTCGAACCGTAGAAGATTATTTTTTCTTCTTGAGATCCTTGTCCTTGTTTGCGCCTTCTTTGTTTGGCACTGCGGCAGGAGCGGCCGGAGCCTTCTGCTTGGACGCGGCAACTTCGGCAGCGACCGGTGCGCCTTCAGCGGCGGCAGCGGCGTCTTCCTTGACCGTTGACGCGGTGGCGAACACAGCGTCTTTGTTGCGGCCATGGAACACAAGCGACACGCCGTCAGGCAGTTTCACGTCTGAGGCGTGAATCGATGAACCAGCGACGAGGCCCTGCAGATCAACTTCGATGAATTTCGGCAGGTCTTTCGGCAGGCACGAAATTTCGACGTCAGAGAGGACGTGGTTGACGACCGCTGCGGAGAGCTTCACCGCTGGCGAGATGTCCTGATTCACGAAGTGAACCGGCACCTTCATGTGGATTTTCTTGCCGGCATCAACGCGCTGGAAATCGATGTGCTGGATCAGCTGTTTGAACGGGTGATATTGCACGTCGCGCAGGAGTACCTGGCTCTTGGCTTTATCCACGGTCATGGTGAGGATCGAGCTGTGGAAATCCTCTTTTTTGAGGGCATGCCACAGTGCGTTGTGATCGAGTTCGATCATTTCGGGTTTGGCTTCGCCACCATAGACGATGCCCGGCACTTTGGCCGTAAGACGCAGGCGGCGGCTCGCACTACTGCCCAGCGCTGACCGCGAGAACGCGGTGAATTCGGTTGCCATTTCTGTAACTCCAGTTTGGTTGATGGTTTTGTCGAGACACCGCGACCAGTGTGTCGTCAAAGGCTCACCCGCTCAATCGCGCGTGAGAAAAATTCTTGAGTAAAACTATTCGGTAAACAAGGACGAAACGCTGTCCTCATTGCTAATACGTTGCATTGTCTCGGCGATTAGTTGCGCGCTGGAAATCTGGCGGATTTTGCCAAGCGCCTGCGCCTCTTTTGACAACGGAATGGTGTCAGTAACCACCAGCGAATCGATGGCGTCACCGGCAATGCGATTCACCGCTTCGCCCGACAGCACGGCGTGCGTGCAGTACGCGATGACTTTCACCGCGCCGTTATCCTTCAACGCCTGCGCGCCCTTGCACAGCGTATTTGCCGTATCGACGATGTCGTCCATGATGAGGCACGTACGACCTGCGACGTCACCAATGATGTTCATGACCTCCGACACGTTTGCCTTGGGGCGACGCTTGTCGATGATCGCCAGATCGGTGTCGAGACGTTTTGCCACGGCTCGCGCGCGAACGACGCCGCCCACGTCCGGCGACACAACCAGGAGGTTTTCGTATTTCTGCTTCCAGATATCCGCGAGCAAAATCGGCGTCGCGTAAATATTGTCAACAGGAATATTGAAAAAGCCCTGAATCTGATCGGCGTGCAAATCCATCGTCAACATGCGGTCAACGCCCACGGCGGACAGCATGTCGGCCACCACTTTGGCCGAGATCGCAACCCGCGCTGAACGGGGGCGGCGATCCTGCCGTGCGTAACCAAAATACGGCATGGCGGCAGTGATACGACCGGCGGAGGCGCGCTTTAAGGCGTCCACCATGATCACCAGCTCCATCAGATTGTCGTTGGTCGGTGCACAGGTGGATTGCAGCACAAACACGTCTTTGCCGCGCACATTCTCGAGAATTTCGACGTTAACTTCGCCGTCAGAGAACCGGCCCACCTGCGCCTTGCCGAGGCGAAGGTTCAAGTGTTCGACAACCGAGGCCGCAAGCTTTGCGTTCGCGTTGCCGGTAAACACCATCATGTCGTGAAAACTCATGGCGGGCCTTGTCTGGCGGGAAACGTAAATTAACTATCGAAAAAAAAGCGGCCTTAAGTTGCACTGAGCTGCGACTTGAAGACCGCTGATCGTCGTAAAAACTGTTTTGGCAGGGGAGGAAGGGATCGAACCTACGTATACCGGAATCAAAATCCGGTGCCTTACCACTTGGCGACTCCCCTACACGTTCCTAGCAGCGTTTTAA
>JAYWHV010000156.1:0-13703 GCA_043777615.1 Burkholderiales bacterium | reverse complement strand
ATTTACTTTGTGGTTCTATTGATACTGGTTGCGGGGTTGCTAGGTTCACTGGCCTTGCGCAACCCACTGAAGGTTGACGTCATTCGCGACAAACGTGTGCTTGCCCGGGAAATCGAAGGCAAGTACATTGAAAATATCTACAAGTTGAACATCATGAACACCGCAGAAAAGCCCCAGCGCTTTACGGTTTCGGCCGATGGACTCGACGGCATTCAGGTTGAACGTGGCAGCCGCATTGACGCTGATCCGGCATCTACTGCCGCATCGGTACTAGCGATCCGGATACCGGTTGAGGTGGCCGAAAGAGTCAAATCAGGTAGCCACACAATTTTCCTGACTGTGAAGTCCGAAAGCGACCCTGCGACGAGCGTTCGCGAAAAAGCGGCATTTCTAATTCCAAGGTAGCGCCATGAGTCAAACTGTTATGCAAATCGCCGTTGCGCCTGTTGTCCCCGTAAGTCGCTGGATCTGGCCAGGCCTGCTGATCGTCGGCCCTGCGTCCGTGATTGTGGCTTCGATCATCACTGCGTTCTTCGTCGTCAATCATCCCGACGGTCTCGTTGCGAGCGACTACTACAAGCAGGGCAAAGCAATCAACGCCCAACTCTCGCAGCTGAATCGTGCCCAGCAGTTGGGCATGGATACCATGCAGATGTCTGCCGCGGGAACCAAATTTACGCTGAGCTTTCCTGATGGCCGCGACGCAACGGCCATTGAAGTCACGCTGGCGCATCCTGTTGATCCGGATCGCGATATCCGCGCTGTGCTTCCCGCGAGCACGACGGGGACTTATGAGTTATCGCTAAAGGCGCCGCTGACCGAGCGCCGCCGCGTAGTTGTGACTGACTCCCCTGCGCGCAGCTGGCGCGTAGAGTCGCTGCTCATTCCTGGAAAAAAGTAGTAAGCCCATGCGTGATCGGATGTTCGGTTCAAGGGGATACGTATGAAGCTTAAAGCAGCCATGGTGGGTGCAGTGCTGTGGCCAGCGTTTGTCGGGGCTGCACTGGGCGACGGCATTCTGTTTACCTTGATCGATCCGGACACTCTTGAGTGGTTCGGCACGCATGAGGCGTTGTCACGTCAGGGCGCTTATACGATCGGCTTTTTCTTGCTCTGGTTTCTGATTGCTGGCGCGAGCTTTGTTTCAATCTGGCTGTACGAGGGGACTGTGGAGCAACGCGTTCGAACCGGGGCATCGCTTCGGGATCATGCGGGCGAATAGCGCCACGGGGTTTGACAGGCGGGCAATTTGCCTTCATCTGACTTAAGTCAAAAGACTGGGCGACTCGCGCGCCGATACTTGTTCCAGTTTGACTACCTGCATCACGCCTGTGTTTCCTGCCGAAGTTCTGAAGCGTTTCGATCTCAACGGACCGAGATATACGTCTTACCCGACCGCTGATCGTTTTACCACCGCTTTTCGCCCCGAGGCGTATGGACACGCGTTGCAAACCATGCAGAGCCGCCCAGCGTCGCTCTACGTTCACGTGCCGTTCTGTCGCTCGCTATGCCATTACTGCGCATGCAACAAGATCATCAGCAAGAGCACGACGATAGCCGACGATTACCTAGCGACGCTGGCGCAGGAAACCGCTCTGATTTTCGACGCCGTGCCGAAATTGCCGATAGTCCAACTCGCGTTTGGTGGCGGCACGCCAAATTTTCTGACTATCGAGCAACTCCAGCGTCTGATGGCCGATTTGTCCGGCAAGTTTGAGTTGCTCGAAAACCGCGAGCAGAGCATTGAACTGGACCCACGCTATCTCGACAGGACGTACGTAAGTGCCTTGCCGCCGATGGGGTTCAACCGTGTCAGCTTCGGTGTGCAGGATTTCGACGAGCGGGTTCAGACGCTCATTCATCGTTCGCAAACATTCGAACAAACGGCCCAGGCCGTTAGCGCAGCTCGCGACAGCGGCATCAATTCGATTTCCTTTGATCTGGTCTACGGCTTGCCGATCCAGTCGCGCGAAACATTTGCAGCGACTCTGGAGCGAGCTCTGTCGCTTGAACCGGATCGTCTCGCCCTGTTTAATTACGCGCACATTCCCGAACGTTTTAAAGCGCAGCGGCGCATTCCGACGGGTACGCTACCGAATATTGAGCTTCGCACCGAGCTGTTTCTGTATGCAACCGAGCGCCTCGTTGACGCGGGCTATGTCGCGATTGGACTGGATCACTTTGCCAAGCCGGGCGACTCGCTTGCAAAAGCGGTCACAGACGGTACATTGCGCCGCAATTTTCAGGGCTACAGTACCCATCAGAGCACAGACCTAATCGGGCTAGGGGTATCTGCGATCAGCAACCTCAATGGTGTCTTTTCGCAAAATAGCCCACAGCTTGATGTCTACCGCGAGCGCATTGAGAGTGGGCAGTTCGCCACCGTGCGAGGCATCGCCCTGACCCGCGATGATCAGGTTCGCGCCGCAGTGATTGAGCAAATTATGTGCATGGGGCAGGTCGAATGGGCCGACATCGCAACGACATTTGCGATTGATTGCAAACCCTACTTTGCGGCTGAACGTGACGCGCTCGCGAAGTTTGTGTCCGAGGGAATCGTGACGCTTGACGACGAGCGGTTAGTCGTCACGCCGCACGGTCGCTTACTGTTGCGAGCCGTCGCTATGGTGTTTGACGCTCACGTTAAACTGAAACGTGAGCAAACGATTACTTTTTCACGCATCGCCTAGGGCGCTGGACGCCTCATGACATTATCGCTTCTCGCATCGGCGGTCCTCATGGGTCTGATGGGCGCAGGCCACTGCGCCACCATGTGCGGCCCGATCACGCTTGCGCTGGTCACACGCACGCCCGAGCGTCCGCGACAACCACTGGTCTCCCACCTGGGTCGTATCAGCGTCTATTCGCTGCTGGGTGCGGTGGTGGCGGTGTTTAGTGCTGCTGCAACGAGTTTTTTGCGCAGCGAAGTGCTGCAAACGGCATGGCTGCTGCTGCCGAACCTGTTGCTGCTGTTGTCTGCGCTCTATCTGATGGGATTTCAACAGGCCTATGCGCCGGTCGAGAGCGCGGGGCGTCGCGTTTGGCGCGGCCTTGACGGTGCACGCGCATGGGCATCATCGCAGTCCGGTGTGGGCGGAGACTTCATTCGAGGGGCGCTCTGGGGCATGTTGCCTTGCGGCATGATTTACAGCGCGCTGGGGCTCGCGGTACTCGCCGCAAATCCGCTGGATGGCGCGCTCGTAATGGCCGCGTTTGGTGCGTCGACGTTGCCTGTTTTGCTTGCACTTGGTATGTTGTCGCAAACGGCAGTGAAGCGATTGCGAACGCCGCAGACCCGCCGCTGGCTGGGCGTCACGCTGCTATTGCTTGTTGCGTGGAATATGTATCTATTGCCGGATCGACTGCACGGCGTCAGGTTTTCGTTCCTCTGCTAGCGCGTCACAGCGCGACCCAAAGTGCGCCAAATGCGAACAACACAAACGCAGCCCCCGCGATCATCACGCAGCTGTGCGCGCGTCGCCAGTCGCGCTCAATCAAATCCGGATCAGAGTCTCGGCTGGCACGCGACAAGAGCACCAGCGCAACAACGGAAAATGCGACCGCCAGCAGCGCCATCGCGCCCACCGAGAAACGAATCGCCGTTGACGACGTTCCCGCTTGTAGCCCATGCGTCGCGCCGACGAATGCCATGACCCCGAGCAGCGCGGCAGACGCCAGCACGCTCGCCACCATGATGGTGTTGCGCATGCTCTGGACGAGCACGATATCTCTGGGTTGCGGGTTGGGGGACATCAATCAGCCTTCAGGTCAGGAGAACCACTTCTTTGCGACAAGCATACCCGGCAGCATCGCGCCCAGAAACCACAGGATGTCGGTGCCACCGGTGAACAGGCTCGCCAGCGCGGGGCCTGGGCAATAGCCAGCGATACCCCAGCCGACGCCAAACAGGATCGCACCGACCACCAGTTTCGCGTCAATGTCGCGTCGTGTTGGCAGTTCGAAACGCGCGGTGACCCACGGGATGTGATGCGACTTGACCGTGCCAAAGGCAAAGAGCGACACCACCAGCGCACCGCCCATCACGAACGCAAGGCTGGGATCCCACTTGCCGCCACCCCACCCAAACAGCGCGCCGATATCGAGAAAGCCCTGCACCTTGCGAGGATCCATCATCCCGCCCAGCGCGAGGCCCGCCGCAAAGATCAGGCCCGCCAAGAATGCGATGGCGACGGGGCGAATGTTTGTTGTTGCGCTCATGAAGCGCTCCCATTGAGCGCCCGGATGACAGCGACCGCTGCCATACCCGCCGCCATGAATGTCAGCGTTGCGATTAGTGATCGTGGTGAGCGACGCCCCAATCCACACACGCCGTGGCCGCTCGTGCAGCCACCGCCCAGCACTGTGCCAAACCCGACCAGCAATCCGGCAACGATCAGCCACGGGGTCGTGGCAACGCCAGCCGCAGCAGTGCCGAACAGTCGCACGAAAAGCAGCCCTCCGCCAATGAGCCCCGCCAAAAACGCGAAGCGCCAGAGACTTTCTTTCGGTGCCGTGAGTGCCGTCGCAGCAATTCCGCTAATGCCGGTGACTCGACCCAGCCCGGCGAGCATCAGCCATACCGATGTTCCAATTAAAAGTCCGCCAAAAAGTGAAACCAGATAGGGATGCATAGGTCGGAAATACCATTTGATTTATATACTGGTAGGGAGTATATTGGAAGACATGAAGATTAGCAAACCAGTGCTCGAGACCGTGGCGAAAGTTGCCCCGGTGGGGCCCCAGTCGACGCGAAACCCCATGTCTGAAGCGGATACACGCGCTTTAACCTCGCGCTTGCGTCGAGCCGAAGGTCAGGTGCGAGCCGTCGCGCGGTTGATCGAAGAGGGCGAGAGCTGCGAGGCAGTCGCACAGCAATTGACCGCCGCGAGGCGCGCGCTGGATCGTGCCTTCTTCGCGCTAGTCGGCTGCGCCGTGCAACACGGAGAAGTCGCGCCCGAAGGCGTTGGCGATTTGCTTGCAAAGTACGCCTGACGCAATTTATTCCCAAACAAGCGAGAACAACCCCATGCAACCCATTCAATGGTTCGATTCCGAAACCTCGACATTCACTTACCTGCTCATCGACGAAACAACCCGTGATGCCGTGCTGATCGACCCCGTCGACACGCAACTGGAACGTGACCTTGCCGCCCTTAAGGAGCTCAATGTCCGACTCCGCTGGATTGTTGAGACGCACGCGCACGCCGATCACATTACCTCTGCCGGGCAGTTAATCGAGCACACCGGTGCGCAGGCGGCGACGCCCGCTGGCTGCGGCATTCGACCTGCCGCACGACAACTGCAGGATGGCGACAGCATTGAGTTTGGCAGCGAGTCGATCATGGCGATTCACACGCCAGGGCATACGGCGGGGAGTATGTCATTTCTCTGGCGAAGCAATGTGTTTACTGGCGATACGCTGTTGATTGATGGCTGCGGCCGTACTGACTTTCAGTCCGGCTCAGCCGATGCGCTCTACACCAGCATTACCGAGCGGTTGTTCACGCTGCCACCCGAAACCATTGTCTGGCCGGGGCATGACTACAAAGGGCGCACGCAAAGCACGATTGGCCATGAGCGAGCCCACAACAGTCGCCTCGCTCGCACAACCCGCCCCGAATTCATCGCGTTGATGGATGCGCTGCATCTGCCGAAACCGCGCCGCATAGACGAGGCCGTGCCCGCCAATCTGTGGCTCGGCGTACAGCATCATGCGGGCGCAGCGGACGATGATGGACCGCAAGTCGCTGCGGGTTACGCCGGAGACGTATCGCCCGAGCTAGCCTGGCGCTGGTGGCAATCCGGCAAGGCGGTGCTGGTGGACATCCGGACGCAGGCCGAACGCGAGTGGGTGGGCTTCGTTCCGGACGCGGCTGTCGTGGCATGGAAAGAGTGGCCCGGAATGAAGATGAATCCGGATTTTGACGCGCAGATTCGCGCGGTTTCGGAGGCTTCGGGCGGCAAGCCACTCGTGCTGCTCTGCCGATCCGGCATTCGCTCAATTGCTTCGGCTAAGCGTGCGACTGACTTGGGACTCACTGCCTACAACATTCTCGAAGGATTTGAGGGTGATCCGGATGCAGTGGCGCACCGCGGCTCACGCGGCGGCTGGCGCTATCGCGGTTTGCCCTGGCGACAGAATTAACCGGGTTGCGCGGTACTCAACGAGCTGCGACTGAACAGCCCGTCACTTGAACATTGGCAACAAAAAAATCGCGATGTTCACAAAAAACGCGGCCATCCAGACCAGCGATCGTGCCCGCTGTTGCGCCGTCACATAAAGCCAGACGTAGACGACGCGCAGCAGAATGAATGCGACCGCCAGCGCGTTTGGCAACCAGCCGATCACGCCCAGCATGTGGCTCACGATCACCGCCGCAGCGAAAAACGGCAGCGCTTCCCAGCAATTTTCCTGCGCGGCCTGCGCCCAGCGTTTGAAGCCCTGCTGCTTTGCAAGCCAGTCGCGCGGATTGCGGTTGTCGTAGCCACCGTCCTTGTGCGAAACGTTCATGTCGCGGCCTTTGGCGAGGCCAGCGCAGACAATGGGCATGAGCGTAGCCAACAAAATACAGAACAGCGCGATGGTCATTACGTGACTTTCCTTGAGATTTTTTACTTACAGCTTTTCGCCAAAACGCCCATTGCATTGGGGCTAGATGCGTGAAGCCATACTAATCGACTTTCGCCATTTATAGGCGCCAGCCCCTATTCAGTATGGCATTGACCGAAAAGCTGGCACTACAGTCCGAGCGCTGCGATGCCTGCTTTAGCGATCTGAACGTCTTCCGACGACTTCACACCCGATACACCGACCGCGCCCACGTACTGGCCATCGACAATGATCGGCACGCCACCTTCCAGCGGCGTCACCGGCTGAACAGACAAGAACGACACCCGCCCCTCGTTGATCATCTTTTCGTACACCGCGCTCTCGCGTCGTCCGATGGCTGCCGTGATCGCCTTCTGCGGCCCGATCCACGCCGACACCGGTGCTGCACCATCAAGCCGCTGCAACCACAACAGATGCCCGCCGTCATCAACAATCGCGATCGTCACTGCCCAATTATTTTTGATCGCCTCGGTCTCAGCGCCACCAGCAATTTTCTTAACGTCTTCAAGGGTCAGTACGGGTTTCGTCTTCATGCGGTTTTCTCTTTGAGTTTCATTAATGCGGAATATTTGAGCAATAACTGTTCCTTGCTCTCGACATGGTCAGCGTTGACCGGAATGCAGTCGACCGGGCAGACTTCGCGGCATTGCGGCACGTCAAAGTGGCCCACGCATTCAGTGCATTTCGCCGGGTCGATCACATAGATCTCCGATCCCATGCTGATTGCGTCATTGGGACATTCGGGTTCGCACACGTCGCAGTTAATGCATTCGTCGGTGATCATTAAAGCCATGCCGCCATTTTAGGCGGCACGACGTTTCGCCCGAAAAGGCAGGCGCTACAAATTCACCGCCCATGCCAATTTCGCAAACACTTCCGTCGTCACACGATCCGGCCGTCCGCTCACGCGTTCGGCGCTCTGCGTCACCCCCAGATTGAACTCGCGACCCAACCCGCGCTTGTGCGAATAGACGAGTGACACGGCCTGTGTCTGAAATTTCGGTGTCACTACAAACGAATACATCGCGGCGTTGCGATGGGACAGCGTGTGCTGTGCGATCAGGCGCAGCGTGTCCTGCGCCGTGATGTAGCCCACGCCCACCAGTTGCACCGACCGCTCATGCAAGCGCCAGCGCTGTGTCGCCATATCGTTCAAACGATAGTCGCTGACCTTCCACTCAAGCTCCGCGCGCTCGTGCGGCCGCGTGTTGAGCGTCACACCGGTAAACAGCAGGCGCGCCAGCGAATCGCTCACCACATCTACGCCGCGCCCGCCCTCCACCTCAACAAAGGCATAGGGCAGCCAGCCACCCGGATTGCCCTCACCCTTCGCATACAGCGTCGGCACGTGATGCCACAATCCGCCCTGCTGGACACGGGTGTAATTCACCCACCGCGGTTGCAGGCTCCAATCCGAATTGCGGTTGCCGTTCACGTACAACGACGGCGTCACGTAGCGCGCGAGCGGTGTGCCGTCCCACGCGTGCTGCTCTTTCGCGAAGATGCCGGGGCACAACGTGTGGAAGAAGCCTTCGCGCTTGCGACAAAGCCAGGTTTCCGTCTGCACCGAGCGATAACCGTTTTGTGTCACGATGGAATTGTCGCTACGAAAATTCGGCGAAACCGAAGTTGCATTGATCCAGACGTGTTCGGTCCCGGAATCGTAGTTGGCGTCGGCATACATGGCGTCGCCGTTGACGCGCTTTGAAGCCACGCCATTGATCACATCGCGCGTTTCGCTAACCACCACCTGTGCACGCAGCCGCGTGTCGTTGTTCGGTTTGAACTGCGCGTCTGCCGAGGCGGCGCGATTGGTCGTGCCATCGTCGTAATTTCGATCCGAAATCAGCGCACCGAAACTACCCGTTCCAGCCAAAGCCGCAAACGGCAGTCGGGCGCGCGCCAGCGTGCTCTGCGAGGCGCCTTGTGCTCGGGCGTCCGAGTAATACGTGCCCGGCAGCAACACAAAGCCGCCACCGCGATCAGCCACGGTCAGCACCGTCGCGTCGGCACGCTCGCTGCGATACGTCGCCCGCGCTCCCCACAGCGGATCGGTGATCGAGCGGGTGTAAATCAGGCCATACGGCGTCGAATACAGGTCAGAGCCTTCCAGAAAAAACGGACGCTTCTCCGGGACGGACAAGGCAAATCGCGTGTTGCCTTTCAACTGCGGCGTATCGAGTTCAAGCTGCGAAAAGTCGGGACGAAAGGTGCCGTCAACAATCCACTCCGAACTTGGTCGCCACTTGATGTCAGCGCCCGCGCTGAATTTGGTTTCACGAACTTTTGCAGCATCGCCTTCACGGGCCTGACTCATGTTGACCGCTGCATACGGCGTGACCGTCAGCCCCGACGTTTTCGATAAATCTTTGAGCCCGGTCAACTCTTCAGCCACACACAAAAAGCACGACGGATCGCGCCCAAGCGACACGTTCGTCATGCGGATGCGCGTCTCGCGCGGCATGTTGCGAAACACGATGAAAGCGAGTTTTTCCGGAACTGGGTGTGGCACGCGCAGGGATGCCCACGGAATGCGAAACTCCGCGCTCCAGCCGTCGACCAGCCGCGTGGGTACTGCCTCAAAATCGAAGTCCGGCGCAAAGTCCTCGTCCGTGTTGTCCTCATTCCAGATGCCATCGGCCAGCACACCGCGCTCATTCACCCGAAAGAACTGGGCGAACTTGCGCGCCCCGGTCGGGTCAATCCAGACGATGAAATTGTCCTGAGTGCCAAACACTTTATCGCGCCGCACGAAGGGCGCGTGGATCAGCGAAGGATCGGGATCGAACGCGCGAATGCCGAAATAAATGGCGTCCTTGTCGTAGAGCACGCGCACCTCGGTCTTGACCCGCGCAGGCTGCTTCTCGTTCGGCATGTTTTCGATGAAATCGCCGCTGACAGGCGCGCGTTGCCAATCGCCTTCATCGAGCTTGCCGTCTAGAGTAATTTTTCCAGTGGTCGTGATCGCCTGCAGGGCTTGTACGTGCGTGCTTGCGAGTGTCAGCAACAAGCTGAACAAAGTGCCAACGGCACCGTAAACAGAGAATATTTTCATCAATTGATAGCTGGAGAGCGCGGGCATCGCCACACGCTGAACAATGGGTTCACGCCTGATTCATCTCAGGCGAGGCTAAAGTTCCACACGCCACACACTCAACCCGATTGCGACCAAACGCAGATCGGGCAGCTGTCTGACGGGGAACCGGTGCGTCGCTATGGGCGCAACGCGAACCGATTTAGTTTTTCAACACCATGGGAACTCTCCCTGCTATGGATCAATTGATCGCTTGATAAAGCACGCATCGTTGTGACCGCGCTGACAGATGAAAGTATAGGCGCGCCTTGTGACGGCTGTCTAGGGAAACGCTGAGCAAGTGAGCGAGACGGATGCAGGACCGCCGTTGCCAAAAGCGGTGTAGCGCACGGGAACCTTCATTACCGCTCTGGTACATGAGCGTTTTTGGCGAATGTGCGAGCACCACACAACCAAGTAATGCGCCGTCGCAGCCACTTGATCAGCGTCTCCCTAAGCGTCGGAAGCTTTTCGCTCAGCGACCTTCCGCTTCAGTGCTTCCGCGACAACAGGATGCACAAAGCGCCCGAAATCGCCACCAAAAAACGCCACCTCGCGCACGATCGTCGCGGAGATAAACAGATATTTCTCTGATGGCGTAAGAAACACCACCTCAACGCTCGGGTCCATGCCGCGATTCATGCCGGCCATCTGAAATTCATATTCGAAATCGCTCACCGCACGCAGCCCGCGCATGATGATGCTGGCGTTCTGCTGATGTACAAAATCAAGCAGCAAACAGGAGAACCGCTCGACTTTGACGTTGGGCAATTCTTTGGTGACTTCCTGCGCCAGCGCTACTCGCTCGTCGGCCGTAAACCACGGCCCTTTGCGCTTGGAATCAGCAACGCCCACCACCACTTCGCCAAATAATTTCGAGGCACGACGAATCAAATCTTCGTGGCCCTTGGTCAGCGGGTCAAACGTGCCCGGATATACGCAGCGCAGCATGGGTTACTCCTCCTGTCGTGTTCGCCTCAAGTTCCTTCTGCGGGAACCAGGATTTCGGGCGTGAACAGATGATAGTGCACCACACCGGCGCGTCCCTGTCGCGTTCGGGTGAAGCCGGGCAGCGTTTTCATTTCCTTCGCGAACTCGCAGTAGATCAAGGCTTCGGGCGCGGCGACGCGCGCGATCAGGGGTGCGAGCCGATCCCACCAGTTCTGCGCGAATGGTGGATCGAGAAATATCACATCGAACTTTTCCGGCGTGGATGCAAGAAACGCGAACGCATCGGAGGTGACGATTTTCAGATTCGGAAAATCAAGTAATTTCTGATTCTGCGCCATAGCCTGCGCCGCTGCGCGCGAATTTTCAATCGCAATTACCTGAGTTGCGTGACGCGACGCCGCTTCGAACGCCAGCGCCCCCGAACCCGCGAACACATCCAGGCAGCGCTTGCCCAGCAAATCCTGCCCCAGCCAGTTAAACAGCGTCTCCCGCACCCGATCCGGCGTTGGCCGAAAGCCCGGCACGCCTTCCATATCAGGGAAACGAACAATGCGCCGCTTGTGCGTGCCACCGATGATGCGAACTTGATTTTTATAGGGGGTCATGGTGTTAAAGCCCCTCTCCCCTGGAGGGAAAGGGGACAAACTTAGAATGCAATTGTCGCTAATCCCAAGAGAAAGCGCTCCATGTGGGGCTTGTTCAAGAAAAAAACGCCGCCGACCGTCCCAGAACCGGTTGAGTCGCCCACGATCGCTGCACCGGCTTCGACCGTCGAAGCTACGCCTAGACAACCAGCCGAAGCCGCCCTCCCCGCCGTCGTCGAAGAGAAAAAGGGCTGGCTCGACAAACTCAAGTCAGGCCTCACCGCCACGCGCAACAAGCTCGGCCTTCATGTCCTGTTCGCGGGCAAGCTCGACGAAGACACACTGGAGCAACTGGAGGCGCAGCTCCTGATGGCCGATTGCGGTATGCCCGCGACACAGCATTTGCTTGATGACCTTCGCAAACGCTGGAAAGCCGCAGGCGGCACGGGTGACCCGCGCGCGATGCTCGTCGACGCGCTCACTGATTTGCTCAAACCGCTGGAACAGCCCTTCAAAGTCGCAGAAGAAGCACCGTTCGTCATCATGATCGCAGGCGTCAACGGCGCAGGCAAAACCACCAGCATAGGCAAGCTCGCCAAGTATCTGCAAGGCCAGGGCGCAAGCGTCCTGCTGGCAGCCGGCGATACCTTCCGTGCCGCCGCGCGCGAGCAGCTCACCATCTGGGGCGAACGCAACAACGTCACCGTGATTCAACAGGCCGGCGGCGACCCCGCAGCCGTCATGTTCGACGCCGTCGCCGCTGGCAAAGCGCGCGGCACCGATGTCGTGATGTGCGACACCGCAGGCCGCCTGCCCACGCAGTTGAACCTGATGGAAGAACTGAAGAAAGCCAAACGCGTGATCGGCAAAGCGATGGAAGGCGCGCCGCACGAAGTGCTCCTGGTGCTCGACGGCACCACGGGCCAGAACGCCATCGCGCAAGTCAAATCTTTCGACGACGCGCTTGGGTTGACGGGCTTGGTCATGACCAAACTTGACGGCAGCGCCAAAGGCGGCGTCATCTGCGCCATCGCCAAAGAGCGGCCAATTGCGCTGAGGTTTATTGGTGTGGGTGAAGGAATTGATGATTTGAGGCCGTTTGTGGCGAGGGAGTTTGCGGAGGCGTTGGTTTAACCCATTTGCCTCGCCTGCAACGCCAACGTCACCGTTCGTGGTGAGCTTGTCGACCCATGAACGCAAATGAAGAGCAGCCGCTGCTCGCCCGCCACAGCCTTATTTCGCCTGAAGGCGAGTCACTTTTGGCATTACCCAAAAGTGACCAAAAGGCTAGCCCCTGCACCCCGCTTCATCCTGCGGTGCTCGCAACAGGCGGGATGCGTCAACGTCACACGAAAGCTTCGCTGGCGCTACATACAGTGTGTGCCGACGACGCATCTACGACCGCCCGTTACTCCGCTCCTCGGCGCGGGCTGAAGGGGCGGTTGCCGCGCGCCGATGGAGCCGCGAACACTTAAACTCTTCAAATGTTGTGCGAATATAGGTACGAGCTTAAGGTTCCGCTAAGACTGCCGCAATCAATTCCGGTGTGGGTGTCAGATTTTCGTTTTGAATTTGAAACTAGCAACGAGCTACTTGTCGCGGTGAAGTTTGCCGTAACCTGCAATGATCCTGAGCTTTGGCCTTGCATCAAAAGCCATCCAGACACCAATCGCAATGAAATAACGTTTCCATCGCCGCGGGACGCCGAGGTTAATGAGATCGCGTTGACTTTTTTTGCGCTACTGTCATTGCGAGGCTGGAAGGCCGAATGGAACAAAACGTATCCCACGCGCACTTGGATTCCCGAGTCTGAGGCTGAGGCGGATGGACTAGTTGCTAACGAGTTGAAGTTGTCGCGCAGTCGTCGACACTCCCCAACTGACTTTCCGATACCGATCAATGATTTGTTACAGACGGCGCTCGCCAGCGATCAAGCGCGCGCATTGCGACAGCCTTTCGAATTTCTACAGTATGCAGACGAGCGTTACGCGGCTCGGCGGTTCATTGAAGCGTTTCAGTACTACTACCTTGCAATCGAGTCCCTTTATTGCAACGGAGCTACGAGAGAAGCCAACGTCGTTGCTCGATTCATGAGCAAATCGAGCCTGTGTGAAGGTATTCGCAAGGCAATCGACAGTCCTGAACTTTATGTGGATAAGGACGAGGATAGGGAACGATACCGGGAATTTGTCGCCGACCTCAGCACTGACAAAGTGGCATTCACTAAACTCGTGAGACAACGCGGACAGTTGCACCACCACAACATGCGCCTGTCAGACGTCTGGTCTGTAAACGGACAGGAGCGCTATTGGGGAATTGCTACCCTAGCGGCAAATCTTGTTGTGCCACAGCTGTTTTGGGAGTCCAAGAAGTACGTTTGGAGCGAAGCTGTGCTGCGTCAGTACGAGCAATTGAGAGCCAATTAATCTCGCGCGCTGTAGAGCGGCAACCGCCCCTTCAGCCCGCGCCGAGGAGCGGAGCAACG
>JAYWHV010000155.1:0-3835 GCA_043777615.1 Burkholderiales bacterium | reverse complement strand
GTCCGAGGCGCGTCAGTCGGCTTTTGCGCCAGACTCTTTCACCACTTTCGCCCACTTGGTGATTTCGCTTTTTTGATAAGCCGCGAGTTCCTCCGGCGTGCCCCCGACCGGATCAAGGCCGTTGTCAGCAAGACGCTTGGCGACATCAGGGCTCTTGAGAATCTTGCGCACTTCCGCCTGCAATTTGTCGATGACTGGCTTCGGCGTATTCGCGGGTGCAAACAGCGCAAACCAGCTCACGGCATCAAAACCCGGCAAACCGGATTCAGCAATCGTTGGAATGTCCGGCGCTGCGGGTGAGCGGGTGCTGCTGGTCACGCCCAATGCGCGCAGCTTGCCTTCGCGTACTAGCGACAGGCTCGATGGCATGTTGTCGAACATCATCGTGACGCGACCGCCCAGCACATCGGGAATGGCCGTGGCGCGGCCTTTGTACGGGATGTGAACCATATCAATGCCGGTCATCGTTTTGAACAATTCGCCCGATACGTGAATCGAAGTTCCCGAACCGCTGGAGGCAAAGGTCATCTTGCCTTCCTTTTTGCCGAGCGCGATAAAGTCTTTCAAATTTTTGGCGGGCACGTCGTTGTTGATGACCAGCATGTTAGGCGTCGTCGCGATGAGCGTAATAGGCGCGAAATCCTTCACGGCGTCATAGGGCATTTTTGAATAAAGCGCCGGGTTGATCGAATGCGTGCCGACCGTACCGACGACGATGGTGTAGCCGTCGGGCGGCGATTTGGCCACGAAATCGGCACCCAGGTTTCCGCCCGCACCGGGCTTGTTGTCCACGACGACGGGCTGACCCCAGGCCGCCGTTAGTCGCTCGCCAATGATGCGCGCCAGAATGTCTGGGGCGCCGCCTGTCGTGAACGTCACGACGATTTTGAGCGGCTTGTCCGGGAAGCTCGCCGCGCTGGATTGGGCGAACGTACTGCTGCTCAATGCGACGCCGGTGAGCGCGAGTACAGCGGATGAAATAAGCGATCTGAAAGGGTGTTTCATGCAAGTCCTCCTAAGGTGCACGGATAGTAGCGACGACGCGGCGCAGCATGGCGTGCGACGTGTCACTTCACGCGCAGACTGGCGATACTTCGAAGCGAACTTCTTGAGGCATGCCGCTTCAGTTTGGTGCTGCGCGATCCCGCACAAAGGGGCTGAAGCCACAACACACGGGAAGTAAAAGCATGCAGGGAATGGCCAGCGGCCGGGGGCAGCAAATGATTTTTCCGACTTTGCGCTGACAATCAGTGAAATCTGTCGCACAATGGCGACTGCCTCAGTTTTGTCCTGTTTCGGACAATCCGCATTCCTGATTTTCGATGCCGCAATTCTTGTCCTCCATCCTTGATGCTTTGCTCGGGTTGCCGCTGTGGGCGGGCGCGTTGATCGTGTGTTTGCTCGGTCTGATCATTTGGCTCCAGCGCCAGCGCACGCGGGATTTACGAAGGGCGCGCGCGGTTTCTCCCAATTTGATGATTGCGCCGCTGACGTCATTGTCACGGCAACAATTCGACATGCTGCTGACTCAGGCGTTTCGCCAGCGCGGCTATGTGATCGGCGAGATCGCCACTGGCCAACGCTCGGCTCAAGGCGCAGCTGACTTAATCTTGCGTAAATCAGGCGAATATTTTCTGGTGCACAGCAAGGCCTGGCGCGTGGCGCTGGTTGAGGTCGCTGCGGTCCGAGAGCTGGATCAGGCGATGCGCGCGCAACGGGCTGCCGGTGGGTTCGTTGTCACCAGCGGCAGTTTCACTCGCGAGGCGATGGGTTTTGCCAGTGGCCGCAAAATTCAACTGATTGACGGTAGAACGCTGCGCGAAATGCTCAACGACACGGCCGGGCTCCCGACCGGTGTGCCAACCGTTGTCTCGCTCGGGCCAACCACCATGAGCAAGCAGGCCTAGGCTGCAGCTTTTTCGTTACATGACGACTGCACGTGGGCTTGCCACTCATTTGACCCTAAGTCGATATTAATATTTTTGCTGCTGGAGCCCAGACTCGGCGGTCGTTTCATTGAAAAGCTGAACCGAACACGAGACTCGCGACGTGCGAAACCCCTGCATCGCCGACACCGCGCTGACGGCCATTACAGAAAATTTTCCAAAGCGTTAACCCCTTTCCTTCGGCTGCGTCGTTTCAATCATCACCCGCCTCACGTTCGAGGCGACGGAATGAAGCTTGAAGGAGCCCGCCATGTTGTTGCAGAAATCGCTTTTCACCGCAGTGGTGGTCGCCACCGCCGCCCTCTCGATGGACGCCTCAGCCATCGGTCGCCTCGCTGACGTCACCGTCACCGATCGCAGCACGGGCCAGACACTCCCGGTTTATTTCGCCAAGGGCGAATACTGGGTCGCCGGCACACCCGGCGCGAAATATTCGGTCTCGGTGGCGAACGCCTCGGGTGCCCGCATTCTGGCTGTCATGTCGGTGGACGGCGTCAATGTGTTGAACGGCGAAACCGCTGGGGTTGAGCAATCGGGCTACCTGTTCAACGCGTATCAGCGCTACGACGTGAACGGCTGGCGGAAAAGTAATTCAGAAGTGGCAGCGTTTGAGTTTGTCGCTTCACCGGCCTCGTACGCCGAGCGCACCGGTCGTCCGGCGAACGTAGGCGTGATTGGCGTGGCGTTGTTCAAGGAGCGCGTGTATCAGCCGCCGGTGAACGTGACGCCTCGCTATCGCCCTGCTCCCTACTACGACGGGCGAAAGTCAATGCCCTACGGTGCCGCCGAAAGCGCAGCTGATTCTGCAACGAGCGCAGGGCAAAGCCGCCCGTCGCCCGCCCCTGCGGCGCCGGCTTCGGCTGCTCCTTCGCAGTCCAATGACGGCGGCGGATTGGCAAAACGCGCTGAGTCACGCGTCGATCAGTCGCCCGAACTGCGCGAGAAGCTTGGCACGGGCCACGGCGAACGGGAATACTCGCAAGTGTCCAACACATCCTTTAACCGCGCACAGTCAACACCGAACGAGACGATCAGCATTCGCTACGACAGCCGCGAGAACCTGGTGTCGATGGGGGTGATTCCGGCTCCGCATCCATGGAATGCGAAACCCCGTCCTTTCCCGAACAACCTCGGGTTCGTCCCTGATCCTCCGCGCCACTGGCGCTAGGTTGACTCGATCCGTTCCAATTGCGTGGCATCGAGTTGGTCGCAGGGCGGGCAGTGCCCGCCTTTCCACCCTTGCCAACTTTCGTGGGTTACGCATCGGCGGGCATGCAGCGATAATCGTTGCATGCCCCTCACGCAAACTTCAACCGAGGAAATTACCGACGAAGCATTGATGCAGGCATTCGCGCGGGGCAATATGAACGCGTTTGAGCAGCTTTACAACCGGCACGAAACGGGCGTCTGGCGCTTCGTGTTCCGCAGCGTGCAAAACCATGCGGTGACCGATGATCTAGTGCAGGAATTGTGGTTTTCGGTGACGCGATCTGCGGCAAGCTACGAGCCTACGGCCAGGTTCAAAACATGGTTGTTCACCATGGCCCGCAATCGCGTGATTGACCATGTCCGCACGGCCAAAAATCACGCCAGTATCGACGCCGAAAATGAGGAAGGCGAATCCATGTTCTCTGATCTTGCCGCTGAATCACGCCTGGGCCCGTTACGCCAGGTGAGTTCGCGCGAGCAGGCCAGGGCGTTGCTCGACGCGATTGAGCAACTCCCCGAAGAACAGCGCGAGGCGTTCTTGCTGCAAGCGGAAGGCGATATGAGCGTTGAGGAGATTGCCGCTGCGATCGGGGTCACCTTCGAAACTGCGAAGAGCCGCTTGCGCTATGCGAGGAACAAATTGAAAACCCTGCTTGCAGATTTCGCCGAGGTGTCAACAT
>JAYWHV010000154.1:0-3839 GCA_043777615.1 Burkholderiales bacterium | reverse complement strand
ATCTGTCCGCCCTTCAAAATCAGCGATGGCTTCACGCCGAAAAATGCCGGGCGCCAGATGACGATATCGGCCCACTTACCTTCTTCGAGCGAGCCAACCTCGTGCGAGACGCCATTCGCGATTGCCGGGTTGATCGTGTACTTTGCAACGTAGCGTTTGACACGGAAATTATCGTTGCGACTTTCGGCCTCTACTCCGACTGCCTTCTTTGCAGCCACATCCGGCGCGAGCCACCCTCGCTGAACCTTCATTTTGTGCGCGGTCTGCCAGGTCCGCGTGATGACCTCGCCCACACGCCCCATCGCCTGCGAGTCAGATGACATCATCGAGATTGCGCCGAGGTCATGCAGGATGTCCTCTGCCGCAATCGTCTCGCGGCGAATGCGCGATTCGGCAAACGCGAGATCCTCAGCAATCGCAGGGTCAAGGTGGTGACACACCATGAGCATGTCGAGATGTTCGTCAATCGTATTGACGGTGTACGGCATCGTCGGGTTGGTGGATGCTGGCAGGAAGTTATCGGTGCCGATGACTTTGAGAATGTCTGGCGCATGACCACCGCCCGCGCCTTCGGTGTGGAAGGCGCAGAGGCCGCGTCCTTTGGTCGCCGCAATCGTGTCTTCGACAAAGCCCGATTCGTTCAACGTGTCGGAGTGAATCGATACCTGCACGTCGTACTTGTCGGCAACGTTCAAACAGTTGTTGATCGCCGCCGGTGTGGTTCCCCAGTCTTCATGTAGCTTGAGTCCGATCGCGCCTGCTTCGAGCTGCTCGGCAATCGGTTTCGGCTGGCTGATATTGCCCTTACCGAGCAGACCAAAATTCATCGGGAACGCATCGAGCGAGCGCAACATTTCGCGCATGTGGAAAATGCCCGGCGTCACAGTCGTCGCGCTCGTGCCAGCAGCCGGACCGGTTCCGCCACCAAGCATGGTGGTTACGCCGCTAGCCAGCGCCTCTTCGATCTGCTGCGGGCAGATGAAGTGAATGTGTGCATCAATTCCGCCGGCGGTGACGATCATTCCCTCGCCCGCGATCACTTCAGTTGCACCGCCGATCGGAACCGTGACATTCGGCTGAATATCAGGATTACCGGCCTTGCCGATCTTCCATACGCGACCGTTCTTGAGGCCGATGTCGGCCTTGATGATGCCTAACTTCGCGTCGATGATCAGCGCGTTGGTGATGAGCGTGTCGGCGACTTTTGCGGCAGGCAATTGTGATTGGCCCATGCCATCACGAATGACTTTGCCGCCGCCAAATTTAACCTCTTCGCCGTAGGTCGTGAGGTCGCGTTCAACTTCGATGAAAAGATCAGTGTCAGCGAGGCGAACGCGATCACCGGTGGTCGGGCCGAACATTTCGGCATAGGCGCGACGGGAGAGTGTACTCATCGCTTGGCTCCTCTGGTCGTCCTGATTACTTTAGTTGCAGGTTTTTTGGTGGCGACTTTTGCTTTAATGGCAAGCGGCGGTTTCACCGTTTTTGCGGACGCTGTATTGGATGATTTCGCAAGCAAAACACCCATCACTTTTCCCTGAAAACCAAAGACCGTCCTGCTACCTGAAAGCTCTACCAGTTCAATCGTCCGCGACTGCCCAGGCTCGAAGCGAACTGCCGTTCCCGCCGCGATGTTCAAACGCATTCCGCGGGCAATTTTGCGATCAAAATCAAGCGCATCATTCGTCTCAAAAAAATGGTAGTGCGAGCCAACCTGAATCGGACGATCGCCCGTGTTCGATACCGCGATTTTTTGCGTCTTGCGCTCGACGTTTAGCTCGATATCTCCATCGAGTGTGAGGATTTCACCGGGAATCATGTCGTCCTCACTGAATGGGGTTGTGAACTGTGACAAGCTTCGTGCCGTCGGGGAACGTCGCTTCCACCTGAATGTCCGGGATCATCTCGGGCACGCCCTCCATCACGTCATCGCGGCCGAGAATCGTTGTGCCAAAACTCATGAGTTCAGCCACCGTGCGGCCATCACGTGCGCCTTCGAGAATCGCTGCTGCGATCAGGGCAACGGACTCCGGGTGGTTCAACTTCAGCCCGCGCGCCTTGCGCCGCTCTGCCACCAGTCCGGCGGTGAAGATGAGCATCTTGTCTTTTTCTCGTGGGCTTAAGTCCATAACAATTCCATGAAGTTTTAGGTGCTCCAGATGCGCGGCAATTCGGGTTTGCGACCGAACACCTGCATGCGTATTTTGCTCCACACGGCAATCAGCAAATTGCGTACCGTTTCAGGTGCGGCGCCAACGGCTTTGACGACGATCAGACCGGGCAGAGGAGCCGACGCGGCGGCGAACGCATGATCGACTAACGTCTCGCGAATATCCGCGAGTAACCGATCCGTGTTTGATACGCCGTCAGGGAACGCGATCCATGCGGTGGCCGTCACCGGCATACTACGCAAGCCGAGTGGCGAGGACAGTAAGGGGTCATCGCCCACAATCACCATCGATTCGCGCCACAACGGTGCATTGGTGCCAGCTCGCACCAAACGAATGCGCTGACGGAAATCTCCGGTCTTGAAGCGTTCCCCGCGCGTGGTGCGACCAAGGCAAAGCATCTCCCAGCCAAAGAAGTGCGCGTCAGTAGCAAGCGCGATCTCAAGCGACTGCTGCGCCGATGTGCCGTCAAAAACGATTGTTTCCTGCGGCATCCATTCGAGCGAGGCGCCGTCGGCAACCTGCAACCGCGTGATCGCGCTCGCCAGCTTGCCGGTCGAGCGGTACCACTTTTGCGCGCCCGGTGTGGTGATTACTGCGTTTGCGCCTTCATCGACTCGCACATCGACTGCCAGGCTATCACCCGCCACAATGCCACCCGGCGGATGCACGATGACGCCGTGGCAAATGGCGTGGCCTTCTGGATAGAGCGGCTTCAGAATCCGAAGTGGTCCAAAGTGAGAGCGCTCCGTCATCACCGTTCGCGTCGCGCCTGCTACATCACGCGGTTCGAATCGCAGACTCAAGCGGGCGGACCAGCCACCACCAGTTTCCGCTACCTTGGCCGTATTCGACATCAGACGGGCCGCCGATTCAAAACTGCCATCGCCACCACGCCCGCGACGAGCCCCCAAAATGCACTGCCAATACCAAACATCGACACGCCCGACGCCGTCACCAGAAACGTGATGATCGCGGCCTCGCGGTTCTTCTCTTCAGTCACCGCTGCGGCCAGACCGTTGCCGATCGTGCCCATCAGCGCGAGACCTGCAAGTGCCACAATCAACTCGCGCGGAAACGCCGCAAACAGCCCGCCGACAATCGCGCCGAACAGTCCAATAACGCAATAGAAAACGCCCGCCATCACCGCAGCCGTGTAGCGCTTGTCTTTGTCCTCATGCGCTTCGCGACCCATCGCAATCGCCGCAGTAATCGCGGCAAGGTTGAGCGCGAACGCACCGAACGGCGCGAAAATCAGATTGATAACACCGGTGGTTGTGATGACGGGCGAGATCGGCGTGTCGTATCCCGCGCCCCGCATAACGGCTACACCCGGCATGTTCTGCGAGGCCATCGTCACCAGAAACAGCGGCAGCGCGAGCCCAACAATGGCGTTGACGGAAAATTCCGGCGTCACCCACACCGGCGTCGCCCATTGAACTGTCACCGCAGACCACTTCAAGGCGTCCGCACTCACCGCAAACGCCAACCCAACAGCAAGCACGCCGACAACGCCATAACGCGGCCAGAAGCGCCGCCCAAGCAGATGCAGCGCAAACATGGCAAGCACCATCGCCGGTGCGGTTTTGATCGAACTGAACGCCTCGAGCCCGAACCGCAGCAACACACCCGCGAGCATCGCCGACGCAATGGCGACCGGAATGCGATTCA
>JAYWHV010000153.1:0-3865 GCA_043777615.1 Burkholderiales bacterium | reverse complement strand
AGGGCCGCTTTACCGAGATGGAGCCCGGCATAGGTAAATTGCTTGGCGTGCTGTCGCTTCAGGCCATTCCGCGCAGGTTGTCACTTAACTTCGACGATCTCTTTGGTAAAGGCCTCGCATTCGATGAAATCCAGGCCGATGTTGCCATTAGTCAGGGTATCGCCACTACCGAAAGCTTCACCATTTACGGACCTTCCTCGCGCGTACAAATTCGCGGTAGCGCAGACATGAACCGCGAGACGCAGGACCTTCAGGTGCGTGTCTTCCCCAGCCTGTCTACAGCGACCGCGATTGGCATTGGACTGGCGACGGCAAACCCGGCGATTGGCGCAGCGGTGCTGCTCGGACAAAAGCTCGCAAAGGATCCCATCGAGCGTTTCATGATGCGTGAAATCGAGGTAAAGGGGACGTGGACAAACCCGGATGTCAGGCAGTCAGGCGAGACTCCCGTGGGGCCTGCGGTCTCGCGCACTCCATAGCGGGTTTAAACGCGAAGTATTTCGTCGACCGTTACCGCGCCCCTTTGAGCAGCACGAGGACTGCACCACTCCCGCCTCCGTTTGGGCGCGGCTCGCAGTAGGCCAGCACCTCGTCTTTTAGTTGTAGCCAGCGCCTGACCTTGCTGCGCAGCACGGGGATTTTTTGGTGGCTGGACAACCCCTTGCCGTGAATGATTCGCAGACACCGCCAGTCAGCTGCGCGGGCCTTTCGCATGAATTCCATGAGCGCTTCATGCGCTTCGTCCTGCGTGTGATTGTGCAAGTCAATCTCGGCATTGATTGTCCAGTGTCCACGGCGCAGTTTGCGCAACAGTTCAGGGTTGACGCCCGCCCTCAGGAAGCTTTGCTCATCCTCGATATCCGCACCGATGTCCCAGCTCATCGGGCTTGGATAAAGCGCCAGCTGACTGGCGCGGAGGGCTGCGGTTTCGTCGGCATCGCGATGCACCGGATTGGGTTGTGGCGGCGGACGGCGAACATCTGCCGTTGGCGCTTGCGAAAGCGGAACAGCATCCTTAACGACGGCGAGGAACAGTTCACGATCCTTCTCGCTTGGTGCCTGGTACTCGCTCCAGGGCCGAAAGTAATCAGCAAAACTGAGCTCTGGCTCTGCGGTCGCGGCCGCAGTGTTGTTTACCGTCGAGTCGCTGGCACGAGCTGCGGCACGTCGCTCATGGCGCGACATCTTGCGCCCGGTTTTGACTAGAGCGGCGAGTTCAGAGAGATCTTTTCCAGAGACTGCCACGAGGACTCCATGACAAAACAGACTTTGGCGCCCCAACACCGGGGCCGAACTGTACGGGCGGTGTGCGCAAAGACCGGGAACTGATGCATTCGGGCGTTCGTCGCGCCCGTCAATCGTTACGGCGGCCCCTGCACGCTCAGGGCGTGTTACCCGTGCAGCGCTTCGAGATAAGCCTGAGAATCCAGTGCAGCCATACAGCCCGTACCAGCGCTGGTCACGGCCTGGCGATAGACGTGATCGGCCACGTCGCCCGCCGCAAACACGCCGGCGATGTTGGTAGACGTTGCGCCACCTTCGGTTCCGGTTTTTACCTTGATGAAGCCACCGGCCATGTCGAGTTGGCCTTCGAAAATGCCGCTGTTGGGTGTGTGTCCAATCGCGATGAACAGGCCTGGTGCCTTCACTTCCTGCGTGCTGCCGTCTTTCATGCTTTTGATACGGACGCCAGTCACGCCCGAAGTGTCGCCGAGCACTTCATCCACATAATGATCCCAGATCACGCTCATGTTGCCGCCGTGGGTTTTCGCCATCAAGCGATCCACGAGGATCGCCTCGGCCTTGAATTTATTGCGACGATGAACAACGGTCACCGACTTCGCGATGTTCGACAGGTAAAGCGCTTCTTCGACCGCAGTATTGCCGCCACCGACGACGACGACATCCTGACCCTTGTAGAAAAAGCCGTCACAGGTGGCGCAGGCCGACACGCCTTTACCATGAAATTTTTCCTCGCTCGGCAAGCCGAGGTACTTTGCCGACGCCCCGGTGGCAACGATCAGCGCGTCACACGTGTACTCACCGCTGTCCCCAACAAGGCGCTTGGGCGTCTCGTTGAGGTAGGTCGTGTGAATGTGGTCAAAAACGATTTCGGTACCGAATCGCTCTGCATGCTTCTGGAATCGCTCCATGAGTTCCGGGCCCTGCACGCCGTCGGCATCGGCGGGCCAGTTGTCAACTTCGGTAGTGATCGTGAGCTGCCCGCCTTGTTGCAGGCCAGTGATCAGCACGGGTTTCAGGTTGGCGCGTGCAGCGTAGACCGCGGCGGTGTAGCCCGCAGGTCCAGAACCGAGAATGAGAAGAGGGCAGTGGCGAGTCGTGGACATGGTGTTGCTAACAAGTTGGAAGGTGGGAACGACGGAATCCGAATTTAAAGGTGCAGGCTTAAGCGAGCCTTATTAAAGTGCTTTAGCCGCCGGTCAGCGCGACCATGCGAATTAAGTGCGCGAGCGACGTGGCTTCCATTTTTTCCATGACGCGCGCTCGGTGCGCCTCGACGGTCTTGATGCTGATATCGAGGTCGTAAGCAATGGTTTTGTTCATCTTGCCGGTCACAACGGCGTCAAGCACCTGACGTTCGCGCTCGGAAAGTGTTGCCAGCCGCGCTTCGATTCCTGACACATGATGCTTCTGTGCCTGCGTTTCCACGGCAAACGACAGCGCCTCTTCAATTCGCTTCAGCAGCTCGCTTTCGGCGAACGGCTTTTCGATGAAATCAAAAGCTCCGCGCTTGATTGCCGTCACCGCTATTGGCACATCAGCGTGAGCGGTCACAAAGATCACGGGAAGATTGATGTTCCGCTCGACGAGCGCTTCCTGTGTCTGGGTGCCGCTCATTCCGGGCATCCGAACGTCAAGTATCGCGCAGCGCGGAGGTCCGCCTACGCCGGGTTTCACCTCTGCCAAAAAGCTCTCGGCATCGGCAAACAGCCGCGCCTGATAGCCGTGCGTTTGCAGAAGCCACGCGACGGAATCGCGAAACGCTTCATCGTCGTCAACAACGTACACAATGCCGGGATGGATGCTCATGAGTTAGGGTCTAAAAATTCGGGGAAGTGTGGCGAAAACAACCGCAGCGGCTCGACTAGCCGTCCGCGCCGTCGTCGAAGGGGAGGGTGAACCGGAAAATCGCGCCGACAGGCGTATTTTGCTCGAATGTGAGGTTGCCCTCGTGATATTCAATTAACGAGCGGCAAATGTTGAGCCCCATGCCCATGCCGTCAGCCTTGGTACTAAAGAACGGGGAAAACAATTGCTGGGCGGCCTCTGGCGTTATTCCGGAGCCGCTGTCGAGAACCTCGACCGCGCACTGATGAGCATTCAGCCGTCGCGTGCGGACCCGCGCAATGCGTTGCTGCGGCGGCAGATACTGCATGGCCTCGCGGGCATTCCGGAGGAAATTCACGATGACCTGTTCAATCATGATCCGGTCAGCAAACACGAGTGGCAGACCTGGCGCGAGCTGCAGCACGCATGCCAGCGCCCTTTCTTCGTCCTCACTCTCAACGAGTTGCACCACATCCTGCACCAAGGCGTTGATGTCCAGAGGCTGCCGCTGCGGCTCGCGGGTGCGCACGAACTCGCGGACTCGCCCGATGATCGCTCCGGCGCGCGCAACCTGGGCATCCGCCTTTTCCATCGCGCCAATCACGGCCATGTCGGGTGAGCCATTGCCTTTCAGGCGCTGGATGCACCCGCTGACGTAATTGGCAATTGCCGCGAGCGGCTGGTTGATTTCATGCGCCAGTGTGCTGGCAATTTCACCCACTGTCATGAGGCGCGACGTCCGTGTCAGTTTGTCCTGCTGCGTCTGGCGGATGCGATCAGCGTGCACCCGGTCGGT
>JAYWHV010000152.1:0-3886 GCA_043777615.1 Burkholderiales bacterium | reverse complement strand
GCCAAATCGTCGTAGCGCCGCAAGCGGACGGCTTGATCGGCAAATGGCAGCGAAATGAACGCCGCGGTCTCCGCTCCCGTATAGGCGCCGCCCTGCAGTTCGAGGCTGCGCCTTGAGGCGGGAGACAGCGCCTCCCAATAGGCGGCATCGGTCGCGCAGAGATAGCGCTTCGCATCCACATGCAAACGAATGGGCTCCAACACTGAATCGGGGAATACGCCGCGAACAAACGGCAATGCGATGAATTGATGCAAATCGTCGCGCTGCTGATTTGCTTGAGCGGCATCGACGTCAGGTTCACCGACCAGATGGCCGATATCATGAAGGAGTGCCGCTACGATCAAGTCAGGCGGCTCATTGTTTTCTTCGGCGAGCCGCGCGCATTGCAGAGCATGATCGAGCTGCGATACGGCCTCGCGTCCGTACTGAGCCTGCCCTCGCGTGGACAGCAAATGAACAATTTCGTCAACGGACAATGCCATAGTGATTCCTGATACTAGACCAACATTTTGCGGATACGAGCTGATAGCAAGTCAATCGCGCTGACCGTGACGATAATGATGAGCATCACCGCACCCGTCTCCGCGTACTGAAAACCGCGAATTATTTCCCACAGTACGACGCCGATGCCGCCAGCGCCGACCATACCCACCACCGAGGCGGAACGAACATTTGATTCAAATCGATACAGCGCGTACGAGATCCATAGCGGCATGACTTGCGGAATCACGCCGTAAACAATCTCGTGGAGAGCGCTTGCGCCGGTCGAGCGAATACCTTCCACGGGTTGCGGATCAATCGCCTCCACCGCTTCCGAGAAAAGTTTTGCGAGTACGCCTGTCGTATGCACCCAAAGCGCCAGCACGCCGGCGAATGGGCCGAGCCCAACCGCAACCACGAAGAGCATGGCAAACACCATTTCATTGATCGCGCGACAGCCATCCATAAATCGCCGCATTGGCTGATAAATCCACCAGGGAACAATGTTTGCCGATGCAAGCAGTGCCATTGGCACGGCCGTAACCACTGCAAGCGCTGTTCCCCAGATGGCGATCTGGAGGGTGACAACCATCTCGCTTACATAGAGCCGCCACTGCGCAAAGTTTGGCGGAAAAAATTCTGCGGCGTATGTCTTCATGTTGCCCGAATCGCGCCACAAATCCATAGGGCGCATGTCTGCGCCCTTCCAAGAGGCAATCAAAACCAAGAGCAGCGCTGCCCACGAAAAATACCAGAGCAGTCCGTGTTTCGGCGCGGCGACAATTGCCGATTGCGGATGATTTGACAGAGTTGCAGAGTTCATACGGATATCCTGAGCGCGTGCAGAGCCAAGCGCTCGTGATTTACCGAGCTCGCCTGGAAAAGGAGTGCTAATTCAGCGAAGCGAGCTTCTTGTCGATCTCCGCAACTTTCATTTTCTTTTCAGTCTCTGCGAGCGCCGAATCTGCTTCGATCTTGTTGCGCTGACTGAAGAGATCAAGTTGGCGAATTGGCGTGAGCTGTGCATTACTCGACTCTTTGAATCCGGAGAGCTTGGAGAGTTTCATCAGCAACTCTTTTTCGCGAGCGTCGGTCTTTCCGTAGTTAAAGAAGAAGTTCTTGATCTTCGTCTTGGTCGCCTCGGGTAGATCCTTGCGCATCACCAGTGGGTCCGAAGCGATGAGCGGCGATGTCCAGATGACTTTTATTTCCTTGAACTTTTCGGGATAGCGCTGCGCGATCTTGTCAAGATTTTCACTGTTGTTCGTGGCGATATCGATTTGCTTGTTGGCAACGGCGAGGCCGTTGGTCTCGTGATTGGCGCTACGCGTCAACTTGAAGTGCGTTCTTGCATCGATCTTGTTCTGTGCGAACACGTAGTAGCCTGGTACGAGAAAGCCGGACGTTGAGTTAGGGTCACCGTTTCCAAACGTATAGCTCTTGCCGTTTTTCAACACGTCGTCCAGCTTGTTGATCGGGCTGTCTCTGTGAACGATTAAGTGCGAGTAGTAGCCTTTGGTTCCGTCGGCGTTGACTTGCTGGGCAAACACTTCGCCGCTGGCTCGATCAACGGCCTCCATCGCGGATTTATTGCCGAACCAACCGAGCTGAACCTTGTTGAAGCGCATCGCTTCGATGACTCCTGCATAGTCGGGTGCGAAGAATGCTGTGACTTTCAAACCGGTTTGTTTGCTCATGTCGTCTAGCACCGGCTGCCAATCCTGTTTCAGGTTTTGCGATGCCTCGGTCGAAATAATTCCAAAGGCGAGATCCTGTGCTATCGAGGCGCCTGAGGCCCCCGCAAACGCTACCGCAGTAGCAGCGGCGAAAAATGTCTTAAGCATGATGTGTCTCCAATCAGAAATAAAAAAGGAACAGAAACTGCGCCGCATCAAGCGGCTTGTGCGGTCTTATCCCAAGACGTCGCTGTTGGGGCAAGTACGTGCACATTCGCTGCGTCGGTACGGGCCGGCAGCAGAATCTCGTCCGCCTGCACGCCGTAGAGTTCGCGCAACATCGCTGACGTCAATGCAGCGGATGCGCCGTCGTACACCACACGACCCTGGTGCAGTGCAATCACTCTCGGGCAATACTTCATGGCGATGTCGACTTGGTGCAGCGAAACGATCACCGTGCAGCGATCTTCGCGATGTATACGAGTGAGAATTTCCATCACCTTGCGTGACGATTCGGGATCAAGCGAAGCGATCGGTTCGTCGGCGAGCACAACTTTTGCGCCTTGTACCAGCGTGCGCGCAATAGCGGCGCGTTGTTGCTGCCCACCCGAGAGCGTCGAGGCACGTTGCGCATGGCAATCGGCGATACCCACGCGTGTTAAAGCGTCGTAGGCGAGCATTCTTTCTTGCAAAGAAAAAATACGTAACAAGCTGCGCCACCAAGGCATACGATGAAGCTGCCCAGCCATTACGTTGACCAGTACCGGCAAGCGGTCAACCAGATTGAACTGCTGGAACACGAAGCCAATGTTTGATCGAATCTTTCGCACATCGCGGCTGATCTTGCCTGCTTGCTGCACGCAAGCACCATCAACTTCGATACGCGATTTGGACGCAGCATCGCCGGGAATCAATCCCGCGATGTGACGCAATAGCGTCGACTTCCCCGAACCGGAAGCACCGATGAGCGCAACCATTTCACCCGGTTGCACTGTGAAAGTCACATTGTCTAGCGCACACTTGCCATTGCCGAAGTGCTTGCTAAGTTGCTGGATATGAAGCGCGGGTTTCACGATCACCTCGTCAAAAAAGGAATCAAAGTCATCTAGACAACTCGAGTGTGCGAGAACTACGTGACTAACTCGTGACACTTTTGTGTCATGCTGCTGACTACAGGACGCGAATACCTTCACGCCACACGCCACGCACCATGGCCTGCCGCGCGCCATTGGGCAAATCAACCAATCGCATTTGCACCAAATCGGCGCGTAGCCCGATGCTTATCGCGCCTCTATCGTTGAGGCCCGTGGCATTTGCAGGCGCACTCGTAACTGTCGCCACGGCTTCGGGCAAGGTAAGTATTTCGTCATTCACAAGGCGCATCACGGCACTCAACAGGCTACCTGGAACGTAATCAGACGAGAGGATGTCCAGCAGCCCTGCGCGCGCAAGCTCGGCGGCGGCAACGTTTCCGGAATGCGAACCGCCGCGAACAACATTGGGCCCACCCATCACTGTAGCGAGCTTGCGCTCGCGCGCCTTGCGTGCGGCCACCATCGTGGTTGGAAATTCGGACATCGTTGCGCCCTCGTCGTGCGCTTGTTCAACGTGCGCGGCTGTCGTATCGTCGTGACTCGCGAGCGCGATTCCGTAGGATCGGCAGTAGTCGACAAAGTACGTGCGATGTGGCGCGGCGTACTTCTCTTGCAGGGTCGCTGAGTGCGCCACTT
>JAYWHV010000151.1:0-3917 GCA_043777615.1 Burkholderiales bacterium | reverse complement strand
TCGTCGGGAAAAAAAGAAGTGACCGGCGCGAACGTGCTTGTCGCAATTTTTGGCGAGAAGGATTCGCACGCTGTGTATTTCCTGAATCAGCGCGGTGTGACGCGTCTTGACGTTGTGAACTACATCAGCCACGGCATCAGCAAAGTGCCGAAAGACAAAAACGAGAAAGCCGAGGCGGGTGAAGGCGAAGCGTCGAAGGAAGAGGCCCCGCAGGGCGCGCTCGAGAACTTCACGGTTAACCTGAATGCGCAGGCCAAAGCGGGCAAGATTGACCCAATGATCGGTCGCGCGAATGAGCTTGAGCGCCTTGTGCAGATTCTCTGCCGACGTCGCAAAAATAATCCGCTGCTCGTGGGTGAAGCAGGTGTCGGTAAAACGGCGATTGCCGAGGGACTCGCGAAGCGCATCGTTGACAAAGACGTGCCTGACGTTCTGGCCGATTGTGTCGTGTATTCGCTCGACATGGGCGCACTGCTCGCCGGCACTAAGTATCGCGGTGACTTTGAGGCGCGCTTGAAAGCTGTGCTGAAGCAGCTCTCCGAGAAAGCCAACGGAATTCTGTTCATTGACGAAATTCACACGATCATCGGAGCGGGGGCGGCAAGTGGCGGCACGCTTGACGCGTCGAATTTGCTCAAGCCCGCGCTCGCGAACGGCGGCCTGAAATGCATTGGCGCTACGACGTATGCTGAATTCCGCCAGGTATTCGAGAAGGACAATGCGCTCGCTCGTCGTTTCCAGAAGATCGACGTAGTTGAGCCTTCCATCAGCGAAACTGTTGAAATTCTGCGCGGCCTAAAGACGAAATACGAAGCGCATCACAACGTTAAATATTCGCCGGCCGCGATCACTGCTGCCGCCGAACTGTCGGCGCGGCACATCAACGACCGTCATTTGCCCGACAAGGCCATTGACGTCATTGATGAGGCTGGAGCCGCGCAAAAAATTCTGCCGAAATCAAAGCAGAAGAAGACCATTGGCAAGAGCGACATCGAGGATATCGTCGCCAAGATCGCCCGCATTCCGGCGAAAAACGTTTCGACGGATGACCGCAACAGTTTGAAGACGCTTGACCGTGACCTGAAGAACGTGGTGTACGGTCAGGACAAAGCAATCGAAGCGCTGGCCTCCGCCATCAAGATGGCTCGCAGCGGATTGGGCAATCCGCGCAAACCGATTGGCTCGTTCCTGTTCTCCGGCCCGACCGGGGTCGGCAAGACCGAAGTCGCTCGTCAACTCGCTTTTAGCCTCGGCGTAGAACTGCTGCGCTTCGACATGAGCGAATACATGGAGCGTCACGCGGTGAGCCGATTGATTGGCGCGCCGCCGGGCTATGTCGGCTACGACCAGGGCGGACAGCTGACCGAAGGCGTCACCAAGAATCCGTACTGCGTGCTCCTGCTCGACGAAATTGAAAAGGCGCATCCCGACATCTACAACGTGTTGTTGCAGGTGATGGATCACGGCACACTGACCGACAACAATGGGCGCAAAGCGGACTTCCGCAATGTGATCATCGTGATGACAACGAACGCGGGCGCGGAGACACTGACCAAGAACGTCATCGGCTTCAACAACACCAAAGAAGTCGGCGACGAGATGGAAGCCATCAAGCGCATGTTCACGCCCGAGTTCAGAAATCGCCTTGACGCGACGATCAGCTTCGGCGCTCTCACGCACGACGTCATCCTGAAAGTGGTCGACAAGTTCTTGCTCGAGCTCGAAGGCCAGTTGCACGAGAAAAAGGTTGATCCGGAGTTCTCGCAAGCGCTCCGCGATTACCTGGCGAAAAAGGGCTTTGACCCGCAGATGGGTGCGCGTCCAATGGCGCGCCTCATCCAGGACACGATCCGTCGTGCGCTGGCGGACGAACTGCTCTTCGGCAAACTGGTGGGTGGCGGCAAGGTCATGATCGACATTGACGTCGATGCCAAGGGCGACGGTAAGGTCAAGCTTTCCTTCCCCGAAAATGACGTGCCAAAAGAGACTGCGGAAGAGGTGACGGTTTAGTTTGAACCGGGCATCGGCCAAAAAAGCGGCAGCTTCGGCTGCCGTTTTTTTGATTCGGCTTTTTCTTGAAAGCACCGCTGCTGTGGGGATAGCGCCTGAAAGATGCCAAAGTTGACTTATTCATAAAACGCAGGGTAGCCCCTGTGCAGATTGGCTTTCAGACGAAAGCCTTCGAGTACAACAGCCGCCGGGATTGATCGCAATGGCCTTCGGGTTCCGTGAGCTCATCGACCAAAACTGGAAGCTTCAAAGATCGGCGCGCAAGACCTTGGCTCGTCGACGACCCCATGCCACCCGTCTAGACGGGCTTGGGCATGTTGATCGCGGACTGGCATCCACAGTCTGCAATTGCCCGTCCGCGTTCGCGGTCCGATTCCTGCAATGCCGAAACAGCTATTGCAATATCTGTAATTCCCGACGGGCGCGGCGTCCGTGGCTAACCGTCAAGCTTCCGACCTTGCAGAGGGTTGCTGGGCATGGCTGATGCGCCCGAAGCAGATAAACCGCTAAAATCTGGTGGTGCAGGATCGATTTCACGCACAGCGCAAAGCGGGAGTAGTTCCGTGCCCATCCTTCGGGCACGCCACGTTGTCGTCAATACGGGCTTTCGGGCCTCGTAACGTGGAATGCCAGTCCAATGCCTTCAGGTGTTAAAGCGGCACGAACCAGACCTTTGCCTTCCCCATCATTTGTGAGGATTGGCAATGGTTTCCCGAATTGGCAACTACAAGCTGCAACGATTTCTGCGTCATGGCACCATGACGCAGCTGGCGGCGTTTTACGCGGTCATGCGACTGGGTAGCGTTACGCAGGCCGCCGACGTGCTTTGCGTGGCGCAACCCACGCTATCGGGGCATCTGCGTAAGCTCAGCGAGTCGCTCGACGTCACTTTGTTTGTTGTGCGCGGCAAACGCCTGGAGCCAACCGATGCCGCGCGAGTGCTTCTGGAGACGGTTCAGGAAGTTTTCGCGGCTTTCGAGCGATGCGACCAATCGCTGTCTCCGCTACGAGTTGCCGCATCCAGTAGCGACACTAGCCGAGCCGCTTGATCAGGCTTGAAGTGTCGAGTCGCGCGCCGCCCATCTGTTGCACATCAGCATAGAACTGGTCGACCAGCGCCGTCACCGGCAAGCGCGCCCCATTGCGTTTGGCTTCTTCGAGACAAATGCCCAAGTCCTTTCGCATCCAGTCCACCGCGAAGCCGAAATCAAATTTGCCGTCTACCATCGTCGAGCCGCGATTTTCCATCTGCCAGCTTTGCGCTGCACCTTTGCTGATGACGTCGAGCACGAGCTTTGCATCGATGCCTGCTTTTTGCGCGAAGGCAAGGCCCTCGGAGAGTGCCTGCACGAGTCCCGCGATGCAAATCTGGTTAACCATCTTCGTAAGTTGCCCCGCGCCGCTAGGTCCCATCAGCGTGACGGCTTTGGCGTAGAGCGCCAGCACGTCCTTCACCTTGGCGAACGCTACCGGATCGCCGCCACACATGATCGTCAGCTTCCCGTTTTCCGCGCCCGCCTGCCCGCCGGAGACGGGTGCATCGATGAAGTGCTTTCCAAGTTTTTTGGCTTCGGCGTCGACCTCGCGTGCGACGTTGGCGGACGCGGTGGTGTGATCAACGAGCACTGCGGTTGCACCCAAGGCTGCGAGCGCACCGTCGGTGCCGTAGATCACAGAGCGCACATCGTCGTCGTTGCCGACGCACATCATCACGATGTCAGCGCCCTGCGCTGCTTCACGCGGTGTGGCAGCCGACGTGCCGCCGTACGTCGCGACCCATTTCTCAGATTTCGCTCCGTTGCGGTTATAGACGGTCACGCTGTGTCCTGCCTTTTGCAAGTGACCCGCCATCGGATAGCCCATGACGCCCAGGCCAAGAAACGCTAATTTCATCGTGTACTTTCAGT
>JAYWHV010000150.1:0-3927 GCA_043777615.1 Burkholderiales bacterium | reverse complement strand
TCACGCCGCCCGATCCAAAAAGCATCACTCTGCGCAACCCGCGCGAATGGAAGGTTGCGGGTCAGTCGATGCGCAGGCTCGACACAAAGTCCAAGCTCAACGGTTCGCTGATGTACGCAGTGGACTTGCGCTTCCCCGGCATGCTCTGCGCGGCGATCAAAGCCTGCCCAGTACATGGCGGCAAGCTGGTCAGTTTTGACGAATCAAAAATCAAAAGCTTGCGCGGCGTTAAGGGTGCAGTACGCGTGAACGAAGGCACCGTCGCCGTGCTCGCAGACACCTGGTGGCGCGCGAAAACGGCGCTGGATAAGTTGCCCATCGTGTGGGACGAAGGCGAATACGCCAAAGCATCCAGCGCGACCATTGCCGCCTCGATGAAAGCGGGGCTCGTTGAAACCGGTGGACAGTACGCGGGCCGCACCGAGGGCGACGCATTTAAAGCCATCGCTGGCGCATCGAAAAAAGTGGAGGCCACGTACTCTACGCCGTTCCTGTCGCACGCCTGCATGGAGCCGATGGGCTGCACTGTGCGCTACACGCCCGAGCGCGCGGAGGCCTGGGTGCCCACGCAAAACGGCGAGGCGTCGCACACGTCGCTGTCCGAGTCGTCCGGCCTGCCGCTCGACAAATGCGAGGTCTACAAAATGGATCTCGGCGGTGGCTTTGGGCGACGCGGCGGTCAGCAGGATTATGTGCAACAGGCAACCGCTATTGCCAAACAATTTCCCGGCACGCACATCAAGCTGCTGTGGAGCCGCGAAGAAGATCAGGCGCACGATTTCTATCGCCCGATTTCGATGGCGAAGATGACGGCAGGCCTCGACGACAAGGGCGAGCTGGTCGGCATGCACATCCGCATTTCCGGTCAGTCAATCAACGCGTGGGTCAATCCGCTCGCCATCAAGGACGGCAAGGACGAACGCCAGATGCAGGGCCTGTGGCAGCAGCCGCACGACGCGCAATGGGGCTACACCGTGCCCAATCTGCTCACCGAATACGCGATGCGTAACACGCACGTCCCGGTCGGCCCGTGGCGCGGCGTGAACACCAATCAGAACGGCGTTTACTCCGAATGCTTCATGGACGAATGCGCGAAAGCGGCAGGCAAAGACCCGCTCGAATTCCGCCGCGCACTCATGAAAAATCATCCCAAGCATCTGGCGGTGTTGAACGCAGCGGCGGAGAAATTCGGCTGGAACAAACCGCTCGCACCGGGCCGCCACAAAGGCATCGCGCAGTTCATGGGCTACGCGAGCTACTCCGCCGCCGCCGCCGAAATCAGCGTGAGTCCGAAAGGCGAAATCAAGGTGCACCGAATGGCCTTCGCACTCAACAGCGGCCACGTCGTCAACCCCGATCAGGTCGCAGCCCAGATCGAAGGCTCGGTCGCGATGTCATTGAGCGCCATGTTCTACGGCGAAGTCACGGTAGAAAACGGCCGCATGAAAGAACTGAATTTCGACAGCTACCGCCTGCTAAAACTCGCCGAAATGCCAAAGGTAGAAACCGTGCTGGTGCCTACGTTTGACTTTTGGGGCGGGGTGGGCGAGCCAACGATTTGCGTGGTGGGGCCTGCGGTTTTGAATGCGGTGTTTGCAGCGACCGGAAAGCCTATTCGGAATTTGCCGCTTAAGAATGAGGGGTATACATTTGCGTGAGGTGCGGCGGCGAGATTAACGAAAGGCTCGTTTTTCGAGATACTTGTTGCTTCCCAACGGCGTCAATGCCCAGCATCTATCTGACAGGGTGTATGTACGAGATTGGTCTCCACCCTGCCGCAAGACGAGTTGCGGAGCAATTAGGCCGTTGGCCATGAGTTGGCGCAGTATGGCCTTAAGCGAGTCCTCCTCCACATCCAGTGCGCCCGCTAAGCGTTGCAATTTTTCGCGCGAGTCACCTGACGAGTGCTGAGTGAACTGCTGGAACGCAGTCGGCGCTAGTGCGCCGGCGACGATGGGCGGAAGCTTTTCCAGCAGCTTTCGCTCGCTTGCGGGAACGAGCATTTCGTCAGCGAGGCCGAAAAACAAGTCATTCCACGATATTTCTGCCGTATGGCGTCCCTCGCGGTCGGAATGCACACGAAATTTGACTGAATAAACTTCCTCGAGGCTTTGGAACCGACCGGCTTCTGTGAGCAGGCCAGATGTTGTGCGGAGGTCTTCCATTTCTGATTCAAGCTGGTCGTATTTCGATTGAAGTGCTGCCAGTCGTTGAAGCAACTCGTGATTCTGTAATCCTTCGTTCCGAACCCAACCAAATGCGGGCTTGGTTCGTATCAGATGAACTAAACCGAGTAGCACCGCAGATTTCAGATCATTTTTGCTTTGCCAACCTTTGCATAGTCGCTGACTCACTCTTGCGAGGAACTCCTCTAGCTGCCTGCGAGCATCAGCGTTCAGTTCCGCTTTTCCCATCGGAATTTCATCGGGCGCACTGTGAAGGAATGCAAGGATAGGTTTCTTCAATTCCACGGCAAGATTGAACTCCATTTCTGTATAGCTAATACCCTCCGGGCCAGTCGAACCGTATCTGCCACCCACAATCAAAACGTAGTAATCTGAGTCGGAAATTATTGATCGGATCAGTTCCCAAGGCGTTGCATCAGCGGCGGGGAAAGCTTCCATTCCTGCAGGGAAGTGTCCTAATTCGAGAATCGCTTCCAGAGCGGCCTGCCGTTCTTCGCGAAGATCGCGGAAGGTTGAACTGACAAATACTTGGTAGCGTGGCTGCATGTGGGCTCCAGCAAAGAGTAAGTTTCGTAGGGTGGGCAACTTGTTGTCCACGCGTTTAGCTGACGGCTAAACGTACCGCATCGGTCCCGGATATTCTGCGACTTTCTCGTCTGAGGTTAGCAGCGTAATGCCTTCAACGTTCGCTTGCGCGACGAGGATTCTGTCGAATGGGTCTTTGTGAATCGGAGGCAGATTTTCGTTGTACAGCGCATGCTCGCTGGTGATAGCAATTTCGCTGTAGCCGTTGTCGAGCAGACCACGTCGCAACACGCGTCCCTGCACCTGAAAGTCGGCGCGACCGAGCGTGCCTTTTATGGCGATTTCCCAGATGCTTGCTGCGCTGAAATGCAGACTATTGTCTGTGTCCAGCAGCAGCGCGGTCAGTGGTTTCGAGAGCTTTTTGGGGGAGGCGGCAGCCCACAACAGAATGTGAGTGTCGAGCAAAAATCTCACAATCAGACACCAAACAATCGCTCGATTTCGTCCGCGCCCATGCGGTCGAAGTCGTCCGGCACCGTGAATTCGCCCTTCATGAATCCGATGCGCTTCGCGCTGTTGGCAGCGGGCGCGTCAAGTCGTGACACCGTCACCAAAGGCTTGCCTGCCTTGGCGATGATGAAGGCTTCTCCGTTGACCGCTTGATCGACTAGTCGCGACAACTGGGTTTTTGCTTCGTGGATGTTGTGGGTTTTCATAATGGGATCGAACGAATTTACAAGCTTATGGACTTAGTTTACTGTATTTAGTTCATATGGATATCTGGCGTGAGTCTGGATTCCCGGCTTTGCCGAGAATGACGCCAGATGTGACGAACGTGCTTTGTGAGTCGCACGCATATTGTTCGTTTGTATTCGTATATCCGACCAAACTCTTCGCAGCACTACCTCGGTTTCCTAAAATTGCACACAACATGCAACCCATCTCATCCGCCGCGCAGGACAAGCGTGCCGGAATCGCTCTTGCAGCCGCGCTCGCGCTTGTCGTGATTTGGGGCGTCAACTTCACCGTCCAGAAGTACGTCTACTCCGCCACTGGGCCGGGTGGTTTTTTGTTTGCGCGTTATCTGATCATGCCGGTGTGCGCGGTGGCGTTGCTGTTTCGCACTTACGGCACCAGGTGGCCTCGCGTGTCGCGCAGCGATTTGTGGCGGCTTACGCGGCTTGGCATCGCCGGGCACTTTTTGCATGTGACCATG
>JAYWHV010000149.1:0-3938 GCA_043777615.1 Burkholderiales bacterium | reverse complement strand
CGTGCACATGCGACACGCGCCGCTCTTTCATGCCGGTGCGCGAGGTGATCCATTCGTCGTCGGTCTCCAGAAATGTCGCGAGATCGGCGTTAGTGAGTACCGCTGGCGGCATGCACTTGCCCCATCCGGTGATTGCGGCGTAAGTCATGGGGTTCTCCTCCGTGAAACATTTTTTTCGTTCTTCATTCAGTGCCCTGACCGCATGGGCACCCTCTCATCGGGCATCAGGCAATCGTTTTCGACAAGAACTCGAGCGTGCGCCCACGGGCGAGTGTGGCGGCCTTCTGGTTGTACATCGCTCGCCCCCAGCAATTAAAGCCGTGATCGACGTCCGGATAAACATCAATGCCAACGTTATCGTGGCCCTTGAACGCGGCCTGCACCGACTCGACTGCAGTCATCGGAATATGGCCGTCTTTCTCGGCGAAATGCAGCAGCATCGGCACCTTGATATCCGCAACGCGATCCAGCATCGTGTGGATGCCGCCGCCGTAATAACAAACCGAGGCATCAACAATGCCGCTGGCGGCGCAGACGAACGACAGCGCGCCGCCCATGCAATAGCCCACGCTCGCAATCTTGCCCTTGACTGCCGCGTGGGAGCGCAGGGCTGCAGCGGTCGCCGCCAGGTCAAGCGCTGTGTTTGGACGATCCAGCGCACCCATGAAAGCGAATGCTTTCGGGTTGTCCACCTCGTTGTAGCCCAGATCGACTCGTGGCTGTTGCCGCCAGAAGATGTCCGGCGCGAACACCGTAAAGCCGTCCATTGCATACGAATCCGCCACATCGCGAATATGTTGATTCACGCCCCAAATTTCCTGAATGAGGATGATCCCTGGCCCCGATCCGGTCGGTGGCGTGGAAACGTATGCGCCGAAGCTCCCGCCGTCGTGCGCCTTGATGTCAACCCAGTGTCCGTTCATGGCTCGTCTCCAGTTTCAAAAAAGCTGTTTTGCGCGTCGCCGACCATACTTAACACGTGGCCGCCGGATTAAAGCGCGAGGCGAATTATCGCCGACTGATCGGCGGATACCGCGTTTTGCGGCCCGCTTAAAATGTGACGATGTCCCGAATCCTGAATATTGCGACGTATCGATTCGTCACCATCACAGATCCCGCTGCGCTCAAAGCCGAGTGGCTGCCCAAAGCTGAGGCAATCGGGCTCAAAGGCACCATCCTGATTGCGCCGGAAGGAGTCAACATGTTTCTGGCGGGTGCCGAAACAACCGTGCGCGGCTTTCTGGCAATCGTCAACGACGACGCGCGTTTTGCTTGGCTCGACATCAAGGAAAGCTGGAGCGATGAGGTGCCGTTCAAGCGAATCAAGATCAAGCTGAAGCCCGAGATCGTGACGTTCCGCCAGGCAGGCGTCGATCCCGTCAATGCGCCCGCGCCGGTCATGACGCCTGTCGAATTAAAGCGCCGTCTGGATGCGGGAGAGAACATTGTTTTGCTCGACACGCGAAACGATGTCGAAGTCGAAAAAGGTACGTTCAATAACGCGCTTTTTTGGGGCAATCGCAATTTCACCGACTTTGCCGACGCCGCGCGCGAGCACATCGATGAGATCGCAAACCAAACGGTGGTGAGCTTTTGTACCGGCGGCATTCGCTGCGAAAAAGCCGCACCATTTTTGCAATCAATTGGCGCAAAGGACGTATTCCAGTTGCAGGGCGGAATCCTCAGATATTTCGAAGAAGTGGGGCACGACCATTACACCGGGGACTGCTTCGTGTTCGACGAGCGGCGCGCGGTGGATGCGGTGCTGGAGAAAAGCGCGGACGACCAACGTTGAGCGCGATTTCGCAAATTCGGACTTGTTGCAGTGAGCTTGAAGACGATCAGCTTTATCCTGCAACGGCCGCTACACTTGGGCTAGATGTGCAAATATCTGATTATCGACTTTTTGCAAAATTACGCTCTAGCCCTTGCATGGATTGGCTTTCAGTGAAAAGCTTATTCGCCCCACGAACATTCTGGAATGCGTGCAATTGCTAAGCCCGTAATGGCCAGACTCGCATCACGGTGAAACGGTCAATCACACCGCAGCCACTTCCCGAAGCGCTACTTGCGGTTGGCGAGTTCGCTTTTATTGACGTTGAGACGACGGGCGCGAAACCACTCACCGACCGTGTTACCGAAATCGCCATCATTCGATTCCATTCCGATGGATCGCAATCGCGCTGGCAATCGCTGATCAACCCCGGCGTTGCCATACCGGCAGAGATTCAGGCCCTGACTGGCATCGCCAATGCGATGGTGCGCGATGCGCCACGCTTCGTTGATGTCTGCGAGGATCTACGCCGCATGCTCGAAGGCGCTGTGTTTGTTGCGCACAACGCGCGCTTCGATTACGGCTTCATCAAAAACGAATTTCGCCGGATCAGTGCAGCGTTTACGGCTGACGTTTTGTGTACGGTGCGGTTATCGCGGAAGCTCTATCCGGATGCTGATGGACACGGGCTCGACGCGCTGATTCATCGGCACTCGCTTCATGGCTTTGACCGGCACCGCGCGATGGGCGACGTCGAGGCGACGGCGGCGTTCGTGAATGTCGCGGCGGGTGATGCAGGCGAAGATGTCGTGACCTCCGCGATCAAATCCTTACTCAAAACGCCCTCGTTGCCGGCGCAATTGCCGGTCGATGCGTTGCAAGGCATCCCCGATTCACCGGGCGTTTATCTCTTCTACGGAATCAACGATTTACCGCTCTACATTGGCAAGGCAAAACATCTTCGCGAGCGTATTCGCGCTCACTTTTCGAGCGACCACATGACGCCGAACGACATTCGTTTGTCGCAGGAATTGACGCGCATTGAATGGCTGCCAACGGCAGGTGAATTCAGCGCGCTGCTGCTCGAAGCGCAGCTCGTCAAGGAGCGAATGCCGCTGCACAACGTGAATCTGCGGCGGCGTGACAAATTGGGGTTCTTTCGTATGCGCGAAGGCGAAACCAGCGCAACGCTTGAGTGGTTAGGCGCCGCACAACTGGATGGTTCGTATGCCGATCTGTACGGCCCGTTCAGCGATAAAGCATCGGCAAAAAAATGGCTGATGTTTGCCGCGCGTGAGCACCAGCTGTGCGATCACGAACTCGGATTTTCGAAGCCGCGTGCCGCTACAGAACCCTGCTTTGCGAGGCAGGTAGGACGCTGCCACGGTGTCTGTGATGGCGCAGAGACGCATCTTCAGCATCAGGCACGACTTCGCGCAGCGCTTGCGCCGCTGGCCATGCCAGCGTGGCCCTTCGACGGGATAGCCGTTTATGAGGAGCGGGATGTCGCCAATGATCGATGTGATGTTCTGGTGTTTGAACACTGGTGCGCGGTCTCGGGCGGTGCGCGATTACCGTTTGACGGTGATGTTTATCGGTTGCTGAGGCGAACGATGGGAAAGACGGCGAGCAAATTTCGGGTGGGCTAGATATTTTTAGAGTGGTTGGACAAAAACCAAATCGCGCACTCATTGCGTAAGGTTTGTCACGAGCATCACGACAAGTTGATGCCACTCTTTAATCCTCCTGGAGTTATCTATGAAATCAACTATCCGCTTCTCAACCATCGCCGCCACCGTTGCGCTGTCCGCTTTCGGCGTCTCAACCGCGTTCTCCGCGACCTACGTTCCGCGTGAAGACAACTTCGGGCTGTCCAGCTCGGTCACTGCCACGCCGCTGATGACGGCCGCAGCAAAAGCTGACGCCCGTGCCGTGAAAAGCAGCGACATGACCCAAACAGCATCGAACAAAACAGTCGCGACGATGGACAATAAGTTCACACGCCGCGAGGACTTCGGCTCAGCGATGTAGTCGGTTGCAGCACGCGACAACTAGCTGATCGGCGCAGCCATACCGCGCCGCGCCCTACAATCGCGAACACGCTGTTTTCAAAGGTGTTCGCGAATGTCTTTTCGTGGTTTAAACGTACTCGGATCGCCGATTC
>JAYWHV010000148.1:0-3940 GCA_043777615.1 Burkholderiales bacterium | reverse complement strand
TGCGCTACGTAAGCGATCTTCCCATCTCGATTGTGAAAATTGGACGGGCCTTCGTCAAGGGGCTGCCGGAAGACGCGTCGTCGCTGGCCATCATGGAGAGCACGGTCAAGCTTGCACATCAATTGGGCAAGCGCGCCGTAGAAACGTACGCACAATGGGAGTCGTTACGGGCGCTCGGATGTGATGAGGTGCTGGGGCACTTTTTGATGCGACCGCAGGGGCCGCGCGTCGTCACCGAAATGCTTCGAAAGCAATTTGACAATCGGATGCGCCACATGACGGTCGATTTAGCCAGCATCGAACGGAATGACGAATCCTTGCTGGCTGCGCTCATGTGAACCTGATAGTCGACTTCGATAGAATTCATCGCTTAGCCCACGTGCAGCGGTCATTTCATCCAAAACCTGTTCGGCCGCTTTGCCATTCACGAGCAAGCATCGCGTACACAAAGGTGTCGCGAACGACGCCGTGGTGATCGCGACATTCGCTGCGCATGTGCGCCTCTCGCCGGAATCCGACGCGCTCGAAGAGTCGCCAGCTGCGATCATTCAACACGTCCACTGTTCCCCAGACGCGATTTGCGCCCATTTGCTCAAACGCCAGCTTGCAGCAAAGCGTGACTGCCGCCGCGCCAATGCCTTGACCGCGTGCGCTTTTTCGCAGGAACCAGCCGATTTCGAGTGACGGAACCTTCCAGTCGAAGCCGTGAAAACCAGTTCCGCCGTAGAGCGTTTTCTCGTCCTTCGAAAAGATGCCCATGATGAGCCCTTCGCGTGTCACCCAGCGACCCGCCATGTTGCGTACGTACGACTCGGCATCATCAACAGTCGCGTGATTTGCGACCCATCCGACCCACTGCCCAAGATCGGCACGATCCTCGTCAACTGCCGCGAAAAAGGCCGCGCCGTCACCGGCACGGTAAGGTCGCATGACGAAGGCTTCTGTGTCAAAACGATCAGGCAACTCGAGCAAACGAGGACGCTCGATCGCTGGCATTACGCCTCTCCTTTGCCCAGATTCGCCCCCGCTTTGAGCGAGGCCTCGATGAACGCGTCAAGATCGCCATCGAGTACGGCCCCAGTATTGCCAGTCTCGTGGCTAGTGCGTAAATCCTTGATACGTGACTGATCCAGCACGTAGCTGCGAATCTGGTGTCCCCAGCCAATGTCGCTTTTGGTGTCTTCCAGCTTTTGCTGCGCTTCCATGCGAATGCGCATCTCATGCTCATACAGGCGCGACCGCAGCCGCTTCCAGGCGACGTCACGGTTACTGTGCTGGCTGCGGCCATCCTGACACTGCACGACAATTCCAGTCGGGATGTGCGTCAGTCGGACGGCTGAATCGGTTTTGTTGATGTGCTGACCGCCAGCACCACTTGCTCGAAACGTGTCGGTGCGCACGTCGGACGGGTTGATGTCGATGACGATCGAGTCATCCACTTCGGGATAAACAAACACCGATGCGAACGAGGTGTGTCGCCGCGCATTGCTGTCGAACGGGCTCTTGCGGACCAGGCGGTGAATGCCGGTTTCAGTACGCAGATAACCATAGGCGTAGTCGCCAGTGAGCTTGATCGAGGCGCTTTTAAGGCCGGCAATGTCGCCATCTGATTCTTCGAGAATCTCAACCTTGAAGCCCTTGCGCTCGCCATAGCGGCAATACATGCGAAACAGCATCTGCGCCCAGTCTTGCGCCTCAGTACCGCCCGAACCTGAATTAATATCGAGGAAGCAATTCGACTGGTCCTGTTCGCCCGAAAACATGCGCTTGAATTCAAGCTCGGCTAATACGGCCGTGATTTTTTCAACGTCCGATTTCAGACTTGTAAGCGTGCCCTCGTCGCCTTCCATGACAGCCAGTTCGAGCAGTTCAGCGGCTCCTTGCGAGTCCGACGTCAACGTGTCGATATGGCTGATGACGTCATCGATCAGACGTTTTTCACGACCCAGTTCCCGCGCGCGATTGGCGTCATCCCAGACCTTAGGGTTTTCAAGCTCCGCGTTGAGCTCTAGCAGGCGCTGCGACTTTTTATCGTATTCAAAGTAACCCCCGGAGGTGATCGACTTTGCCGCGCGCCGCGTTGATGGCGTGTTTAAGTTCGTTGCTTAAGTCTTCGAAATTCATTTGCGTTCTATTCTGGGGATATGCGTTCGGATTTTATCGGCGAGCCGTGTAGCGATCGGAGCGCTCATAAAAAAGCCGGGCAAGTTGCCCGGCTTCGGAGGTTTTAGCCGCGGAATTCGGCAGCTTCAATCGTTAGTGTTGTCCGTCCGCTGACCGACACAGCGTTCGCTTCTGGATCCCGCGCCGTAACCTACGCCTCGCGCACGGGAACCCGGCGACGCAAACTACGACCAGCAAGTCCCGCAAGCAACAGCGCGGCCATCCACCACGGGGCCGTCGGGATCGGCTCGGGAGCCACGACGACGGCAACCACACGGATCGAGACAGATGCCGGGTTATTCGTGAGCGTCACCTCAGTGTCGGACGTGATCACATCGGAGCGGATTGTGCCGCCCGTGACTGGCGGCACAAACACCACCGTATAGGTCACCACCGGTGACGTGTTAGCAGGCACGAACGGAATCACCGGCCACGTCACTGTCGATGTAGCCGGGTTGTAAACCCCACCGCTGCTCACAACGACCCCGGTAGAACCCGGTGGCAATTGCAGGGTCACGATCACGTTGCCCGCAGGACTTGGCCCGATGTTGCTCATGACAACCGTCGCGATGACCGGTTGGCCCGGCGCAGGATTGCCTGGTGGGCACTTCTGACGATCGACAGCAGAGGCCCTGGCTTTGCCGCTTGATGACGAAGCTCTGGCAAATCCTGGGCAAACAGTCGGAGCAACCGTGACCGTCGTGACGAGGTCGGCAGGTGCCAGCAATACTGTCGTGACCACTGGCCCACCAATGTTGTCGCTCGGATCAGGATCCGTGACCGTCGGAGGCGCAGTAACACGCGCCGAGTTCTGGAAGGTTCCAGAAGACGGCGCTGTGCCGTTGACTGTGATTGTGACCTGACTTCCCGCAGCGAAAGCTGGCACAGCGAGGTTCAAATTTCCGCTGCCGCTTGCCGCACCGCAGGTGGCACCCACTGATGCCGCACACGTCCACGTCACCCCAGTAAGCACGCTCGGGAACGTGTCGGTAACCGTGGCTCCGTCAGCATTCGCCGGGCCGTTGTTCGTCGCAACCAGCGTGTACCGGACTGCTCCAAACGCCGCGACTGTAGTGGGACCAATTTTCGACATCGACAAGTTCGCCACGGTCGGTGGCGTCGTGCTCACGATCGTTGAGACCGTGCTCGTGTTGTTATTCGGATTTGGATCAGTCAAACCCGTCGGCGTGCTTACGTTCGCCGTGTTCACAAGTGTCGTAGCGGCAGCAGGTGCTGTACCGGTAATTGCATAGCGCAGCCGACCGTTCATTGGCATGGCGACGAGAGTCTGACTGATGGTGTTGCCCGAGCCCGACGCGGCAGGGCAGACAGCCTGACCGGATGCTGTGCATGTCCAGATAACACCCGTGATAGCGACCGGAACTGTGTCCGTAAACACTGACCCGTCGGCAGAGCCAGGACCACCGTTCACCACGTCAATAACGTAGCTTACGACGCCAAGTACTTGCACGGCAGAGGGGCCGGTCTTGACAACAGATATGTCTGCTTCTCTTGGCGCCGTTCCTACTGTCGTTGTCACACTGCTCGTATTGTTTGACGGCACCGGATCGGTAACGCCCGCGGGTACTGTGATCGTCACAGTGTTGACGAGCGGGCCAGCAGGAATCGTCGCCGGTGCAGTTGCTCGCACTGTGATCAGGACGCTACCCCCGGAAGGGAATCGTGGAACGCTGCCGCTGATGCTGCTTGCCGTCACGGTAAGCACGACAGCCGCGCAAGCACTAGTCGGCAGCCTCGGCCACGGTCTTGGAAGAAC
>JAYWHV010000147.1:0-14220 GCA_043777615.1 Burkholderiales bacterium | reverse complement strand
TCAGATACCCCGTTTCGTCCATGATGCCGTCCTGCCCGTGCGAGGTGTACGGATCGAGCGCGACGTCGGTGATGATGCCGATGTCGGGCACGGCGGCTTTGAGCGCACGCACGGCGCGCGGAACCAGACCATCGTCGTTGTAGGCCTCTTCGGCGAACGGCGTTTTTGCGCACTCAATCACCGGGAACAACGCGATGGCTCCGACGCCGAGGGCGGCCGCCTCACGCGCTCGCTCGATTAGGATGTCGATGGATACCCGCTCGACACCCGGCATGGAAGGGATCGTCTGCGTGCGCTGCTCTCCCTCAATCACAAACACCGGCCAGATGAGATTGGCCGCAGAAAGCGACGTCTCGCGAACCATGTTGCGGCTGAACGCGTCACGACGCAGGCGGCGCATGCGGATGGAAGGGTAGGCAGGAGTATTCATATCCGGATTCTAGGATGCAGCAATCGTCGCCGCAGAAGTTGTCTCGCAGACGCTCCTGACGGGGCGGTGAGTAGAGCTCCCTTCAGCCTAAGCTGCCGAACCGCCTGCCTTCAACGCTTTTTCAATCAACTCGCCCACGTTGGGCGACAGGGCTGCGTGTTCCATCAGCCTTTCGAGCTGCGCTTTCTGCAAGCTGCGTTGCGGTTCAGTGCAGCGATGCCAGCGCAGAAATGGATCGCAGAATCGCGCCGCAAGCGACGGATTCTGGGCGTCGTAGCCGACAATTTGTTCGGCCACAAACTCGTACCCAGCACCATCTGCGGCATGAAAGCCGCGCCAGTTCTGGTCTCCGAACGCATGCACAATCGCACGAACACGATTGGGATTTTTACCGTCAAATTTTCGATGCGTCAGCAGTTCGCGAACCCGCAAGAGCGACTCGCCTTTTGGCCGGTTGGCGCAGGCTTCCAGCTGAAACCAGCGATTCAACATGGACAAATCTTCGATCCAGCGGTCGTGAAAAGCCCCGAACATCGTGTCGCGCGAGGCGCACGGCTGATCGCGAAGCGCGGCCATGGCACCCATCACGTCGGTCAAATTGTCAGCGTCGGTCCACGCAATGAGTGCAAGTGCCTGGCCCGCAGCATTGCCCGCGATGTTGATCAAGGCAAGTAACGTGTTGGCCAGCGCGCGATGCGCAACCGGAGCGGCGTGCGTTGAGTACGGCGCATCAGCCAGCGCGGCACGCTCGACGCCGTACCGTGCGATCATCGCCGCAAAATTCCCAGTCGCCAGGCTCAGCATCACGGCATCTCGCGCGTCGGCAATCCTCAGCGGATCAATGACCGACTCCCGATCCGCGAGTTCGGCGTAACTCGGGAGAATGAGCATCTGTGCGATCAATGCCGGGTCGGTCTGGTGATCGGCGAGCAGCGCATTGATTGTCTGGTGCAGGGTTGGCGCCACCGGCTCACCACCCATTGCGGCGTCAAACGAACGGAAAAAAAGTTCGCGCAAGGCTTGCCAACGAACCACACCGTCACTGTCTTTTGAGACCAGCATGGCGAGGTCATCATCGGCGTAGGCAAACGACACTTTCACTGGTGCCGAGAAGCCCCGTAACAACGACGGTACGGGCTTGGCTGCAACGTCGTCGAAGTAAAACTCCTGCTGCGCTGCGGTCACGCAAAGCACCTTTGCGTGGGACACATCTCCGTCGCGTTGAACGAGCGCCATCGACAAGGGTATGACCGCCGGCTGTTTGCTTGCTTGTCCCGGCGTGGCGGGAACCGATTGCTCGACTGTCAATGTGTAGCGCTTCTGTATCGCGTCGAACTTGTCTGATACGGAGATCGTCGGCGTGCCCGCCTGACTGTACCAGCGCTTGAACTGCGCTAGATCAGCGCCACTGGCTTCTTCCATGGCCGCAACAAAATCATCACAAGTGGCAGCAGTTCCGTCATGCCGCGAGAAGTAAAGGTCGGTGCCCTTGCGGTATTTGTCCGGCCCAAGTAGCGTGTGCAGCATTCGAATGACTTCTGCGCCTTTTTCGTACACGGTCACCGTGTAGAAGTTGTCAATCGCTTCGTACTCGTCCGGCCGAATCGGATGCGCCATCGGACCCGCATCCTGCGCAAACTGGCGCGATTGCATGAAGGCGGTTTCTTCGATGCGAACCACGGCGGGTGAGCCGCGAGACGCCGAATACTGTTGTTCTCGAAAGACCGTGAAACCTTCTTTAAGTGAGATCTGAAACCAGTCGCGGCAGGTCACACGATTGCCGCTCCAGTTGTGAAAATATTCATGCGCCACGATGGCGTCGACCACCTGAAAATCGGCGTCGGTTGCGGTGTCCTTGTCGGCGAGGAGGTAGCGGGAATTGAAAATGTTCAATCCCTTGTTTTCCATCGCGCCCATGTTGAAGTCGTCGGCCGCGTAAATCATGAAACGATCAAGGTCATATTCACGACCATATGCTTCTTCGTCCCAGCGCATCGCGGCTTTAAGGCACGTCATCGCCCATGCGCAGCGCGGCAGATTCGCGGTCGTCGAATAGATTTCGAGCAGCACATCGCGGCCCGATGCGGTGACGAAGTGATCGGTCAACTTGTCAATATTTCCGGCTACCAGCGCGAACAAATAAGATGGCTTCCTGTGCGGGTCATGCCAGACGGCTTCATGGCGACCGTCGCCCAGGTCAGCAGACGTCACGAGATTTCCGTTTGACAAAAGCACCGGGAACTGGGCTTTATCAGCACGAATCGCGACTCGATAAACCGAGAGCACGTCGGGTCGATCCGGGAAGTAAGTGATGCGGCGGAAACCTTCGGCTTCGCACTGCGTGCAAAACGTGCCGTTGGTGACATAGAGCCCTTCAAGCGCGAGGTTCGCGGAGGGATTAAAGCGAGTCACGATCACCAGAGTGCCCGATTCACCCGCATACGCCAGCGCACCGGCGCTAATGACGATGCGATCCGGTTCAAGCCGAAAATCAGCGACCGTTAACGCATGCCCATTGTGCGTGATGGATTCAAGCGTCAGGCCATCGCCATTGAGCACCAGCGTGTCGCTCGCGCCTGGTTGCACGTTGCGCCGCAATGACAGGGTTGACGAGACGCGGGTGTTGACGACGTCAAGATCAAACTGCAAATCAACGCGATCAATCCAGAACGCTGGTGCGCGGTAGTCTGTGCGATGTATGGCAACGGCGCCCGGATTTTTCATGCTGCTACGCGCTTACTTCTTGGCGGCGGGGACGTAAGCAGACGGCTCGCCAGAGGCGTTTACCGTTTTGCCGACGACCGCTATGAGTTCAACGTCGAACACCAGGGTGGCGTTTGGAGGAATTGCACCGCCCGCACCGCGCTCGCCGTAGCCTTTGTCTGGCGGAATAATCAGCGTGCGTTGACCGCCAACTTTCATGCCCACTACACCTTCGTCCCAGCCCTTGATCACACGGCCTGCGCCGAGGATAAAGCCGAACGGAACTTTGCGGTCAATCGAGGAATCAAATTTAGTGCCTTTGTTGTCTGGCGCAGTCGCGCTCCAGAGATATCCGGTGTAGTGCACATTGATCGGAGCGCCCGATTCAGCAAGTGCGCCATCGCCGATTTTGCGATCAATCAGCTTGAGCGCGGACGGCGCGCCCATGTTGGCGGCAGGGGCGGCGGTTGCGCTGCCGGGTGCGCCGGATTGGGCCATCGCGCTGCCGCTGACTAGCGAAAAAAGAAGGGCGGTCGCAACGACCGAAGGGTTAACCATATTCATGATGAGAAATCCATAGCGAAGTGAAAAATCGCGACAATTGCGGCGGGTAGAACCGCGTGTAGCGGCGGGTTGCCCGCTTTTTCTTGCCGCGGCAGGGATGGAGCGGTATTCTACGATTTGATAACAACTGCAATCGCGTGAGCGAAAGCTCAAAAAGACCGGAAAACATGCTCCGCTGGCTCTCAAATTTGACAGATTCGCGCCCGTTGGGTTCAGCCAGCGGTGCGAGAAAGTTTGCCGCAGCGCTGGACCGCGATATTTTTACCGCCGCCGATACGGTTTGCGCGGCACTGCGATCGTTCAACAGCGATGCCGAAAATCAGGAAACAGTGAGCGCGGGGCCGCTGTTTGAACTCGACATTCGCACCGACGCAATGACGCTTCGCCTGGAGCGTGACTACCTCGCGGCGTCGCTGCAGTCGCACTCGCTGCGCGAGCGTCTGTGGGACACAGGTTACGACTGGGCGATGCGTTTCGCGGATGCTTACCGGTTGATCTTGATGCGCGAAACCGCCTCCGTTGCCGGTCGCTCGGCGTCGGACTTTGCACGGGTGGCGATTCGCTTTTTCTATTTCCGCGCGATGGCATATCGCTATCGGCTCTATCGCCACGAAGAGTGGATTTCTTCGATCTGGGTCGAGACGCATCAGGTGTTTCGGAAAGCATGCGACCTTGGCGTGGACCATGTGGTCGTTGCCGACCCTGCGACGGGACAAGTCAGTTATCCAGCACGGGCGTTTTCTGCGCTCGCCCTGTTGCGGCTTGGTAACGCGGGCGGATACACGCCATCGCAGATCAATGCGCTGTACAAAAAGATTGAAGAATTCACGCACGATCTGAAGCTCACCGCACGGCCCGCAAACGAGAGCGGATTCGCCATCAATCTGGCGGGTTCTGACGGACTGGTGCCGCGGCATTCGGTGCCGCAAGGCGGCCAGTATCTTTACTGTGACACCACCTCCATCCATGCGCGTGCCTTGGCCTGGCTTGACCAGGTGGAATCGGAAGACGGCGGTCGGAATGTGACGCTTGGCGGATCGCTGTCGCAGAATCCGCTCTTGTCGCTGCGCAGCGCGGTACTGCGGATAGACCCTGAATTCAAGCCGCTGAGCCGGGCCAGCACAAGGAATGATGATCACGGGCGGGTTGCCGCGACTTATGGCATTGGCAAAGTGGCCACCGCAATTTCGTTCGAACCGGGTGTTCTCGCCGGGAGCCTCGAAGGTGATAGCTACGACTACGCGGATACGCTCGAAATAGAAACGCTCGGGCTGCTCAAAGATTCGACAATGAAACGCCTTCGTCGCGACTTGCCACCCGAGGCGGCGCGGCTCAACCTGCAGTTCTGGCATTTGCGTGACCGCAGCGATACTGGCTTCAGATGTGTCGTGCCTAACACCTCAACACAACGTCTGCGGCTGCGGGACATCGTCGCTGTGACCGAGGAAGCGCCGGCAGCCGGATGGCAAATCGCGACGATTGTGCGTTTGCTCAAGCTACCTGCGGGCCACATCGAAATCGGGCTTCAGGTGCTCTCGCGGGAGGTAGACACAATCGAGCTACGCACGCTGCGTTCACGTCAGGGGCTGTATCGCGATAACGCAGCGACGCTGGTGGCGAGTGCGACATTCAAGGCGGTTCGCTTGAGAAGCGCGTTTTTTGGACGACCCATACTGGGAGCTTCCTGGATCATGAGCGCGGCGGACTATCAGGCCGGCGTCACCTACGAAGTGCAGGGCTCGCAACGCCGCTACGAAGCGAGCGACGTTGTAAGCGAGGGCTCCGACTGGGTTTGGGTCAAACCGAACGAACAGAGCTAGGGCCTCTCACTGGTCAGCGGTGCCCGCAGGCACCTCACTCAATCTAGCGGTCAGGCTACCCCGTTGGCCTTGAACCACGCGGTGAGCTTACCCCACGCATCATCCGCAGCCGCCTTCCGGTAACTCGGACGGTAGTCCGCGTTAAACGCATGCGGCGTGTCGGGATAGAGCGTGATTTCGCTCTTTTTGCCCGCTTTTTTGAGCGCTGCGCGCATTTGCTCTACGGTGTCGTTCGGAATTCCTCCGTCTGCGCCGCCGTAGAGTCCAAGCACGGGAGCGTTGATCTTCTCGACCAGATCAATCGGGTTGGTGGGGTTCATGGCGTTCGTTGCACCGACGAGCCGGCCGTACCAGGCGCCGCCCGCCTTTACGTTCTGGTTGTGCGCTGCGTAGAGCCACGTAATGCGCCCGCCCCAACAGAATCCGGTGACTGCGAGTTTCTCGACATTCGCTTTGCCCGAGGCTTTGGCAAATGCAACACATGCATCGAGGTCCGACATCACCTGCGAATCGGGCACTTTGCTGACCACGTCCGAGATGATTTTTGGAATCTCGGTCATCTTCGACACGTCGCCCTGGCGGGCAAACATTTCGCCTGCAATCGCGAAATAACCAAGCTTGGCGAAACGACGGCAAACATCCTTGATGTGCTCATGCACGCCGAAGATTTCCTGCACCACAAGCACAACCGGGAAGTTTCCGCCTGTGGCTGGCATCGCGCGATAGGCGACCATGTCGCCGTCTTTTGTCGGCACTTTGACTTCACCGGCGGTCAGGCCGTCAGCGCTGGTCGTGATGGTTTGCGCGGAAACCGGAAGCACAGACGCGGCGAAACCAGCGCCGAGGGAGGTGACCATAAAGCCGCGACGGTTTAACTTTGTCAGCGGCACCAGCGCGTCAATTTCTGACTGGGTGGCGGTTAAATTTGACTCTTGCAACATCGAAACATCCTTAAAAAACAACAGCAGGCCATGCTGGCGATATTATGGACTGGGTCTCCGCAAATTGGTTCGGGGTAGTCCTAATAGGGCTTGCGCGCCGCAGTCACGCGTGGATGGCCGCCATGGTCGCGTTCGGTGCTGATCTCGGTAAAACCGTTTTCGGTCAGTAGCGCGGGAACTGATTCACCCTGATCGTAGCCGTGCTCTACGACGAGCCAGCCGCCACCTTTCAAGTGGGTCATCGCGGCACGCGCAAGCTGGCGGTAGCTCTCCAACCCGTCGATTGCATCGGCCAGCGCGATGGCGGGCTCGAAACGCAAGTCGCCTTGACTCAGGTGCACATCACCCGGCACGATGTACGGCGGGTTGCTGACGACCAGGTCAAATTTCGCGTCACCCGGGACGGAGCTGAACCAGTTGCTTTCGACAAATTCGACGTTGTTGGCATGGAGACTGCGTGCGTTTTCGCGCGCGAGTTCAAGCGCACCGGGCGACAGGTCAATTGCTGTGATCTTCGTGGCCGGTCGCTCGAGCGCGAGCGTGATGGCGATGCAGCCGGTACCGGTTCCGACGTCCAGGATCGCTGAACTGGCCATCGTTGTGACGAGTGTGAGCACATGCTCGACCAAATGCTCCGTTTCCGGACGCGGGATCAGTGCGGCGGGCGAACAACGAAACGTCCGACCGAAAAAATCCCGCTCGCCGAGCAGATATGCCATCGGCTCGCCCGCCGCACGTTTTGCCGCAAGGGTCTCAATGCGCTGATGTTCGTCCGGCGAAGCAAGTTCATCATCATGGGCCGCCAGCCACGCCGTATCTCGTTGCAGAACATGGCAAACGAGCATGCGAACTTCCGCGCGTGGCAACGGCAACGCCGCCATAGACGTCATGAGTTGGCGCAGATTCACCGGCTCTGCACTCGGGAGCGAACGAAACTTCCCGCGCTGCGACAATTACGGCTTTTCGCTATAAACCAGTCCGCATTGGGGGTATAGCTAAAAAATGACATAAGTCGACTTTGTATAAAATCGCGCCTTAGCCCCAATACAGTCGTCATTACAAGAAAAAGCTGTTCGTCAAAGTGACCGCCTCAGGGCATCGCGCCATCTTCGATCATCTGCTCAACAACGCCGCGCGCAGCGTGCGCAAAATCGTCGCCGCCACTGGCGTAGAGGACCGAGCGCGACGCGTTGATGATGAGGCCGACACCTTTGCTGTCGCGACCGACGGCAACCGTTGCCTTCATGTCGCCGCCCTGCGCGCCGACGCCGGGAACGAGGAGCGGCATGTCGCCGACCACCTTGCGCACATCGGCAATCACCTGCGGGACCGTGGCCCCGACAACGAGGCTGATGTTCTGGTTCGCGTTCCATTGCTGCGCCGCGAGTTTGGCTACGCGCAGGTACAGCGGTTCGCCGTCAATCATCTGTTCCTGCAAATCCGCGCCACCCGCGTTCGAGGTGCGACAGAGCAAGATCACGCCCTTATCGGCATATTTGGTAAACGGCGCAATCGAATCGCCACCGAGGTACGGATTCACTGTCACCGCGTCGGCGCGATAACGCTCAAACGCTTCGACCGCGTAGAACTCGGCCGTACTCCCCACGTCACCGCGCTTGGCGTCCAGAATCACCGGCACATGCGGATAGCGATCATGGATGTAATCAATTGTCGCCGCGAGCTGGTCCTCGGCGGCAATGGCGGCGTAATGCGCAAACTGCGGTTTGTACGCGCAGACGACGTCATGCGTCGCGTCAATGATGGCCTTGTTGAACGCAAAAATCGCATCCGGACGATTGAACAGCCGCTCGGGCAACCGCTTTTTCTCCGGATCAAGCCCAACGCAGACGAGCGAGCGTGATTTCTGCCACGCGGCTTGCAGCTTTTGATTGAAAGTGGTCATGCCGTTGCTCCTTCCATCAAGGACATTTGCTCCGCCTGATGCTCGGAAATCAGCGCGTCGACCATGTCGCCAATGTCGCCATCCATAATGAAATCCAGCTTGTAGAGCGTCAGATTGATGCGGTGATCGGTCATGCGGCCCTGCGGAAAGTTGTAAGTGCGGATCCGTTCACTGCGGTCACCGGAACCGACCAGAGACTTGCGCAGCCCGGCCTCCTTCGCATGCGCGGCTGCGCGTTCACGCTCCAGGAGGCGAGAGGCCAGAACCTCCATCGCACGCGCCTTGTTCTGATGCTGCGAACGACCGTCTTGACATTCCACCACGACACCGGTCGGGATGTGGACGATGCGCACCGCCGAATCGGTCTTGTTGATGTGTTGACCACCGGCACCAGACGCACGGAAGGTGTCGATGCGCAGGTCCGACGGATTGATAGTGATGTCTTTCACCGGGTCGGCTTCGGGCAGGATCGCCACCGTGCAGGCGCTCGTGTGGATGCGGCCCTGTGCCTCGGTCACGGGTACACGCTGCACGCGGTGGGTGCCGGATTCGAACTTCATTTTTGAATACGCGCCCTGGCCGATGATGCGGGCAATCACCTCGCGATAACCGCCAATCTCGCTCTCGCTCGCTGACACAATTTCCACCTGCCAGCGCTGCCGCTCGGCAAAGCGCGTGTACATGCGCAGCAAATCCCCCGCGAACAGCGCCGATTCATCTCCGCCCGTTCCAGCGCGAATTTCAAGAAAAATGTTTCGCTCATCGGCCGGGTCTTTCGGCAGCAAACCCAGCGTCAAATCTTTCTCGATACGCTCGATATCGGCCTTGGCTGTGTCGATTTCTTCCTGTGCCATCTCCTTCATTTCCGGATCGGCCAGCATCTCCTGCGCCCCCGCGAGATCAGCCTCGCGCGACTGAAACTGGGCAAACAACGCAGAAATCGGCTCGATGTCACTCCGCTCGCGCGACAACGCCCGAAAGCGATTCATGTCGTTGGTGACGGATGGGTCAGACAGCAAGCTCTCCACCTCGACCTGTCGGCGCGAGAGTTGTTCAAGCTTGATGCGGAAGGTGTCTTTCATGGGGGCTCTGGAAACGAAAAAGCCACGCGTGACACAGCTGTCGCCCAATAAAGGGTGAGGGAGCGGGTTGGCGTGGCTAAAGGGACATTACAGTGAATTCTAGGCCGTTTGAACTCCGTCGCCCCTCATTCTGGACTGTTCTCCCGCCACGCGCGAACGACGCCTCCGTAGCTCGGATCACTTTTGACGACGATCCACAACACCAGGCAACAAAACATCATATTGATGATATGATGTTCTCGGATCTTTCACTCAACGCTGCTCCAAACCGACCCGTTGATCATGCGAACCACACTCAACCTCTCAGAAGACGCGCTGCATGTGGCCAAACACTACGCCATGCGCCAACAACTCTCGTTGGGAGACGCCGTCTCTGCGCTCATTCGCGCGGGCGCACAGATGCAGGTACAACCGGCAATCGCCGCAGCAAAGCTTCGCGGCAGGTTCGCCATGTTGCCCGCTCGTGACGAAGTGATCACCATCGATCACGTCCGGGAGCTGATGGAACGCGAAGGCATCTGAGATGTCGCCACCCAAGACTTCGCGTCCGGGTGCGGTGCATGCCCATGGAGCGCGCGAACCGGATGCGAGATACCTCGCGACAAGACAGTTGTCGACACCGACACGCCTGCTGCTTGACGTTAACGTTTGGGTTGCCTTGTTTGATGATGCGCACGTTGCGTCGTCACGCGCCAACGCCCTGATCGAGACATCGGGAATCCAGATCGCAACCTGTCCGCTGGTCGAGAACGGCGTGATTCGCGTGCTCAACCTGCCGAGCTACGGGCGGCGCGGTGCTTTGGGAATCATGGCGGTGCGCCAGCAACTTGTGCATGCGTGCGCCACGCTCGATCATGAGTTTTGGCCCGACAGCGTGTCATTGCGTGATGATTCTGCGGTAGATTTCACGCGTGTGCACGGGCACAACCAGATCACCGATCTCTATCTGCTCGCGCTCGTGGTCAAACACAATGGAGCGCTGGTCACGTTTGACCAAAACATTCCGTTGCATGCTGTTCATGGTGCGACATCAGCGCATCTTCGCGTGCTGTAGAAGCGGATTAAGCCTTCGCGAACTCCGCGCGATGCTTGATCCAGCGGTCGACAAATGCGGCTCGATTGAACGATGAATCGCTTTCAAGTCTTGTCGCCGCGTCACGCGCCGACTCAACGAGATCGATGTCTTCCTCAATATTCGCGTAGCGCAGCGAAGGCAAGCCCGATTGCCTTGGGCCCAGCAATTCGCCCGGCCCACGAATGCGCAAATCTTCGCGGGCGATGATGAAGCCATCGGTATTTTCGTAGATCACTTTCAGACGCTGCTTGGCGGTGTCCGAGAGCTTCCCCGCAAAAATCAAAATGCACGTCGAAGCGACACTGCCGCGCCCGACGCGGCCTCGGAGTTGGTGCAATTGCGCGAGGCCGAAGCGCTCGGCGTGCTCAATCACCATCCAGCTTGCATTGGGCACATCAACGCCAACTTCGATGACCGTGGTCGCCACCAAAACCTGAATGTGATTCGCGGCGAACTCCTTCATGATCGCCGCCTTCTCGTCAGCCTTCATGCGACCGTGCAGAAGCTCAACTTTTACGTTCGGCATCAGCGCAACGAGGTCGGCGTGCAGCGCCGTGGCGTCTTGTAGCTGCACATCCTGCTCGGCGAGCTTTTCGCTTTCCTCGATCAACGGACAAACCCAATAGGCTTGGGCGCCGTGTTGCGCAACTTCGTAGATGCGCTGCACGATTTCGCTGCGCCTAGCTTCGCTGACGAGTTTGGTCGAAATGGGCTGGCGCCCGCCGGGCAGCTCGTCAATCACCGACACATCAAGGTCAGCGTAATAACTCATCGCAAGCGAGCGCGGGATCGGCGTGGCGCTCATCATAAGTGTGTGCGGCGCAGGCTGTCGCTCGCTGTCCTGCTGTCCGCGTTGCCGCAGCTGCAAACGTTGCTCAACTCCAAAACGATGTTGCTCATCCACCACTACCAATCCGAGACGCGCGAAGGACACCTTCTTCTGAAACAACGCATGCGTCCCGATCACGATATTCGCCTCGCCCCGCTTGCACGCCGCATGCGCAGCACGCATCTCAGCCGCGGGCAGCGAACCGGTCAGCCAGGTAAGTTTGATGGGCAGTTCTGCCAGCCAATGCGACAGTTTGTTGAAGTGCTGCTCCGCCAGCAACTCCGTGGGCGCCATGAACGCCACCTGCCAGCCGGCCTCAACGGCCACCAGCGCCGCGAGCGCAGCAACGACGGTTTTTCCACTTCCAACATCACCCTGCAACAGACGCGTCATGGGCACAGCCCGCTGCATGTCGCGTAGCGCTTCAGACAAGGCGCGCTCTTGCGGCGCGGTGAGTTTGAACGGTAAACGCTGGCGCAACAGTGTCGTTATCAACCCGGTCGCCTGCAGTGCGGGGGCGGCCTCTTCGGAGCGCAACGATTTCGCATCGCGAAGGGCGAGCTGCTGGGCCAGCAACTCATCAAATTTGATGCGCCGCCACGCCGGATGGGTACGCGTTTCGAGCGGGATGACGGGCTCCGCGTTCGACGGCGCATGCAGCACGTCCAGCGCAGCCCGCCAGGCCGGTAAACCGAGCGCCTCGGTCATGGCTCGCGGCAACATGTCGGTCTGCCAGTCGGCCACTTTGCGGGCTTTGGTGACCAGCGTGCGGATGGCAGCTTGCGGTACTCCCGCTGAGCTCGGATACACCGGAGTCAAACGGGCATCGGCGGTTATCGATTCATTCGCATTGTTGGCAGGTGCTTCTGGTCCGGCCTTTTTGAAAACGGGATGCACCATCTCCAACCCGTATCGTCCGTCACGTACCTCACCATACACGCGTACCGTCGCACCAACCTTGAGGGCCTGCGTAATGCTCGGATAGAAATTGAAGTAACGCAGTGTCAAGCGCGGCGCAAAATTATTACTGCCATCGTCGCCCGTCGCACGAACCAGAGCCACAAACTGCTTGCGGGGACGAAACGTAGTTTCCGAATGCTCCACCACGCCCTCGACTACGACCGATTCGCCCGCAATCAATTCGGTCATCGCGCGAACCTGCGTCTGATCTTCATAACGCATCGGCAGATGCAGCAACAAGTCACGCAAGTGATGCACGCCCAGTTTCGCGAATTTAGGTCGCAGAGCGGGCGGCAAATACGTCTGTTGATCTTGTTCGGTCGTCACGCAAAGTAGTTTATCGGTTGCACTCCTCACAGCCAGTGGCCCGCGTCGCTACGATGCGATTGCACGACCTTTGCGACTAAGGTAGAACACCGTATTCATCTCCCGCCAACTTCCGCAGCTCCACAGCCCTCTATGTCTCGTCTCCTGCTGACCACGATCTTCACCATCCTTGCGATGGCTTTTGCCAACGCCGCTGGCGCCGCCGACCTCCCCGCGCTAGCCGAATCCCGCCCGTCCAATGACGCCCGAGACATTGACGAGCAGCAGACGTTCCTGACCCGCGCCAAAGGTCCCGTGGACGCGAAAACGTTCATCGAACGGGTGCACTGCGAAGTCGAGGGCGTGCGCTCGGTAGTTCCCGTACGCGTTATCGGTGGCGCTCGCAAGGCGGAATTGCTCAAAGCAGCGGGCATCAGCAATGCCGAAAACTGGATTGCATTCCGCTGTGCGCAAACATTTCCGGCGGGTGCTGACGTCACCATCCGCTGGGACGCCGCCGCGAACAACCTGAAAATTGCAGCCGACACGCTTAAGTTCAAGGTGCGATCCGGTGACTGGATCGACATGACGTGCGGACGCGAAAACAAGGACGCCGGTTGTAACCCTCTCGCCACGGTGTACTTCAATCTAAAGCGCGCTGTCGAGAACAGTGACATCGCGCGCTTCCGTCTCCGTGACGACGCGGGCAAGCTTTATTCGCCTTTGGCGAACGACTCCGACAACGAAGGCGTCACGTTCGGCAAATTGCCCGCTGAGACACGATTCACGCTCGTCGTGCCGCCGAACCTGAAAGAATCCGGTACGAGCACCGTGCTCACGCTCAAGCGTCCTATCACTTTGCGCACCAGCGCGTATCCCCCGCTCGTGAAATTCCCGCGCAGCTTCGGCATCATCGAGCGCAATGCCGATCCGGCGCTACCGCTGACCGTTCGTAACCTTGAGGCTGGGGCAGGGGCAGTGATCCGCAAGCTGCGAGTCACAGGCGAACAGGACATGATCCGCTGGTACGCCAGAACGCTTGGCTTTCAGCAGAGTGACCGCTCAATGGACGATGAGGAATCCGACTACGCTGATTTCGGCGAACGGCTCAAAGGCGACGACGACAAGCGCGCGCGCTCGCTTCTGAAGGGCAACGCTCAGGCGGTTTCAATGCCGTTGCCGAAGCCGGGTGGACCGAAAGAATTTGAAGTCATTGGTTTGCCGCTACCAGAGCCTGGTTTGCACGTCGTCGAGGCCGAATCCACCGCACTCGGTGCGTCCTTGCTTGAGAAAAAAGGGTCGATGTTTGTGCGTTCGATGGCGTTGGTCACCAATCTTGCGGTGCATACAAAAACGGGTACGGGCGGCGCACTCGTTTGGGTAACGCGGCTCAATGACGCTACCGTAGTGGTCGATGCGACCGTGCGTATTCGCGACTGCAAAGGCGCGGAGCTGGCCGCTGGCAAGACGGATAAAGACGGTATCGCCCGCCTGACCCCCAAAGTGCCGAAGAACAGCGGCGGTTGCGCCATGTTTGTATTCGCGCAAAGCGGCGATGACACCGCCTTCACGCGCAGCGACTGGACGCGCGGCATTGAGCAGTGGCG
>JAYWHV010000146.1:0-3957 GCA_043777615.1 Burkholderiales bacterium | reverse complement strand
CAACAAATCACCGCAAACGCTCGACTTCAATCCTGATGGATCAGTGTCGTTTGCGGGTGCTCGGCAGTAAGCGCAAGCACGCGTCGGTCAACCAAAACCGCCGACCTTAGCAGCCTACGCTCCAATCACACCGACGTAGTAACTGATTCCGCCTCCGGGCAGCCCGGCCTGCATGCCCGACATGACCGCTGCGTAGATCGGTTCTGGTACCGGTGTTACCGCGCCGAACATGCACACTGTGCCGCTCCAGCCCGGGCCAAAGTTGACGCCGACTTGCATGATACCGGTCGGCAATCCGTTAAAGGCATCTGCGCCGAAGGGACGTGGGCGACCAAAAAACTGCGCCGCAGCGGCATAGATCACATCGCTCGAGTACCCCGGCATGTTCTGGAACCACACGTCGAAACCAATGGGCAGGGTACTTAAGCCGACACCAACGCCGCTAAACACAAACCTGTGTCGCTTACCGGGTTCGGTATCGTGCGTTGCATAGATGTTCATGCGGACAACGCCGAACGGGCCGATAGAAATGTCGAACCCACCGGACGAAAGTACCGTCCAGCCTGTGCGCTGGCCAGGGACGGGCGGTTGTACTGCCGTCGTGACTCCTGCGCCACGCCCATTGCCAGCTACGGCGACTGTCCCCGAGAGTGCGCGTGTGATCGCAGGCGGAGCCGCAATCAATGTCGGGAAGCCTGACGGCAGAGCACCGCGTCGATTGAGCGCGTTGCCGAGAGCGCGAATAGTGGCGCGACCCGGTTCAATGCTTCCGTCGACCACCGCAAACCGCTGGACTTGTTGGAAACGCCGGATCGCAGCCTGCGTCTGTGTGCCCATTACGCCGTCTACGCGCAGCATCGTCGTCGGCGCACCTTCAATCGATGTGAGCGCGTTGAGCATGGCTTGAATGCAGCGAACATCTTGTTGGTCGTTACGTCCGCCAGGCCCGACGCTGCCGTTCATGTTCAACTGCATCATTCGGCCCTCAGCGTTGTTGAAGACGAGCGGTAAGTGATTCGTCATGGAAATGATCCTTATGTGCATCCACATGGATGCATTTGCTCAGACGGAATCCGCGCGCTAACCACAACAACTCCTGCTCGAAGGTAGCATTACCTTTATCGTTCAACGCCACGTTCTGCATTCATGCCACTCGAACTCTCCCGCCGCGCGCAATCGCTCGGTACTGAAAACGCCTTCGTTGTTCTCGCCGAAGTCAACAAGCTCATTGCCGAGGGCTATGACATTACGAGCTTCTGTATTGGGCAGCCGGACTTTCCTGCGCCGACGCATGTGCAGGAAGCGGGGCACGAGGCGATTCGTTTGGGCAAGCACGGCTACACACCAAGCGCGGGCATTCCCGAGTTGCGCGCAGCGGTGGCGACGTACATGGGCGACATGCGCGGCATCACGATTGAGCCGGAGGATGTTGTCGTCGGTGCGGGGGCGAAGCCGTTCATCGCTTACACGATTCTCTCGACCACCGATTACGGCGCGGGCGACGAGGTGATTTACCCGGTGCCGGGCTTCCCGATTTATGAATCGCAGATTACGATCAACGGCGCAGTTCCCGTGCCGTTATACCTGCGCGAGAGCCGCAATTTTGCCTTCGATCCGGCCGAGCTTGAAGCGAAGATCACCCCAAAAACCAAGCTCCTGATTTTGAACAGCCCACAAAATCCGACAGGCGGCATTCTCACCAAAGCCGACCTCGAAGCCATCGCCGCGATCCTGCGCAAACATCCGCAAATCTGGGTGTTCTGCGACGAAATTTATGGACGGCTCACGTTCGAAGGCAGCTTTCAATCGCTTGCCAGCCTGCCCGACATGCAGGAGCGCTGCATCATCTCGGATGGCGCGTCGAAAACATGGGCGATGACCGGCTGGCGCATCGGTTTCACTGCGAACAAATTGCTCGCACCAGCGTTCACCAAATGGGTCACCAACACCGACAGTTGCGCAAGTCATATCTCGCAATGGGCCGCGGTCGCCGCCGTGAGCGGCCCGCAGCATGAAGCCGAGATGATGCGCTCGAAGTTTCTGGAGCGGCGCAATCTGATCGTGCCGCTGTTGAACGCGATTCCCGGCATCAAATGTCAGGCCAGTGGCGGCGCGTTTTACGCCTGGCCGAACGTCACTGAGCTCTGCGAAATGACCGGTTTGAAAGACAGCGAAGAGTTGCGCAAACGGCTGCTGTATGAAGCGGGCGTTGCCGTGTTGGCCGACATCCATTTCGGCCATCGCGTGCCCGGCGACGGACAGCACATTCGCTTCAGCTACGCAACGCAGAATGAGAATATTGTGAAAGGTGTGCAGCGGATTGCTGATTGGGTGAAGCGCAGTACGAAGTAGCGCGATCCTTAATGGCAGGTTGTTGGGCGGGCACTGCCCGCCTCGTAGTCCCCGCGAAGCGCAAAACGGAGACGGCTCAAGCCGAAGGTTTACAAGGCCGACAGTGCCCGCCCTACGATTGCGGGTCAGTGCGTTAATTTAATTACAGATTTCTGTCGAAAGCACCTGTGCATAAGGGCTACAAGCAGTTTAGACAGAAAGTCGACATCTGCCGTTTTTCCGCTTTAGCCCAACATCAGTAGGCGTTTCACTAAAGAGCTGTAACCTGTGCATGACGAATTTCACCGATTTGACATACGCTTTGTGAAACTGCAATAACCTCCCTCGCTGAATAAATCCCGTGATCGATCATCCGCAAAGAACCGCGCTGCACAACGAAATCCACGCTCGACCGCCGGAGCCGATGGCGCCGCCGCTGGCGATCTCGCATGTGGTAATGCTGTGCAACCCGGCGGAGCGCGACGCAAGCCGGGCGCATCTGTCGACGCTGCTACGGGATCATCATCTGCCCGCGCTCGACGACACGATCAGTCATTCGCGGCACAACCTCGGCGCGTATCGCGTTCGCTGGGAGCGACATACCGAATTTGTCAGCTGGACGTTCCTCAAGCCGCTCGATCAAGAGCCCGCCGGCGAGCCACCCGCTGCCACTGCGTCGCTGCCGCAGGCGTGGCTTGATGGACTTCCCGGACAGCGCCTTGTGGGACTGAATCTCTGGGCGTTTTCCGGCACCACGCAGGACGACGAAGCGCCTGATCCGCGCATCAAACAACTCCTGTACGACGAAACGCTCGTTGGCTCGGCGGTATCCGACGGTCGCTGCGAGGCGTACACCGATTTTGCGATTCATCCGGATGGGTATTCACGAACGCTCTTGTTTGTGGGCAACGCCACGCCGCGCGGGCTGGGGCGTTTGATTCAGCGATTGCTTGAAATCGAGACGTACCGCATGGCCGCGCTGCTGGGGTTTCCCGCCGCACTTAAATCGTCAGGCGAGCTCGCACAGGCGGAGCGCGAGCTCGCTGAACTCGCCACCTCTATCCCGACGATCAGCCGGGAAGACGAGCCGCAATTGCTCGACCGGCTCACTCGTCTTGCGGGTCAAATCGAATCGCAGTATGCCGCTCTGCATTCGCGCTTTTCGGCCAGTTCAGCGTACTTCTCACTCGTCGATCGTCGCATCGAAGACCTCGGCGAAACGCGTATTTCCGGATTGCAAACCTTCCGCGAATTTATGGATCGTCGGTTGAGTCCCGCAAGGAACACCTGCGAATGGGCGGTACGCCGACAAGACTCGCTGTCGCAACGCGTGTCCCGCATGAGTAACCTTCTTCGCACCCGCGTCGAAATCATGCAACAGCAGAATAGCGAAGCGTTGCTGGCAACGATGAATCAGCGGGGCGACTTGCAGCTCAAGCTGCAATCGACGGTCGAAGGTTTATCTGTTGCCGCGATCACGTACTACATCGTCGGGCTCATTAGTTTTGTTGCCAAAGGCATGCAAGCTTGGGGTTGGCCGCTGTCACCCGAGGTTACAGCGGCGATAGCGATTCCCGTCGTCGCGCTGAGTGTCTGGTGGTCGGTCCGGCGCTTGCATCAGAGGAT
>JAYWHV010000145.1:0-14257 GCA_043777615.1 Burkholderiales bacterium | reverse complement strand
TCTATACCTGCGGGCCGACGGTCTACAACTACGCCCATATCGGGAACCTTCGCACGTACCTGTTTGAAGACGGCCTTGTCCGGACGCTCAAGCTAAATGGCTACCGAGTTAAACACGTCATGAACATCACCGACGTCGGGCATCTGGTGTCCGATGGCGATGAGGGTGAAGACAAGATGGAGGCGGGTTCACGCCGAACTGGGCAGACAGCGTGGACGATTGCCGCGCTCTACACCGACGCATTTCGTGCCGATCTGAAATCGTTGAACATCGTCGAGCCGGACACTTGGTGCAAGGCGACCGATCACATCCCGGAACAGATCTCGTTCATTGAGGAAATCGAGAAAAAAGGTTACGTCTATCGCACCAGCGATGGCATTTATTTCGATACTTCAAAGCAGCCCGACTACGGCTATCTGGGACGCCTCGATATAGCCGGATTGCAGGCCGGTGCTCGCGTTGATCTGGGTGAGAAGAAGAACCCGACCGACTACGCATTGTGGAAGTTTTCTGCACCGGAGGATCATCGCCAGATGGAATGGGATTCGCCTTGGGGGCGCGGTTTTCCAGGATGGCACATCGAATGCTCAGCGATGGCGCACAAGTACCTTGGCGCGTACTTCGACATTCATTGCGGAGGCGAGGATCACATCACGGTCCACCACCCGAACGAGATTTCGCAAACTGAAGCGGCCTACGGAACACGTCTCGCCAACTTCTGGATGCACGGCTATTTCATCCTGCTCAACAGCGCCAAGATGAGCAAATCGAGCGGCGAGTTCTTGCGCGTTCAGGTGCTGATCGACAAGGGTTACGACCCTATTGCCTATCGCTATTTGTGCCTGACCGCGCACTACCGTTCGCAGCTCGTCTTCAGCTGGGATGCACTCGATGCGGCGCAAACGGCGCTCGATCGGATGCGCGTGAATTTCCTCGCGCTGGGCGACGCCGCGGCGCAGCCTGATTCCGGCTTTGTGGTGCGCTTTATGGCGATGTTAAATGATGATTTGAACTTCCCGCAGGCGCTGGCGCTCGCGTATGAACTGCTGAAATCTGAGCTCGCTCCGAGCGTTAAAAGAGCGACGTTGCTCAAGTTCGACGAAGCGTTTGGGCTCGGACTCGGCGCATGGGTTCCGAAGATCGTGGACGTGCCTGGAGATGTTCGCGCCGTGGCCGATTTGCGCTGGGCCGCGCGCAACGCCAAAGACTGGGGCGAGGCAGATCGTTTGCGTTCCGAGCTCACCGCGCTTGGCTGGAGCATGAAAGACGGCAAGGACTCGTATACGCTTGGGAAGGTTTGACGCGGTACCGTCCGGAAATTACGTTGCCCAATAGCGGTTCCGGCCAAAGCCGCTCTCCGCTTGGGAGTGGCCTATCCATCAACGAAAGACGCAGCATGGCAACCCCTGTAAAGTCCAAACGTCCATCGGCGCTGGGAACGGCCCTAGCTGTGGTGCGCACAGCGACCGATCTCGCAAGCAACGCCGGCAATGCCCTGCGCGTCGCTCAGAGTATCGGCTCCACGATCAAGGCAACACGGGAAGTGCAGCAAATTTCGTTGTCTGATCTGGCAAAGCGGGCAGGCGTCTCGAAGTCCGTCGTCAGTCGCATTGAAGCGGGTCTCACGAGCCCGACAGCGGTCATGCTGGCCAAATTGGCAGAAGGCATGACAGTCTCGATGTCCGCACTTTTGCGCGGCGACATGGGCCCGCCGGTACACATTCAGACTGCTGCCGAACAGCCGATTTATCAGGACCCGAAAACGGGATTGATCCGCAAGACCTTGTCACCAGTCAGTCCGGACGCACTGGTCGAAATCGTTCACAACAGTTTGCCGGCCCGGAAATCGACTGGTAAATTTCCCGCGCATTCGCTCGGTACGCAGGAGCACATCGTTGTTCAGGTCGGCAAGATTGAAGTCACCGTTGGCAAACGCGTTTTTATGCTGGAGGCGGGTGACGCTGCGCAGTTTGCTGCGGACAGCGAGCACGCGGTGCGCAACGCCGGAACCAAAAAGGCAGAGTGGCTGCTGGTGATTCATTCGCTACCGAGGGTGTTGAAACGTTAGCCGAACGAGCAGGGCTCCGTTACGCAATCTGAGCTGGCTCGTGAGTCGCGAAGTAGCAGTCCGATAACGGCTTGCTCTCGGGAATCTATGCCAAACTGGAATCGCTTTTTACGGACCGGTGATTTATAGTTGTTCGATATATCGAACTAATTTCTGTCCTGTGAATCCACAATCCTCTGGTCTCATCCTCGGCGCCATCGGCGTCCTGATCTTCAGTTTAACCATGCCGATGACGAAGATCGCGATGGCGGGAGACGCCTTGTCGCCATGGTTTGTCTGGGCGGGACGCGCAGTACTGGCGGCTCTGGCAGGTATTGCGTACTTGCTTGCGACCAGCGCACCGCGACCGCCGCGCCGTGCGTGGTTGCCGCTGGCAGGGGCTACAGCCGGGATTGTCTTTGGCTGGCCGTTGCTCAACACGTTAGCGCTGCAAACAGTTCCGTCGAGTCATGCCGCCGTTGTGAACGGTATTCTGCCGCTAGCAACGGCAGTGATTGGGGCCTGGCTCAATCGTGAATCGTTGCCGCGGACGTTCTGGTGGTGCGCCATTGCGGGCACGGCGCTCGTATGCGGATACGCATGGATACGCGCTCACGGCGAACTGCATGTTGCCGACTCGCTCATGCTCGTCGGAGTACTGCTGGGTGGGTTGGGCTACGCCTCGGGCGCGATTGCAACGCGCTACCTGACAGGACCGCAAGCAATTTCCTGGGCCTTGATCCTCGGTCTGCCGGGAACTCTCGCGCTCGCTGTGTGGAGCGCTCCAGCTCATCCGGAAGCCGTGTCTGTCCCCGCTTGGCTGGCGTTCGCCTATCTCGGTTTAATGAGTCAGTGGATCGGATTTTTCTTCTGGTATCGCGGCCTTGCGCTGGGAGGGATTGCCCGCGTGAGTCAGGTGCAGTTAATGCAGCTATTTTTCACGCTAGCATTCGCTGCATTGCTGCTGCGAGAATCGATTGAACCCGCAATGTTTGTGGTGGCGTTGTTGACCGTTGTGCTCATTGCCATTGGACGAAACGCGGGTCGTCGCTAACCATTCAAAATCACCATGTACCTGCCTAAACAATTCGAGTCCCCCGATCGCGCGATGACGCTGGAAGTCATGCGTACGCATAACTTCGCGACGCTGACTTCGGTTGATGCAGAAGGCGCGCCGTTTGCCACTCACCTTCCTGTTGCGTTGACGGAGGAGGGCGATCAAGTCGTATTGCATTTTCACATGGCAAAAGCCAATCCACACTCTGCGATGTTGCGTACCGGGCGAGCCTCCATGGTCGCATTCCTTGGGCCACATGCCTATATGTCGCCCAGTGTGTATCCCGATTTGCGACGCGTGCCGACATGGAACTACATCGCGGTACACGCGTATGGCGCGCCGACTGAACTTGATACCAATGAAGCGAAAGATGCGTTGCTGAAATCGCTGATTGCAATTCATGAGCCCGCTTATGCCGATCAGTGGCGCGCGCTCGACGAGAAGTATCAGACCATGATGATGAGCGCAATTTGCGCGTTCCGCATGAATGTGACGAAGCTTGAAGGCAAATTCAAGCTCAATCAGCATCGCGAAGAAGCACGTAGCTCGATGAAGGCGTTTTATCGTGATGGTACGCCGGACGAACGTGCGCTTGTTCGCTGGATGGAGAGGCTGGGGCATTGATGGCAGGAGAGGTCTTCGCAGACGACGAGCGCTTCATGCGCGAGGCGCTCGGACTTGCGGATGAAGCAGCTTCAGCCGGTGAGGTTCCGATCGGGGCCGTGGTCGTCGTGGCCGGGCAGATCGTTGGGCGCGGCATGAATCGCGTGATCCGCGATGGCGATACGACGGCGCACGCCGAAATCGTTGCCCTGCGTGAAACGTTTCACCTTATTAATAACTACCGCGTTCCTGGAGCGACTGTTTACACGACAGTTGAGCCGTGCGCGATGTGCGCAGGTGCGCTCATGCACGCTCGTGTTGGGCGGGTCGTCTGGGGCGCGCCCGACCTCAAGTTTGGTGCTGCGGGCAGCATCGTCGATTTGTTTGCCGAGACACGACTGAATCATCACGCCCGCGCGGTGGTCGGCGGCATTTGTGCGGCCGAATCCGCGCTGCTGCTGAAGAATTTTTTTGCGTCAAAGCGAGGTCTGGATAAGTCTGTGAAACCGGAATTCAAAGTAAAAACTGCGACGTGGCCCGATGACCAGTCAACGCTTAAAGCCATTCGCTTTGAGGTGTTTGTTGAAGAACAAAAGGTGCCAGCCGAGGAAGAGATTGATGCACACGATCCGGTCTCCATTCATGCCATTGCGTGGACTGACGGCAAGGCGGCCGCCTGTGGGCGACTTTTGCCGGATGGGCACATCGGACGCATGGCAGTGCGTAAGCCGTATCGCGGACTGGGGGTAGGAGCATTCGTATTGCAGCACCTGATCGAGCGCGCACGTCAACGCGGTGATCGCGAGGTCGTTCTATCGGCGCAGACGCACGCGATTGGCTTCTACGAAAAATATGGTTTCGCCGTCGAAGGTGGCGAATATCTTGACTGCGACATCCCGCATCGCGACATGCGCAAAATTTTATAAAGGGCAAATGCGATGAAGGCAACATTCAGGGGGATTGTGGTCATGGGACTCTTTTCGTCCATCCTGACGCTGATCGGCTGCGATCGCGTTGCGACTGGTGAGCTTCTGGCTGGCCAATCGACCGTTGCTGATTTGAAGGCGAAGATGGGCGAACCGGCAAGCGTCAATCGCGACGGCGACAAAGAAATCTGGGAGTACCCGCTTGGCCCCGAAGGCGTGCGCACCTACATGATGACGGTGAACGCCCAGGGTACCGTCGAGAAAATTGATCAAGTGCTGGTCGAGGCCAATTTCAAGCGGATTCAAACCGGAATGACGATCACCGAAGTGCGCCGAATTCTGGGTCGCAACAGCAAGGAGCAGCGCTTCGGCATGACGCCGAATGAGCTTACGCACAAGTACAAATTTAACAACGGTAGCGAAGATCAATACTTCGATGTGACCTACAACGCCGAGGGTCGCGTTAAGGAAGTTGGCTACGACCAGTTCAGCTTACAGCGAGGTTCGTCGCGATAAGACGCGGGACCAGTGTGCCCACACTTGTGTTCGCACTGGCACGCAGCAGCCGGAACGAATTGGTTCGGGCAACTGGCGAGACTAGGGTAGAGCGCGGACGTAATCGAGCACTGCCTGCGCGTGTCCAGCGACCTTAACACCGCGCCATTCGTGAATCAGGGTGCGATCCGGGCCGATGACGAAAGTGCTTCGCTCGATACCGCGTACTTGCTTACCGTACATATTTTTCATCTTGATGACGTCAAACTGCGTGCACAGCGCTTCTTCGGTATCAGAGATCAGCGCAAACGGGAAGCCGTGTTTTGCACAGAAATTGTCGTGTGACTTAACGCTGTCCCGCGAGACACCGACAACCACCGCGTTGGCTTTTACAAATTGATCGTGTAGTGCAGCAAAGTCGATTCCCTCGGTGGTGCAGCCCGGCGTGCTGTCCTTCGGATAAAAATACATGATCACAGTCTTGCCCTTCTGCTCGGAGAGCGTGAAACTGCCGCGGCCGTTGGTGGGCAGATTGAAATCAGGGACTTTTTTCGTCGGCATGATGACTCCTTAAACGTAAATCTAGAGGCGCATGGTTTTGTGCAGGTTCGCGAGGTACGGTAAGCCCTGCTTCACGAGCGTGCCGGATCGGCCAGTCACTTCGGCCCAGTCGAGTTCGCAGTACGGCAAAGCTTCCTTGTTCAAAGCATCAAAGTAGATTCCGGTGCTGACCAAGGTGTATCCTTGATCGCGCCAGCCCGCCAAGAGGCGCTCCATCACCGACAGCATCGCCATGCCTTCGAGTTCGGCATGCAACGTGAACACATGATCGCGGCGATTGTGCGCGGTGAGTTGCAGCAAATGCTCATGCACGTTTTCAGCGGTGCAGCCATCGAGCCCTATCAATTCGTCGAGTGTGGGCAAAGTGCCAGTGACTTGCGGCACGGGCAAGGCTTCGCCTTTCACTAGTGGCCAGAACACGCTTCCGGTGTCAGTGTCTTTTGCGGGCAAGAGCGTTGGCGGGTCCGAGCGCACGTCGCTGGCGTAGCGATAACCGAGCGTTCCCTGATGGCGCAGCGCCTCCACACTCATCTGCCAGCCTGCTGCGCCCCAGGTTTGCGCGGGTTGTCCGAAGACCTGCGTGAAGCGCTCATGGGCGCGATCCATCTGAGTGCGAGTCCATTCGGGTGATTTCTTCATCACGCCGTCTTGCCAGCTCACATGATCCCAGCAATGAATTCCGCATTCAAACCCGGCATCGCGGGCGGCCTGCATCGGCTCTGTGGCTCGTCTACCGATATCCGGGCCGGGGATCAATGTGCCGTAAAGCAGCGTCTTCAAGCCATAGTTCGAGCGCACCGACGTACGCCGAACTTTGGCCAAAAAACCCGGTCGAAACACGCGTTTGATGGCGCGACCGGTATGGTCCGGTCCCAGCGAAAACAGGAATGTGGCGCCGACCTGTTCGCGCTTGAAAAGATCAACGAGGCGCGGGACGCCTTCGAGCGTCCCGCGCAATGTGTCAACGTCAACCTTAAGGCAGAGAAACGGCATTACGCTCGCTGAGCAGCTGTGATGGTCGCAGCTTCTTCGCGGTAAGTTTCAAGAATCTTTCGCAGCGCGCGCGCCATCGTGACGCGTGGCAACCAGTCAAGTTCATCGACCGTATTGGTGATGCGCGGATTGCGATCCTGCACATCCTGATAGCCAACCCCGTAGTAGTCGTCCGCTGTCGTGCTGACGATGGTTGTCTTTGCGGCACCGGCTTGGTATTCGGGATACTCGGGCGCGATTTTGAGCAGCATTTCTGCGAGCTCACGCACCGAATGATTGTTCGCCGGATTGCCGATGTTGTAGATTTTTCCTGTGGCGATACCGCGTGGATTTTCGATGATGGTCATCAATGCGGCGATGGCGTCCTCAACGTCGGTGAAGCTGCGTCGCGCGCTGCCGCCGTCCACCAGCTGAATCGGTTCGCCACGAATGATATGGCCGATAAATTGAGTGATCACGCGCGCGCCGCCTGGGCTGCTGGCGGTCAGCGAATCGAGGCCCGACCCGATCCAGTTGAACGGACGAATGAGCGTGTAATCCAGTTCACCCTTGAGGCCGTGCGCATGAATGATGCGATCCATCAATTGCTTGGCGACCGAATAAATCCAGCGCGGTTTGTTGATCGGGCCGACGACAAAGTCCGAGGTTTCTGAGTCGAACTCAGCGTCTTTGCACATACCATAAACCTCGGAGGTTGACGGAAAGATCAGGCGCTTTTTGTGCTTCACGCACATGCGGACAATCGGTAGATTTGCCTCGAAATCCAGTTCGAACACACGCAGTGGATCGCTGACGTAAGTGGCTGGGGTGGCGATTGCCACCAGCGGCAGCACCACATCACACGCAGCCACCTGTTCGTCGATCCACGCGGTGCTGGTGAGCATGTCGCGCTCGTGAAAGCTCATGCGCGGGTGGTCGAGCAGGCTCTTGACGCGATGCGAACCCAAGTCCATGCCGACAATCTGCCAGTCGGTGTTGGCGAGTATTGCACGGCTCAAATGATGGCCAATGAAGCCGTTGGCGCCGAGGATGAGAATTTTTTTCATGATGTCGCTTTGTTTACCACCGAAACAGGCGATATTGTTTCACGGAGCGGATGTCGAATGCCTTGCGAGCCATTTGCGCGTGGCTTCGGCGTTAAGTGCGCCGCCGCCGGTTACGAGTTGCAGCGGCTCCAGTAATGCGCCATCGCCGCAAACAATCACCGCGCGTTGCGGGTCGCAGATCACCTTGCCAGCGGCAAGCCGTTGCCTCGCCGCAACGACCGTTCGCGCGCGAGCGATCACAATCCGTTCTCCGCCAATGTCAGTGAACGCACCCGGATAAGGCGGCGCAACCGCACGAATCAGGTTGTATACATCGCGCGCCGATTTTGCCCAGTCGATGCGTCCGTCTTCAGGTTTGCGGCCCGAGAAATAGGAGCCTGCTTTGAGGTCGAGCGGCACGCTGGGCGCGGTGCCTGCGATCAATTGCGGCAACGCGCGAGCTAGTGTGATTTCCGCGGCAACGACGACTTTTTGAAATACATCATGGGCAGAGTCGTCGCCCAGAATCGGCACTGATGTTTGCGCCACGAGATTACCGGCGTCCGGCTTCACATCCATGTAGTGGAGTGACGCGCCAGTCTCGGTTTCGCCGTGTAACACCGCCCAGTTGATGGGCACGCGCCCACGATATTTCGGCAACAGCGAACCGTGCATGTTGAGCGCTCCGCGCGCTGGAATTCCGAGAATTTCCGCGCCAAGCATCTTGCGGTAATAAAAAGAAAACAGGAAGTCGGGCGCGACCGAGCGGATGCGCGCAACAACGTCAGGACGGTTTGCGTCGTCTACGGTGATTGCTTCGATCCCGCGCTCAGCGCAGACCTGAGCGACGGACTCGTACCAGATGTTCTCGGTGGGACTGTCCTCGTGCGTCAGCACGAGCGGCACGCGCACGCCCTGATCAAGCAGCACACGCAGGCAGCGGACGCCTACGTTGTGATACGCGAACACCACAGCCGTGGTCGTCAAAGGCAAGACTGCAGTGGTCATGCCAGATTGCGGGCGGCGGCGATATCGCTCGCACCCAAAGGAAATTCGGTTGCCGACTGCTCAACTATTCGATCAATCACATAGCGCGGCCGATCACGTACCTGAAGGTAGATCCGCCCGACGTATTCACCCACGATACCCAAACCGAACAACACCATTCCGGTCAGGAAAAATTGCAGGATGTCGCGATCCAGAAGCGCTCGCATCGCCTCCCAGAACGGCAGCGTAATCCCACGATAAATCATCAAGACCAGATAGGTAATGACTGAGCCCACGGCAACCGTCATTCCGAGCAGCGAAAATATTTGCAACGGCAATAACGAGAACCCCGTCATCAGATCAAAGTTCAGTCGCAGCAGTTGATACAGAGAATACTTCGATTCTCCGGCCGCGCGCTCGGCGTGAGCGACGACCACTTCTGTCGGCGTCATTGAGTACGTGTAGGCCAGCGCCGGGATGAACGTGCGAACCTCGCGTGTCTGGTTGATCAGGTCAACGATGCGTCGGGAATAGGCTCGTAACATGCAGCCCTGATCGGTCATTTTGATACTGGTCGTGCGTTCCCGAATGGCATTGAGCGCCTTCGACGCCGCGCCGCGCCACCAGGCATCGCCACGACGCAAATCGCGAATCGAGCCAACGTAATCATGGCCCGCGTGGTACGCGGTCAACAGCTTGTGAATTTCTTCAGGTGGATTTTGCAGATCGGCATCGAGCGTGACAGCCACTTCGCCGCGAACATGCGCGAAGCCCGCCATGATGGCTGCATGTTGACCGAAATTTCCGGAGAAGAGCACGACGCGGGTGACGTCTGGACGCTTCGATTGCTGGTCGAGCAATAGCGCGGGTGAACGGTCTTTGCTGCCGTCATTAATGAAGATGACTTCGTAGGACGTGCCCGATGCGGCAATCGCATCGAGCGCTGGATAGAGCCGCGCGAAGAGCTCTGGCAGCACGGCTTCTTCGTTGTAAACCGGGATGACAACAGATAGTTTCGGAATGGTCATCTAGCGACGCGCTTCTTCGAGAACAGAAGCGAGACTATCGCATACGTAGTCAACGTCCGCTTCGTTGAGTCCCGCATGCAGCGGGAGAGTCAGCGTCGTGTTCGCTATCAGTTCAGTGTTCGGCAGGTCGCCGACTTTCCAGCCCTGCGCACGGAAAAGCGAGGTCAGATGCGGCGATTCGTAGGAAACGCTCGTCGCGACACCACGGGCCTTCATGGCGTCCATCACTTCAGCGCGCGAACGCTTCAACTGTCCGAGCGGCAGGCTAATGGCGAACAGATTCCAGCTATGTCCCGCTTCGTCGCCGGCGTGACCCGCGTGCGGCAGCAAAGCCTCATTGAGAACCGATTTCAGCCGATCCAGATACCGATGGGCGAGCTGATGCCGATGCTGGCAAAAGCGATCCAGTTTTTTGAGCTGGGCGCGACCGATTGCGGCGCTGACGTCGCTCATGTTGAATTTTCCGCCAGGAAAGTCTACGTCGCGCGTCTGATCCGGCAAGCGCGTGATCCCGTGGAATCGCAGCACCTCGACGAGCTTGGCGTCGGCCAAGTCGTTGCAAACGAGCGCGCCGCCTTCAATAGTCGTAATGTTTTTGTTCGGGTGGAATGAGAAGAGGGCGATATCACCGAATGAGCCGATAGCCTTGCCGCGCCAGGAGGAGCCAATTGCCAGGGCTGCATCTTCGATGACGCGCAGGTTGTGTTGCCTGGCAAATGCGTACAGCGCATCCATATCGCAGGCGAGGCCGGCGTAGTGCGTGGGAATAATCGCCCGGGTTCTTGGTGTAACACGACGCGCCGCGTCTGTCAGATCGATGTTTCGCGACTTCAGATCGACGTCAACAAATACAGCCTTCGCGCCAACTTTTTCTACCATGTTGCCACTGGAGAAGAACGTTTGCGCGCCGATCAAAACTTCGTCGCCTGCGCCGATGCTGAGCAGCTGCAATGCCACTTCCAGCGCGGCCGTTTCGCTGGTCAGGAGCCGCGTAGGGCGCCCGCCGAAGTAGATCGATAGTTCACTTTCAAGTGCTGTGACGTTCGGGCCAGACGCGATCCAGCCTGAGCGCAAGACCGCATCAGCTGCCGCGAATTCTTCCTCGCCCAAGGATGGCGCGGCAAAGGCGATTGGTTTTCTGTTTTGTGTCACTGAAATTATTTGCTGACAGTATTCGAAACGAGAATGACACCGACCACAATCAGGCCAATACCAACTAACTTTTGCGCGGTGATCGATTCACCGAAGAGATACCAGGCGGCGGCGGCGTTGACTACATAGCCAATCGACACCAGCGGATAGGCGACGCTGACCGGCAACCGGGACAGCGTCGCTATCCACGTGAACAGGCTGATGCCATAACACGCGAATCCAGCCCAAAACCACGGAACGCGGGCAATCTGCATGAGCGTGTTGACGGTGTTGGCGTCGCCAAAACTCACCGTACCCACAACATTGGTGCCGGCCTTCAGGAACAATTGTGCGGCGGCGTTAAGCAGCACGCTCAAGAGTGCAATGCTAAGCGCGGTGGCGCTCATGACGCTGCCCTTTGCGTCCCGACAGCAAAACTGATTGTGGACATCACTTCGGATGCCTGGCAATGATCGCGCGGCGCAAGTCGGTCGCGACGACCCGGTAATCGAGACCCGCGAAATCGAGACGCGGCAACTGATCAAAGTCAGTGACTGCATAACCACGGTCAAGCGCTTCCCATTCCTCGGCGAAATCCGCAAAATTGAAGCGCACCTTGTCCGGTTCGAAGTATGCGCCGAGGCCCATCTCGTCCAGGTAATCCACAAGCGTCACGGTGCGCTTCAAGTACGCAGGAAGCGTTTGCTCGTACATGCCGATCGAGAAAAAGATATCGTCACCGCGGTACCCGGGCTCGACGGCAATAAAGTCGACGACAAGTTGTTTGCTCGAAGTGCTGGCCGAGAGCGTGCCGTAGCCGATGGCGAGGCAACTTCCCGCAGCGGTGGCGAGCGCCGAGGCAACGATTAATGCGTCAACCCGCCGTGACTTCCCGTTCAACCACCACGCAGCGGCGATGGCCGCTGCGTATAGCGCGGCGCTCACCACAAAATACTTTGCGTACGCATTGACCATGCCGGGTGTGTAGGCGTCGGACTCGAATCGATCATTAATGGCGGCGGCCACCAGAAGTCCGAGTGGCACGAGCGCGACTGCTATAAACAGACGACCAAATTGCACGTTGGGCATGCGCAGCATGACTGGCGCGAGCAGCATCGCGAACGCTGGCACGGAGGGCAATAAATAGGATGGCAGTTTCGAGCGCGAAATGCTGAAGAAAACAAACAGAAAGGCACACCAGATAGCCAGGAACAGCGGCACGTTCATTTGCGCTTTGGCGTAAGTCTCCCTGATTGCGGCTCGCCCGTCTCGTCGAAGAAATGCCAGCACTGCCGGCGTCCACGGGAGCAAGCCAACCAACAGGATCGGGACGAAGTAATACAGCGCGCCGTCGCGGCCGTGCTCGGTGTTCGAGAAGCGTTCGAAGTGCTCGTAGATGAAGAAGAAGTGCGCCCATTCAGGGTTCGCGCCCTGGACCAGCAGTGGCCAGGGCAACGCGATCAATACAAAAGCGAGTGGCCCCCAGATCCATTCCATGCGCGTGAGCAGCCGCCATTGCCGTGACACCAGCACATACAGGACGAATATCGCACCGGGCAGCACGATTCCGATCAAACCCTTCGAGAGGAAGGCGAATGCCGCGCCCGCCCAGGCGGCGATCATCCAGCTGCGCGTGGCGTTGGCCGATTGCCCGTCGACGCCGAAACCGCGAATTAAACCGACCATCGTCAACGTCATGAAAGCCGCGAGGCTCATATCGACTGTGTTGATATGAGCAATGATGAAGTAATAGATCATCGCGCCCAACAGGCCGACGGTGACCCATGCGACGTCTCTTCCAGCCAGCGCGCGGACGGTCAACCACACCAGCCCGAGGCCTAAAAATCCCGAGAACAACGGCCACCATCGCGCGGTGAACTCGTTTTGACCGAAGACGGAGATCGCCAGCGCCGTCGTCCAATATTGAAGCGGTGGCTTTTCGAAATACTTGAGCCCATTGAGTCGCGGCGTCACGAAATCGCCCGACTCCGCCATCTCACGAGCGATTTCGGTGTACCGCCCTTCGTCGGGGCGCACCAGTGTTCGTGTGATCGAGGGGATGAGCCAGGACGCAAGGAAAATCGCGGCCAGAAGGGCGAGAATGGGGCGGGAGAGGGTCACGGCGCACGATGCTAGCAGACGGTAGCCTGACCCTGTTCCCAGAGGCAAAACACAGGCAAACGCCATGCGATTTGCAATTTCGGTCTTTGCCAGACAGCGTTGGTTCGTCTCTAACAGCTTTTTGCTGGAATTGCCACTGAATATGGGCTTCTGGCGATAATGGCAGTTTATCGACATTGAATGTTTTCAGCATTCAGCCTAGGTTGCGCCGTCTTTCTACTAAAAAGTTAAATGATCGATTTGGTTGTGAAACCAAATCGTAATAATCGTTTGGTATGATTACCAAAAATGAATATCAAGCTCGCCATTCCCTGTTTTTCCGCGCTGAAACCCAATGCCTCCGTACGCGAAAAAATACTTACGGCGGCAAACGAAATTTTGCTCACGGTTGGTTTCAGTGCGCTCACCCAGCAAGCGGTCGCCGCGCGGGCGGGAGTTCGCCAGAGTCATCTCACTTATTATTTTCCGACGCGAAACGATTTGCTGCGCGAAATGGCGCAGTTTGGTGTAGAGGCCTTGTTTCTTCCCATTGCGCAAACCGCCGCGACCGGCACCATGTCGGTCGAAGATTTGCGGAAATTCCTGATGCCCGATGAAACGGACCGCCAATGGTTTCGCCTCATGACCGGCCTTGCGTCGGCGAGCGAGGAAGACGAATCGATTCGGCAATGGATGCGCGAATTTGACGCCGGTCTTCTCGAAAAGCTTAAGGCGGGGTTCGCGGCGGTCGGAGTGCCGATTTCTCAGGACCATGCGAACTTTTTGCATGCAACGTTCATCGGTGCGCTGCATCTTGACATGGTCGACCCGAGCGATGAATCGTTCGAGCGCGTGAACCGTGCGGTCGCAACCGCGCTGGATGTCGTCTTGCCCCGTGCACAAAACCCCATCGATCCCTGAAAGTCTGGTTCATGAACCTGTTGATGATGCAGTTGCCACGAAGTCCCCTGAGTCCGCGCGCCGCCGTAGTGTCACTGACGCTATTGACGAGCGTTCTGCTGACCGCCTGCGCGGTGGGGCCGACGTATGCGCCACCAGTGGTAAGCAGTGCTGCCGCATGGCAAACGCCGCTGCCACATAACGGCGACACCGCCGCGCTAAAGCTCTGGTGGTCGCGCTGGAACGACCCAACACTTCAGAGTCTCATCGACTCCGCGCAAACGAATAACCCGACGCTTGAGCAAGCCGTCGCACGCGTCGCACAGGCGCGTGCGGGCCAGGCAATTGCCGTGTCAAGCGCGTTGCCGGGTCTCACGGGAAGCGCGTCCGCCAATCGTGGCAAC
>JAYWHV010000144.1:0-3980 GCA_043777615.1 Burkholderiales bacterium | reverse complement strand
AACTCCAACAAAGTACGCACGATCGCCAGCCACGCCCGCCAGCCTCAATGCCCCCACAATCGTCGTCGGGCCAGCAGAAGCAGTGCCATCAAGGGTCGGCACCTGCAAAGCAAACGGTTTCCACGCGGGCAACTTCGCGGTTTGTGCGTCGCCCCACAGTCCAACGGCCAGCGCGCAAGCCCATCCGAACAGCCCCGCAGAAACGGTCGCGGCAAGCCCTGTGGAGAGCTGCTCCAGCCTATAATTTGCGGTCGTTCCCTGCTTCACCTGACGTCGCTTTGCTCATGGATTTATTGAGTTAGAGTGTCGATTTTGCCTTGAATCCCTATCTAGCCGATCTCAACGAATTTACGTTTACGCGACTTGCACGCCTGCTGCAGCCGCTCACGCCGCCTGCGGGGCTGAAACCGATCAATTTGTCGATTGGCGAGCCCAAACATCCGACGCCTCAATTCATTCGAGACGCCATCGGAAAAAACACTGATGGCCTCGCGCTGTATCCGCCGACTAAAGGCTCGCCTGTGCTGCGGCAAACCATCGCTTCGTGGCTCAAACGCCGCTACGCCCTGCCTGCGCTCGATCCAGAAACTCAATTACTGCCGGTCCTCGGCAGCAAAGAGGCACTGTACTCGTTCACACAGACCGTGGTTGACCCTACGGCCGCGCACCCAACCGTGCTGGTGCCGAACCCGTTCTACATGGTCTACGAGGGCGCTGCGCTGCTTTGCGGCGCAAAGCCATATTTCGTCAATTTCGACGCCAAATCCGGTGAATACGCGTGGGATGACATACCGGAAAGTGTGTGGAAAAACGTCCAGCTTGTCATCGTCTGCTCACCTGACAATCCGACCGGAGCCGTCACAACGCGTGGGCGCTGGCAGTGGTTGTTTGAACAAAGCGACCGCTACGGATTCGTGGTGCTCGCAGACGAGTGTTACAGCGAAATTTATTTCGAAGAAGGCAAGGCGCCGATCGGTGCGTTACAGGTGGCCGCAGAGCTCGGGCGTACCGATTTCAAGCGAATCGTATCGATGGGCAGCCTTTCAAAGCGATCCAACAGTCCGGGCTTGCGCTCGGGTTTTGTGGCGGGTGACGCCGAGCTGATTGCGAAATTCCTGCATCTGCGCTCGTTTAACGGTTCGGCGATGGCGGGCCCTGTCACCGCGGCGAGTATCGCCGCCTGGAACGACGAGGCTCACGTCGTCGCCAATCGCGCCGAATACGCCAAGAAGTTTCATGAATTGACGCCGATGCTGGCAAAGTATCTGGCGGTCACGATGCCCGAAGCCGCGTTTTACTGGTGGGTTCCAATACCGGCCGCGTTCAACAGCAACGACGAACGCTTTACACGTGAGCTTTATGAGGCAACCGCGATCACTGTGATCCCCGGGTCCTATTTGTCGCGAGTCGCTGCAGACGGCGTAAATCCGGGGCGTGGCTACATCCGAATCGCCCTCGTATCCGAATTTGATGAATGTCGGGAGGCGATTTCGCGCCTCTGTAATTTTTTGAGCAGCAGGGTGGTTGAGGCCGCTACTGCGCAGCCCGTTACCGCTTAATTTGAGAAGAAGACCAATGTCTGAAGTACTCCAGAACATCATCGACGCCGCTTGGGAAAACCGCGCGAGTCTGTCGCCCGCCAATCCGCCGAAAGAGATCGCAGATGCGGTTGAATCGGTCATCGCTGATTTAAACAAAGGCCGCAAGCGCGTTGCCGAAAAAATCGATGGCGACTGGGTCACGCACCAGTGGCTCAAGAAGGCCGTTCTGCTGTCGTTCCGCCTGCAGGACAACGCCATCGTCAAAGCCGGTGATCTCGCCTTCTACGACAAGGTGCAAACAAAATTTGCGCATCTGACCACCGAGCAAATCGCCGGCACTGGAGTTCGCGTCGTACCACCTGCAGTGGCGCGTCGTGGCAGCTATCTGGCTAAAAACGTGATTTTGATGCCCTCTTTTGTGAACATTGGGGCCTACGTGGACGAAGGTACGATGGTTGACACCTGGGCCACCGTTGGTTCGTGCGCACAGATCGGAAAAAACGTTCACCTGTCAGGCGGCGTCGGCATCGGCGGCGTTTTGGAACCGTTGCAAGCGAACCCAACCATCATTGAGGACAACTGCTTCATAGGCGCGCGCTCCGAGGTCGTAGAAGGCTGCATCGTCGAAGAAAACTCTGTGCTTGGTATGGGCGTGTACATCGGCAAGAGCACCAAAATTTACAATCGTGCTACGGGCGAAGTAACTTACGGTCGCGTGCCATCCGGCTCTGTCGTCGTTGCCGGCAATCTGCCGTCGGCGGACGGCAAGTACAGCTTGTATTGCGCTGTCATCGTCAAGCAGGTTGACGCTCAAACTCGCTCCAAGACCAGCATTAACGATCTGCTGCGCGGCGATTGAGAAAGTAAAGCGATGTCAGTTTCCATCAAAACTCCAGAGGACATAGAAGGCATGCGTCTGGCTGGGCGCCAGACGGCGGAAATCCTGGATTTCATTGGGCCGCACGTGAAACCGGGGGTGACCACCGACGAGCTCGATGCGTTGTGCCACAAGTTCATGGTCGAGACGCAAAAGGCCGTCGCCGCAAACCTGAATTACACGCCTCCCGGTCACACGCCGTTTCCGAAATCGATTTGCACATCAGTCAATCACGTTGTGTGTCATGGCGTTCCTGGCGACAAGAAACTGAAGGACGGCGACATCGTCAACATCGACGTCGCGATGATCGTCAACGGCTATTTTGGTGACACCAGTCGCATGTACTACGTTGGCAAGCCCACCATCGCCGGTAAACGATTGTCTGAAGCAACCTATGAAGCCATGTGGCGCGGAATTCGCGTCGTCAAGCCGGGTGCGACTTTGGGCGACATCGGCCATGCGATTCAAAGCTACGTTGAACCCATGGGCTACTCTGTAGTTCGCGAATTTTGCGGTCACGGGATCGGCAAAAAGTATCACGAAGAACCGCAAGTGCTGCATTACGGGAAGCCTGGCACCGGCATGCGGTTACTTCCCGGCATGATGTTCACGATCGAACCGATGATCAATGCCGGTCGCCCCGGTATCCGTACCCTCGCGGATGGCTGGACCGCAGTAACAGCAGATCACAGTTTGTCGGCGCAATGGGAGCACACGATTCTCGTTACTGAAACCGGCTTTGAGGTCACGACAGTGTCTGCTGGCACGCCGCCGCCACCGGCAACTTGAAACTGAAACGCCCCGAAAATTTAGCGTTAACGGAATGACCGCGATCCGTTCGTCGGCGCCGATACTCGACTCAGCGCCCGCTGAGCCCAGGGAAGCGGGGCCGCCATCGTCTCTGGCTGATCTGCGCCGCACGTACAACGCGCACCGGAGTCTGATTTTTGATGCGCTGGATAGTAACGTTCATATTGACGCAGCGCTAAGGGCTCATGCATTAGCCGTAGATGATGTGCTCATCCAGCAATGGCATCGTCACCAACTGCACTCACAGCCGCTTACGTTGCTCGCGGTCGGCGGTTATGGCCGCTTCGAGCTTTTCCCGCATTCGGATGTAGACATACTGCTCCTGCATGATGGGGCCGATGTGGAATCAATGCCCGGTATCGAAGCGTTTCTAAGCGAGGCATGGGACCTTGGTTTCGAAATCGGTCACAGCGTGCGCTCGGTCGAGGACTGCGTCGCTCAAGCCGAAGCCGATATCACGGTCGCCACGTCAATCCTGGAGCGGCGAGTTATCGTCGGCGCGGCAGGCATTCCCGGTCGGCTTGATCAGCGATGGCAGCAAACGTTCGATGTTGACCATTTCGTCAAGGCCAAACGTTTCGAACAGCAACAGCGCTATGTTCGGTTCGAAGACACCGCGTACAACCTCGAACCCAACGTCAAGGAGAGCCCAGGCGGTTTGCGCGATATTCAGATGGTTCAGTGGCTGGCACGCGCAATTTCCGGCGCTACGTCGCTCGAAGCGCTGGTAACGCAGGGCTACATCAATCGCC
>JAYWHV010000143.1:0-3983 GCA_043777615.1 Burkholderiales bacterium | reverse complement strand
GGCGTTCGTCGACTCCGGACTGAGTCCGGACGCAGCAGGCATTGCCGAAAAAAAGTGGGGCGTGATTCGCTCCGAGACCCCCAGATCAAGCGGCGCGGCTCGCATCGGGTACGTTCCTGTCAAGCTGGAATTCACTGGCGGTGTCGAAGTCTGCGTCGAAGTTTGAGTTGCAGCGCCAAACAATTTCGTCGCAGCTGAAACCGCCGGCTGTTCTGCTGCATTGCCGCTCATTGCGCGCTCCACGGCGCGGCGCACAAATTGATGCACCGCCTGGGAATCACGAAAGCGCACTTCGATTTTTGCCGGGTGCACGTTGACGTCCACCGCACGCGGATCGAGGGTGAGTTTGAGCACAAATCCAGGTGCGGCACCCCCATGCATTTGGTCACGAAGCGCATCGCGAATGGCGTGCAAAACCACCTTGTCGCGCACCCAGCGACCATTGACAAACAAGTGTTGCGCATCTCGATTGACCACCGCGCTGTTCGGTTTGAGCACAAACCCTTCGACCGCAAGCAACCCGGCGTCTACGCCAATTGATACGCTGGCGGCGAGCCATTCCGGCCCAAGCACTGAAGCTACGCGCGACGACCACGCCTGAACGGGCCAGCGCTGTACAGCCCGTCCGTTGTGCAGCAACTGCAGCGCAATTTCGGGGCGTATCAGGCCCACCCGGCGCACCGAGTCAAGGCAATGCGCATACTCGGTAGCCTCTGATTTCAAGAACCGACGTCGCGCGGGGGTGTTGAAGAACAACTCCGCGACGGTGACGGTGGTGCCGCTTCGCGCGCTTACCGGTTCGGGAATGCCAATCTCGCCGCCTTCCACCTTCAGGCGAAAAGCATTGGCGGCGCCCGAAGGACGACTGGTAATCGACAGTCTTGCGACAGAAGCGATCGAAGCTAGCGCCTCGCCACGGAAGCCAAAACTGGCGACCGATTCGAGATCATCGAGTGAACTGATTTTTGAGGTTGCATGCCGCGCAATGGCGAGCGGAAGTTCGGCCACTGATATTCCACAGCCGTCGTCAGTGACCTGCATCAGCACCGTGCCGCCGCCGGTGAGTTCGACATCAACGGCGCGTGCGCCACCGTCGACAGCGTTCTCCAGCAATTCCTTGAGTGCGGCCGCGGGACGCTCAATCACTTCCCCGGCAGCGATCTGGTTTACCAGATGATCAGGCAGGCTTCGAATTTGTCTCAAAGCGGCGACAGGCCCATTTTGCGCGGGTTTCGGCGTAATCAACGCTGCGCTATCTGGCACAATCGCGGGCGTTAAGACGGGGCCAACCGATGCGGCGGGCTTATCGCCCAGAGAGGCGGGTTCAAAAGGAGCGCGTGAATTCACGCAATTGATTGTATGCGGCTGAATTTTTCGAGACTTCCCATTTCGCTTGCTCCGGCGCTGGCCTTGACCTTCGTGGCTGTTGCCCCTGCGCATGCGCAACGCGATGTACCCATGCCCGCCAACGGGCAGAGCTTGATCGCCCCCGCTGCAATGAGGACGGAAGGCGTGCCGGCCATAAGCCATGCGCTGGCCGCAGAAATCGCACCTTATGGAGAATTTTTGCCAACCCGTTTTGTCGGTTGGCACCCGGTTGAACAGGACATGCTGATCCTGCGCCGCGCTGGCAATACCAATCAGCTATTCCTTCTGACCGATCCGATGGGCAAGGCGCAGCAATTAACCAGGGGCCGCGAGCCGGTGCGTGCTGCGGCATTTGAGCCAAAGCGCGGTGAATACATCCTGTTCGCACGTGACATTGGCGGCGATGAGGCGACACAGATCTATCGACTCGATCCGAAGACACTTAACGAAACACAGATCACACCCGCCGGAGAATTGCATTCGCTCGGGCCATGGAACTATGCGCAGGACAAAGTAATCATCATGGCGCGCGCGCTCGACCGCTCTGGAAAGCGTGAGCAGGCGATCGTCGAGGTGTATGCCGTCGATCCGCAGCAACCAGAGGCGCGATTCAAGCTAGCCAGTCTGCCCGGTGCGGGATGGCGGATTGTACGCTGGCTGGATCGTGAAAATCGGTTGGTCGCCAGTGAATATATTTCGTCGACGAGCAGCAAACTATGGTCGATTGATCTCGCCACCGGCAAGCGAACCGACATCGGAACCGGTGAGGCGGATGTCGACGGCAACATTGGTGACCGCTGGTTGTATCGCAAGAAATTCGATGGCGACTTTGGCAAACTCTCACGTGTTGACCTTAAAAGCGGTGATCGACAGTGGGTCACGAAAGACATTGAAAACGATGTTGACAGCTGGTCGATCGCCCGCACCGGCAAACGCATCGCGGTGCTTGCGAACGAGTCGGGCCGCGCGCAGCTCAAGCTGTACGACGCTGATCTGAAACCGTTACCTGTGCCGCCGCTGCCGCCCGGGTTGATTTCGTCCGCTAACTGGCATCGGAATGGCCGCGATCTGGCATTAGCCATTGAATCTGCCGACTCGCCTGGCGAAGTTTTTTCGCTCGACGTTGAAACCGGAGTCGTCGCGCGCTGGACCCAACACGCTTCGGTGAACGGTGTAAAGCGCCCCTTTTCGGAAGCAGAGCCGATTGTGTGGAAGAGCTTTGACGGGCTCGCGATATCAGGATTTATTCATCGTCCGTCGACTAGGGAATTTCCCGGCAAACGCCCGGTGATCATTTCGATTCACGGCGGGCCGGAGAGTCAGGCGCGTCCGGGCTTTCGCGGCCGGGGCAACTATTGGATCAACGAGCGTGGGTACGCGATGATCTACCCGAATGTGCGTGGTTCATCGGGCTTTGGGAAGCGCTTTCTTGAAGCCGACAACGCGAAGAAGCGCGAAGATTCGGTCAAAGACATCGGCGCTCTTCTCGACTGGATTCAGACACAGCCGGACCTGGACTCTGGTCGGGTTGCCGTGATGGGCGGGAGCTACGGCGGCTACATGGTGCTCGCGTCATCGATGATGTACGGCAACCGCTTAGCCGCGGCGTCGAACTCGGTCGGGATTTCGCACTTTGTGAGCTTTCTGGAAAACACCGAAACCTATCGCCGCGACTTACGCCGAAGCGAATATGGTGATGAACGTGATCCGGACATGCGGAAGTTTCTGGAGAGTATTTCACCGTTGACGCATGCCGACAAAATCAAGCTTCCGTTGATGGTGAGCCACGGCAAAAACGATCCGCGCGTGCCCTACACCGAGGCCGAGCAGATCGTGAAGAAAGTGCGTGCGAATGGCTCGCCGGTCTGGTACCTGCTGGCTGAGGACGAAGGTCATGGATTCGCGAAAAAAGCGAATGCTGATTTTCAGTTTGCGGCAATGACAACGTTTTACGACCGGTTCCTGCTCAAACGCGCTCACTGATTTCGCCTCAGTAAATGCGTACGGCGGGCACTGCCCGCCTCGCGAACTTAAAAGCCCAGGTTAAAACTTCTTCCAGAGCCGGATGAAGTAGCTCGCGCCATTCAAACCAAACTGCACGCTGTCGTAAATGAAGCCGTTGTCGGTTTCGTTGGCGTCCTGCTTCGATGGCTTGATATTGAAGATATTGCTGCCGCCGACTGTGACCTTGGTGTTCTTGTCGAACGCATAGGTGAACGCGAGATCAGCCGAGGTTTTCGGCGCGTAATACGCATTGGGTACCCCATTCACCGTGCCCGAGAAGGTGCCCAGCGTTTGTGAACCGAAGTGAATGACCTTCAAATTCGCTTCCCACGGTCCCTGCGTGTATTCGAAGCCAAGTGTCGCCTTACGGCGCGGCCCGCCCTGCTCGATGAACAAACGCTCGCGTTCAGACAACAACACGTCCTCAAACCCAGCGAGAGACGTCGGCGCCTTGATTCCGGTGACCTCCGTCTTGCTGAAATTCATACCCAGATAAGTCGACAACTTGCCTTTGCCGATCTCGGTTTTGTGCGCCAGTGTGAGATCAAGCCCCGTCGTTCGGGTGTTGACTGAATTGACAAAGAACTGGGCCTGACCGACACCAAGGCCTG
>JAYWHV010000142.1:0-14364 GCA_043777615.1 Burkholderiales bacterium | reverse complement strand
CTGCTTTTCGCCGCGCTCACAGTTCATGCCAAAGACATCGTAGTGGCGCAGATTGCGCCACAGACAGGCGTCCAGGCAAGCTCGGGCAAGGCCTACACGGCGGGCTTACGACTCGGATTTGACTCGGTCAATGCCGCTGGCGGGATCAACGGCTCACTCATACGACTGGTGACGATGGACGACGGATATAAGCCCGATGAAACCGTTCGTCTGGCACGGGAGGTAATCGCCAGGGAAAATCCCGTTGCCCTTGCAGCAACGGTTGGCACTGCCAACGCAGAAGCGCTCATCAAATCCGGTGTCTTGTCAGATACGGGCCTCTCCCTTGTGGGGCCCAGCTCTGGTGCGAACACGGTGATTGGGCAACCAGGAATCTTCTTGACCAAAGCAAGCTACGCCGACGAGGTCAATCAGCTGTTCGCCCAGTTGAGCAGCATGGGACTGACACGAATCGCCGTGCTTTACCAGGACGATGGTTATGGTCGTGACCTGCTCGCTAGTGCCGCGCAGCTAGCCCCAAAGTACAAGGTCGAACTGATCGCGCGCAGCCCGTATGACCGAATCACCGGGAACATCGAACCTGCGGTGACGGCGCTTCTCAAAGCGGACGCCCAGGCCATTTTTCTGGCGGCGATTTCCTCGCCGGCAGCCGAATTCATCAAGGTCTACAAAAAGCGCGGCGGCAACGCGATGCTGGTCGGCCCGTCGCCTGTTGACGTCGCGTACTTACAAAAACAACTGAGCAAAGAGCAGGTACGTGGCTACGTCGCCTCAACAGTCGGGCCGATCGATACTCGAACCTCTCTGCCGGTGATCCGCGAATTCCTGAAACTGAAAGCGGGAAAGCCGTCGCCAGATTACGGAGCACGGTCGTTCGAGGGCTATGTCACCGCACGGGTGCTGATTGCGGGCTTGCAACGCCTAAAGGGCACCGGATCGCCGGAGGCGCTGTCAACGGCTTTGAGGGGTCTTCGCGCTATGGATCTGGGTGGTTACAGTGTTGACTTCTCCGACCTGAAGCGCGGCGGAAGCGGCTATGTCGACTTCGTGACGATTGACCGGCTCGGGGCGTTGGTGCGCTGACCGCGCTGTGCTGCTAACCAGGCAGGTCGAAATCGCGAGGTGAACCAAGGGGCCTAAAATCGGATTCAACCCGTTCACCTCTGCCGCCGCCCCTCATGCTCGACTGCATCACGATTGACCCCACTTCACCTGCCACTGCATGCGTCCTCTGGATGCATGGTCTCGGAGCTGACGGCAATGATTTTGTTCCTGTTGTGCCGGAGCTTGGTTTGCCAACGGGGCACGGCGTGCGCTTTGTGTTCCCGAATGCACCATCGATGCCGGTTACGATCAATGGCGGATACGTCATGCCCGCGTGGTACGACATCGCGTCTGCCGAGATCGACAAGCGTGCCGATGAAGCAGGCGTTCGCAAAAGTCAGGCCGCAATCGCCGAACTGATCGCCTATCAGCGTAGCAAAGGCATTGCATCCGAGCGCATCGTGCTTGCAGGTTTTTCACAAGGTGGCGTTATCGCCTTGCAAACCGGACTGCGTCATAGCGAAAAGCTCGGCGGCATCATGGCGCTTTCAACCTATCTTGCGTGCGTTGAATCGGTAGGCACGGAGGCGTCGCCAGCCAATCGCGACATTTCGATTTTCATGGCACACGGATCGATGGATCCGGTAATTCCCGTATCGCTGGCAAAGCTGTCGAAGGCACGGCTGGAAACGCATGGCTACAAAATCGAGTGGCACGAATACGGTATGCCACATTCGGTATGCGCGGAGGAAATTGAGGCGATTGGCGCATTTCTGAAGCGCGTATTGAAGCTTTAGTGCGCGATCGAATTAGTGCGAACTTCGCTTGACGAATCGTTGCGCCTGATGCGTACATTTCAGGACGGCGACGTGCGCCGCCTGGCATGGTCGATTGGTTCGCCTTCGTTGTTTGAACCCGCCAATCCTGCGTGGCAGGGGCGCCTTCGCAGCGACGCATGGTCGGCCCGTGAATTGGTCCGATGCGCCGACTGGTTACACCTCCAGGATCGCGCGCCCGAGGCGCTCAGGCATGCACTAGGCGACCCACTTGTGAACACGCCGCTCGGTCATACATTCGAGAAATTTGTACTTTTCTGGCAGGCTACACGCCCCGATGTGCGGGCATCCACACGAGGCTTGATAGTGCGCAACGGCGGTCGCACGCTGGGCGAATTCGACATCGTGCTACTGCGACACGACGGCGTGATCGAGACGCTCGAAGTGACGGTCAAGTATTACCTGAATCTCCGGCCAGAACTGGGCATTGACGGCTGTATCGGCCCGCGCGCGTTTGATCGCATGAGCGACAAATTCGGCAAGATGACGACCCGGCAGACGGACCTCGGACATACCGAATTCGGCCGCGCCGCGATTGCCCGCTGGCTGGAAAGTTCATGCGGCGAGATACGCTCGCCGGATCAATTGGATGTTGAGAACTACGCCTTGGCGCGCGGCTACGTTTTTCATCCATCTGAGGACGTAGCGATTCCGTCAGAACTCTCGCCTGCGCATGGACGCGGTTTGTGGCAAACCGATTCGCTAGCTTTGCCCGATGACGGCTTGACAAAGTGGCGAAATCTTTCGAGCCGCGAATGGTTGGGTATGTATCGTGGAGCAGCCGATGAAAGCAATTGGCCGGTCGATCCCGCGATGCCCCGCATGTGCGCGAGGCTCGAAGCTTGCGGTACCGAATGGCAGGAGATTGAACGTCGATTCGTGGTTCGCGCTGACGCCGGTCTCTTGAAGTCAGTTTGACGATGTCCACAACGTCGGCTTATCGCAACGACATCGACGGCCTGCGTGCGCTTGCCGTCGTCTCGGTAATGCTCTATCACCTGAGCGCAACACTGCTGCCGGGTGGCTTCGTTGGCGTGGATGTCTTCTTCGTAATCTCGGGCTTTGTGGTGAGCGCTTCACTGGCGAACGTTGCCAGCGAACGAGATGGCCACCTGCTCCGGTTTGACCGCTTTGTCGCGTTTTTCTACGCACGCCGTCTGGCGCGCATCGCCCCTGCGCTGATTCTGGTGCTTCTGACGACAGCGCTGTTTGCAATACTGTTTGTGCCGCGCGCCTGGCTGAGTGAGTTTAACGACCGTACCGGCCTATACGCGTTCTACGGCCTCAGCAATTGGGTGCTTCAAACCAATGCCGACACCTACTTTGCGCCGCGTGCTGAATTCAATCCATACACGCACACCTGGTCGCTCGGCGTCGAGGAGCAGTTTTATCTCGTGTTTCCGTTCCTGTTTTTTCTCTGGGTTGCCGCGCGGCGCACTCTGACACGCCGCATCGCTGCGGCCAGCTTGATTGGACTTGGGATTGCCTCGCTGGTAGGCTGCATTTGGGCAATGAAGAACGCGCCGACATCCGCGTTTTACGGCATCGTGTTTCGTTTCTGGGAGTTGGCGATCGGGGTGGCCCTGTTTCAGATGACGGCCAACAGCGCTGGCGCGCGAACCCGGCGCGGGTTGTTCGCAAATGTTGCGCCGTGGCTTGGCATCGCGGCTATTGGGGTGACCTTCGTGTATGCGAACAGTACGCAGTTTCCGTGGTTTTGGGGCGTGCCACCCGTGGTCGGCGCAGCACTTTTGATCGGAGGCGCGCAGGCCGATGTGGCTCATCCATTGCGTCGACTGTTTGCACATCCGGCCCTGGTATGGATTGGCAAGCGCTCGTACTCGTTGTATCTATGGCATTGGCCGGTATACGTGTTGTTGCGATGGACAACTGGCCTCGACCAATGGCTCAATCAGCTCGTCGCCGTTGTCATCACCTTCGCGTTGGCTATTGCCTCATACCGATGGATTGAATTGCCGATTCGCCATCTTCCTGCACTGCAACGACTTACACCGATGCTCCGGGTTGCCTTGTTCCTGGTCGCGCTGGTTGCAGGCTGGGGAGTCATGAAGGGGCTCTTCGCTTCGCAGCCGGTGCTAGGCTTGTCTGTCGTGTCACGCAATTCAACAGATTGGTATGTCACCAATCGCATGCCGCCCGTCTCTGGGCTAAAGGCGTTGTGCAAAGTGGAAATGGCATATCGTGCCCTGGCCGGTGGGCAGGTGATCTCGTACGTGCCCTCGGGATGTCCGGTCGCGGTCGGACCGGAAAAGCTTTTTGCTATCGGTGACTCGCACGCGACGGCCTACCTGCCAATGTTTGACCGCCTGGCGGCCGAGACGGGTATCGCTGTCAATGTCTACACCTCGGCGGGCTGCGGATTCCTTGATCTGAAAATGCCAATGACAGTGGGCCATCCGCCCGGCTGTATCGAGTTCGCGCGAGCAGCAGTCGCCGACGTCAAGGGCCTCGCGAAATCAGGCGACGTGGTGTTCCTGGCGTCGCTTCGACAATGGCGTTACGCTGACCAGTGGGCCGCATTTGACGAAAAAGAAGTGCTTGCCACTGCGAGAAGCGATACTGCAAAAACATGGGCGCAACAGGCGCGCGCGGAAGCCCCGGAGTGGCTGACCCCACTGGCCGCACCCGGTGTGAGAATTTTGTTTGAGGCGCCGAAGCCCATCTTCAAAAGCCCGACGTTCCGCTGCGCCGACTGGTTCAATGCGGGCAATCCGATTTGTCGCGGCGGAATCGTTCAGCCTCGCGCAGATCTGGAAGCGCTGCGCGGACCGATGCTCGCGAGCATGCGCGAGCTGGCGGCGGCAAGTCCTGCGATCAGCATTTGGGATCCGTTTCCGCTCCTATGTCCGGATGAAACCTGCAGCGCTGTCGTCGACGGCAAACCGCTGTTTTTTGACGGCGATCACCTTAGCGCTCATGGCAACATGGTGTTGTATCCAGCGTTTCGCGACGCGTTGTTGCGGCGTTAAACAACGCCTTTGGCGCTTAGTGCTGCTACCTCTTTATCAGTCTTGCCAAGCACGTCCCGCAACACCGCCTCCGTGCTGGAACCCTTAACCGGCGGTGCGTAGCGATAGGTGACCGGCGTATCGCTCATGCGAATGGGGCTTTTCACCATCGCGATCGTGCCACCGCCCTGCTCTGCCGGACGCTCCATTGTCATGCGCAGGCCACGATGCTGAACCTGCGGATGCGCGAACACCTGATCGTAGGTGTTGATCGGTGCGTGCGGGATGCCCAGGCTGGCAAAAGTGTCGAGCCAGTGTTGTGTCGGATGTTTGGTCAGGATCGCTTCCATATCGCGCACCAGCTGTCCACGATTGGCATTGCGATCCTTCATTTCGAGGTATTCCGGTCGAAACGCCATGTCGGCTGCGCCCATCGCGTCACAGAGTTTGCGCCATTGGCCGTCATTGCCTGCGCCTACGATCATGTAGCCGTCGCCGGTTTTGAACGACTGGTACGGAGCGAGATTGACGTGCGCATTGCCGACGCGCTTCGGTACTTTGCCGGTAATGAAATAGGTCGCGATCTGGTTCGCACCAAACTGCACGATCGAGTCGAGCAGCGCGATGTCGATGTGCTGGCCCGTTCCGGTCGTGTGACGCGCCTCAATGGCCGCGAGGATGGCGATTGTCGCGTTGAGGCCCGAAAGCACGTCGGTGACGGCGATGACCACCTTGACCGGCCCACCACCGGGGCCGCCGTCTTCCACGTCGGCATGACCATTGATTGCCATGAGACCGCCTTCGGCCTGACACAGAAGGTCGTAACCGGGCCTCTGCGCGTACGGGCCGTCTTGTCCATAGGCGGTGATTGAGCAATACACAAGTTTCGGATTGATGTTGGCAAGCGCCGCGTAATCGAGGCCGTAACGCTTCAAGTCTCCCAACTTGTAGTTCTCTACGAGGATGTCGCACTTCGCTGCGATGTCACGCAACAGTGCCTGGCCTTCCGGCTTCGAAATGTCCACAGTGAGCGAGCGTTTGTTGCGATTGCAGCTGGAGAAGTAGGCTGAATCGCTGGTGTCCCGGCCCTCGCCGTCGCTGAGCCACGCGGGTCCCCAAGCGCGCGTGTCGTCACCGGTGTCGGGCCGCTCCACCTTGATGACGTCGGCCCCGAGATCGCCCAGCGTTTGCGTACACCAGGGCCCTGCAAGCACGCGGGTAAGATCGAGAACGCGGAGGTGAGCAAGCGGGCCAGCCATAATTCAGCATAAATTTTGTCGAAGCAGTCATTATGAGTTACTACAAACATCACGTTTTTTTCTGTACCAACGAACGCGACGACGGAAGGCCTTCGTGCGGCGAGCGGTGTGCCAGCGATCTGCGCGACTACGCAAAGAAAAAGTGCAAATCGCTCGGTTTATCAGGTCAGGGAAAAGTGCGCGTGAATAACGCGGGTTGTCTTGATCGGTGCGAAGAAGGCCCGATCATCGTTGTCTACCCCGAAGAGGTCTGGTACCACTACGAAACCGAAGCTGATGTGGACGAAATCATCAGCGAACATTTGCAGGCCGGGCGCGTGGTGGAGCGGTTACGGATTTAGCCTTTGCAGGTCGCAGTGGCCGTCTGCGCGAGCCGCTCCATACCACTACGTTTTCGTAAGCGCCAGAATCGCCGCCGCCCATTCGGATCGACACAGCACCAGCCCGGCGTGCAGCACCACATCGTGCTGATTGAACACAATCGCACGGCCCTGCAAATCGGACACGTGCAGCCCGTGCGCCAGCGCCACGCCGATGGGCGCAGCGGCGTCCCATTCGTTAAGGCCGCCTTCATGGACGTAGGCTATCGCCTCGCCGCGCACCACGGCGAGCGCCTTCACTCCGGCAGAACCCAGCGGCTCAACCGTGGCGCCGAGCGCGTCGGCAATCGCCGTTGCCCGCGCGGGTGGACGCGAGCGACTCACCACGATGACGCGTTTTGAGAGCACAGGGGTCGCCGTCGGAGCCGAACAAAAGACTTCGCCGCGCGACGGTTGCGCGACAGCGGCCGCAATGACCGCACCGTTTTCGACCAGCGCGACATGCACTGCCCAGTCGTCTCGTTGCTCACGGTATTCGCGCGTCCCGTCCAGCGGATCGATGATCCACAAACGCGCGGAGTTCAGTCGCACGCGATCATCGTGCGACTCCTCGGACAGCACGGCATCCATTGGGCGATGCGCGGCAAGTTCACGCAGCAGAAAGGCGTTCGCCTGCTCGTCGCCAGCATCGCCCAGCGCTCGTCCTTCAAGGCTTGATGTCAGTCGGAGCTTGTGCAGCAACGCGCCTGTCTCTTGTGCCAGCCGTTTGGCCAGCGCCACGTCAATGTTCAGCACGGCCAGATCGCAACAGCTTTACGCTGCAACGACCGTTTGATTTGGGCTAGACTGCAAATTAAGGCACAAGTCGACTCTGTGCATAAATTCTTGTCTAGCCCAGATGCAGTGGCGCTTGTAAGACAAAGCTGTTTCCCGACCGCTCGCACCTAAATCCCCAAAATCTGCTGCCGCTCTTCTTTCGTCGGCCGCAAGCCCATGCGCTCGTAGGCATCAAAAATCGCGTCAACGATTTCCTGCGGTTCTTCCATGATTTGCATCAGCTCAATGTCGCCCGGAGAGATCAGCTTGTCGCGCAAGAGTGTCGCCCGCATCCAGTCGTGCAAACCGCCCCAGAACTCCTGACCCACCAAAATGATCGGAATGCGCCGGGCTTTTCCCGTCTGAATCAGGGTTAGAGCCTCAAGCAATTCATCAAGCGTCCCGAACCCACCCGGCATACAAATGAGCGCAGCCGAAGTGCGAACAAACGCAAGCTTGCGATTGAAAAAATATTTGAACGAAATCCCCATGTCCTGAAACGCATTGCCGCTCTGCTCATGCGGCAACTGAATGTTCAGGCCGATGGACAGGCTCTTGCCGGCAAAAGCCCCCTCGTTCACAGCCTGCATGATCCCGGGCCCGCCTCCGGAAATGACGCTGAATCCCGAGTCCGACAACAGCCGCGCGATGGCGATTGATCGCTGATACCATGGGTTGTCCGCCTTGATACGCGCCGAGCCAAAGATCGACACCGCAGGCTGAACGGGGCGCAGCTTCTCGGTCGCATAGACGAACTCCGACATAATCTGCAACGCACGCCACGCCTCCTGCCCCGGCGTCAAGTCAGCCTCGCCCACCGCGCTCTTCAGCTGCTCAATCTTTGCCTTAGTGCTCTCAAAATTCGCCGCCATGTCTGATTCCCGTAAAAAGCTCGTTCTTGTTGACGGCTCATCATATCTCTACCGCGCATTTCACGCGCTGCCGGACCTGCGCACCAAGGCAGGCGAACCGACTGGTGCGATTCGCGGAGTACTTTCGATGCTGCGGCTTTTGGTCGATAAAGAGAAGCCGGATTTCTTCGCCGTCATCTTCGACGCACCGGGCAAAACATTCCGCGACGACTGGTATCCCGAATACAAGGCGAACCGCTCGCCGATGCCCGATGACATGCGCCCGCAGATCGCACCGCTCTACGAAATTATCAAGGCGCAGGGCTGGCCGCTGATTGTTGAAAGCGGCGTTGAAGCGGACGATGTAATCGGAACGCTGGCACGTCAGGCCGAAGCGGCCAACATCGAATGCGTCGTCTCTACGGGCGACAAAGACCTCGCGCAACTCGTGAGTCCACACATCACGCTCAAGAACACGATGTCCAACGAACTGCTCGATGAAGCAGGCGTCGTTGCCAAGTTTGGCGTCAAACCCGAGCAAATTCTCGACTACCTGACACTCATCGGCGATACCGTCGACAACGTCCCCGGGGTTCCGAAAGTGGGGCCAAAAACTGCCGTGAAATGGCTCACGGAACACGGCACGCTCGACGCGATTGTTGCGAACGCTGACAAGATCACCGGCGTGGTTGGCGAGAACCTGCGCAACGCGCTGGAGTGGCTGCCGAAAGGGAAACAGCTGCTTACTGTGAAATGTGATTTGACGTTGCCGTATGCGCCGGACTCACTTGTGTTTGCGCCTGCGGACAAGCCGGCGCTACTCGGTTTCTTTGAACGATTTGAGTTCAAGGGGATGGCCAACGAAGTACGTGCGACGGCCGCAGCGACTTCTTCTGGCCAGGAAACCACGGCACAACAAAGCGGCACTACCAGTGAGCTGGATTTTTCTTCGCAGCATTCGCTGTCCGCGTCATCTGAGCCCGCGGTCGTTGCAAGAGCTTCGCTGAAGAAACCTCGACAGTACAAAACGATCTTGACCGAAGCTGATCTCGATGATCTTGTCACTGCCCTCAACGCCGCCGAACTCACCTGCTTCGACACCGAAACCACATCCCTCGAACCGATGTTGGCTAAGATCGTTGGCCTCTCGTTCGCGTGGACGCCCTTCGAGGCCGTCTACATTCCGCTGGCACATCGCTACCCCGGTGTGCCCGAACAATTGCCGTTTGACGCGACGCTCGCCAAGCTCAAACCGTGGTTCGAAGACGCGAGTAAATTAAAGCTCGCGCAAAACGCCAAATACGACGAGCATGTCCTCTTGAATCACGGCATTCAGGCGCGTGGAATCGTGCACGACACGCTGCTCGAAGACTACGTGCTGGAAAGCCACAAGCCACACGACATGGACTCGATGGCGATGCGTTTTCTTGACGAGAAAACCATCAAGTTTGAGGACGTCGCTGGCAAAGGTGCAAAGCAGATTGGCTTCGACGAAGTCAGCATTGAGGCCGCGACCGAATACAGCGCGGAGGACTCTGACGTCACACTGCGTCTGCACAACGAAATCTGGCCGCAAGTCGCCCAGGACGACAAGCTCAAATACATATACGAATCCATCGAGTTGCCGACACGCGAAGTGCTTGTGCGCATCGAGCGCAATGGCGTGCTCGTTGACGGCGCGCTGCTGCAAAAGCAGTCGCATGAGCTCGGTTTACAGGTCAACGAACTTGAACAGAAAGCGTACGAGTTAGCCGGTCAGCCGTTTAACCTTGGCTCCCCCAAACAGCTTGGTGAAATTCTCTTCACCAAGCTTGGGATGCCAGTCAAACGCAAAACCGCAACGGGCCAACCATCGACCGACGAAGAGGTACTGAGCGAACTTGCAGAAGACTTTCCGCTGCCGAAGCTCTTGCTCGAACATCGCTCGCTGTCGAAACTGAAAAGCACTTACACCGACAAACTACCAAAGATGGTGAACCCGAACACGGGCCGCGTTCACACCAACTATGGGCAAGCCACAGCGATCACCGGACGCCTGTCGAGCAACGAGCCGAATCTGCAAAACATCCCTGTGCGCACGCCGCAAGGCCGCGAAATCAGGAAGGCTTTCATCGCGCCACCGGGCAGCAAGATCGTGTCCGCAGACTACTCGCAAATCGAGCTGCGCATCATGGCGCACATCTCGCAAGACCCGTCGCTGCTGGACGCATTCGCGAAGGGTCTCGACATTCACAAAGCTACGGCGGCTGACATCTTCAGTCTCCCGATTGAGGAGATCACGAGCGAGCAGCGCCGCTACACAAAGGCCGTGAACTTCGGCCTGATCTACGGCATGGGCGCATTCGGTCTGGCGTCGCAGCTTGGCATTGAGCGAAACGCCGCGCAGCAGTTCATCGACAAGTATTTTGCACGCTATCCTGGCGTTGCGGAATACATGCAGGCCACGCGTGAGTCCGCCCGCGCCAACGGCTATGTGGAAACGGTGTTTGGTCGCCGCCTCACGCTCACCGACATCAACGGCGGCAACGGCCCACGTCGCGCGGGAGCAGAACGCGCCGCAATCAATGCGCCGATGCAGGGCACGGCGGCCGATCTCATCAAACTCGCGATGATTGCCGTAGACAAATGGCTTGCAACGTCCGGGCTGCGCTCCAAACTGATCATGCAGGTGCATGATGAATTGGTGCTGGAGGTTCCGGAGGATGAGTTGGCGCGAGTTAGAGTGGAATTGGCTGAGAAAATGACGTCGGTTGCGAAGTTGCGTGTGCCATTGGTTGCCGATGTTGGCGTGGGCGCGAACTGGGACGAGGCGCACTAAAGCGTGTCTCAAACCCCCTCCCGCGCCAAGCGCGAAGCCCTTGACCTTCAAGCCGCCCGCATCGATATCGAAAAAGAATTCGGTGAGCAGGGTTTCCGGAACGGCATCAGCTACGTCACCGACAAGCGCATTCAAATCACGTCCGCGCAGATGGACGAGGAGCGCGTATGGCATCTCGTTGCTGCGGTCAAAGGTACCGAGAGCGAACCGTACACGACCACTGTCGAGATGGAGTTCTTCGAATTCGGCATTGACATCTTCGCCGCCGAATGCACCTGCCCCGTTCACTTCAATTGCAAACATGGCGCTGGATTGGCCTACCTGTGGACGACCATGCAGCCGCAGAGAAGCGGCACCCTGACCGGCGAGCAGGCAGACGAAATCGGCGAGGGCGCCTCGTCCTATTCGCCGCCGGCCATCGTGCAAGACGGCCCTGCCTCGACCACCTTACGCACTGGCCTATCACCTGATCTGTCGCTTTGGCTGCGCGCTGGTTTTGACCAACCCGCGCCCGGAGAAAAAGGCGCATCTCCCGACGCAAAACCGGCCGCCGATTTCGTCGCCTATCTGCTCACCGAGCGCGGCGAAATCACCATCGCCAAAGCACGCAAAATGAAAGGCGGCGAGACCAAGCTCAACGTGCAGGCGGCGTCCCTGAGCTGGATCAACCACAACCACGCAACACCCAGTTATGTCGCGCCGGAAGACGAGCCGATTTTGCGCATGCTGGCGGCCACGATTGGTTTGCAGTCGTCGCGCCCTATTCTGCAGTTGAACGGCGTGATCGGCGCGCAACTCCTGAAGATGGCGCTCGAAACACAGCGCATGTGGATCGCACCTGTCGGCTTCACCGACACCGAGGCGCGAACCAGGGCACTCAAATCGGCAGAGGTGCCGACTCTGGCTGAAGCCTTGAAGCAGGCGGATGCGGAGCCGATGACGCTGGCGTGGGACGACATTGAAACGCCACTCGGCGTGCGCGTTGCGTTGCGTGCCAAGACGCTTGGACGTGACCCCGAATCAACACTCCCGATCATTGCGCTAGACCCGCCGCTGGTGATCGATACGCAGCACAATGTGTTGCGTCCGCTGCAAACGAAAGTCAGCGCAACGACGCTCGCCCGCCTCGTCGCACTGCCACCGCTTAAAGCCGACGACAGCAGCGCCTGGGCGTTCGTTGCTGATGCGTTGCGCGAGTTGCCGGACTTCAACGCGATTCCACGTTGCCCGACGGTGAGCGATGTTGAAGCGCCGCTTGCGGTGCCTTCGCCCGTGCTGCGTTTCGCGCTTGTCGAGTTCGATGTATCGGTGGGATGGGGCCGCAATTCAAGCCTGCAAAGCAGAGTGTTCCCCGCCGTTCAATTGTTGTTCCGCTATCCGGACGGCAAGCTGTTGCCGTATCAACGCAACGGCCTCGAACACGCGGTTGAGCAGGAGCGCGTGGGGCGCGAAGTACTGAGCCAGCGCCTGCGCAACGTGCGCGTCGAATCGCGCTGGGAAATGCGCATGCCGCGCCTGCTCTACCTCGCCGATCGCATCGAGCCGTCACTCGCCTATGCCAAGGACATCAAAGCGCTGCGTGAATCGCTCTGGGGTTTGCCGGATCATGACTGGTCAGGTCGTGGCCCGGCAGTGCTAGCGGATGCGCAAATGGCGGGCTTCGCCATCGAAATCGAAGCGGGATTTCCGATCTCGATGGAAGACATTCCCGAACCCTCACTGGAGCTTTCACCCGGTAACGAAAACGGCTGGTTCCGCTTGTCACTGGGTGTTGATGTCGACGGCAAACGCGTCGACATGGCACCCGCGCTGGCCAAGCTGATCGCAGCACAAAGCGATCCCGAGCAATGGCTCAAGGCGCTGCCAACGGTGGAGTACGTGTTGCTCTCGGTGCCCGTGCCTGATCGTGTGAAAACGTCGCAAGTCGTCCGCATTCCCGGTGATCGCATCGCCGCCATTTTGACGCCAGTGTTCGAGTGGTTTCAGGGCGGCAGCGTCGGTGAAATCAGCATGCTACAAGCCGCGCTCATGCCCGATTTGCCGAATGACACGGTGCAGTATTTTGGTCGCGATCATCCGGCGTGGCTGACGATGCGCGAGCGGTTGCGCAGTGGGTCAGAACTGCTTCCCGTTTCCGTCGCGGACGGGTTTAGCGCAACGCTTCGGCCCTATCAAAATCACGGCCTGGCGTGGCTCGCGCATTTGCATGAGCTGGGCATGGGCGGCGTTCTCGCCGACGACATGGGTCTCGGCAAAACCGTCCAGACCCTGGCGCACTTGCATCGATTGCGAGGACTCCCGGTTGGCGTTCGCGCGGAGTCCGTCGAAGTACCGCCTGCGCGCAAACCCCACCTCATCATTGCCCCGACCTCGGTTCTTTCCAACTGGCAACGTGAAGCCGAGCGCTTTGCACCCACACTAAAAATCCATCGCCATCATGGCGCTGAGCGCAGCTCAAACGCCAAAGCTTTCGTCGGTGCCGACATCGTTCTAACGAGCTATCCGCTGTTGCAACGGGACGAAAAAATGCTCGCTGACATCGAGTGGGACGTCGTCGTTTTCGACGAAGCGCAAACGCTCAAGAACGCGAAAGCAAAGACTTACCAATCCGCGCAAGCACTGAAGGCGCATCAACGCATCGCGCTCACCGGCACGCCTATGGAAAACCATCTGGGTGAATTGTGGGCGATCTACAACGTGTTGATTCCCGGTTTGCTCGGCGATCTTGAAGGCTTCAATCGCATCTTCCGCCATCCGATTGAGCAGCGCGCCGACAGCGAGCAGATGAAGAAATTAAAGGCACGAATCCGCGCCTTCATCCTTCGCCGCGGTCGTGATCAGGTGCTCACAGAATTGCCGCCAAAAACCGAGTACACCCGCTGGATCGAGTTAGAGACCGCGCAGGCCGATATGTACGAATCACTGCGCACCGCGATTCACGAAGACATCCGAAAAGTAATCGATAAAAAAGGCTTGAAGAACAGCACGATTCACATCCTTGACGCCTTGTTGAAACTGCGTCAAGTCTGCTGCGACCCACGGCTGGTAAAGCTTCCCGGCGCGAAAAAACACATCGCCACCGCAGGTTCCGCCAAGCTTGAGTGGCTTGGCACTCACGTTCCCGAGCTACTCGAAGAGGGCCGCAGCATGCTCATCTTTTCGCAGTTCACCAGCATGCTCGCGCTCATCGCTGAGATGCTCAACACACAAGGCATCGCCTTCTCACTGTTAACAGGCGACACCACCGATCGCGATACGCCCATCGCTGACTTTCAGGCAGGCAAAACCCGCGTGTTTCTGCTGAGCCTCAAAGCCGGCGGCGTCGGCCTCAACCTCACCGCCGCAGACACCATCATCCACTACGACCCCTGGTGGAACCCAGCTGTGGAAGCGCAAGCCACCGCCCGCGCGCATCGCATGGGGCAAGACAAACCGGTCATTGTGACCAAGC
>JAYWHV010000141.1:0-3993 GCA_043777615.1 Burkholderiales bacterium | reverse complement strand
GTGGTTGGAGCTGGCGAAAAGGATGCGCTTCACGCCCTTGGTGCGTGCGCCTTCGTACAGGTTGTAAACACCACGAATGTTGGCATTCAGGATCGGCTCAAACGGGCCGTCAATCGACATGCCGCCCAGATGTACGACAGAATCTACGCCGTCGAGAAGCGCGAGCATCCCATCAAAGTCACCAAGATCGCACGGCATCAACTCCTCGTGCGGGCCGGCATCGCCGAGGTTCGAGACATCCGAAAGCCGTAAATGGCTTGCCAGTGATGCCAGTCGCGGACGCAGCACCTTGCCAAGGCCGCCAGCAGCGCCTGTTAGCAGTAAGCGGTTGATTTTGATCGACATTTTCGAATTTGTAACGGGGTCTATTTGTCAGTTATCATACAACAAGCTGAGTCCTCTTTCGGTGCCTGACCGCAAACGCTCGGTGACTGGGTTCAGGCGCGGTCATGCTCAGAGGGCCAATTGAAGAAAGCTGGAATGGTAGCGCTAACATTTGCCGTAATGTTAGTACATCGCGGCGAAGAGTCAACAGCAGTTTGATGGTGTCGCATGCGCTGCGGCTCCGGCGATAGGCGGATGCGCGCGGTCTGTCGCCCCAACCAGGCAGACGACGGGCACACGCGGAGAGCCATCGAAGAGGGACGAATGAATTCTGCCCGGGTGTGAGCACACTAAACCGCCGGCGCGGCTGAACATCGAGCGTGAGCGCAAAGCGCGCAGCACTAGAATGACCATTCAAAAGGCACGTCGGTTGTCTAACAATGTCAAAGACCTAGAAAGTGCGCGGATGACCACACAACTAGCATCTCGAACCCTACGCAAAAGCCGCAGCCTGGCGGTCGAGCTAGTCTCCACGCTGCAAGCCCGAATCAAAGACGGCACGTACGCTGCCGGTATGCGTATGCCAACCGAAGCCGAAATCATGGTCGAGCACGGCGTTAGCCGGACAGTCGTTCGAGAAGCAATTTCGCGTTTGCAGCAGGCTCAGCTGGTCGTGACACAGCATGGAATCGGCAGCTTCGTCAGTGAGTCGCCACCTGAAGGTCCCGGGTTTCGCATTGATCCTGTCGACGTGGAAACAGTTGTCGATATCGTCAACGTGCTTGAGCTTCGCGTTAGCCTGGAAACGGAGTCTGCAGGCCTCGCCGCGGCGCGTCGTAACCTGCGGCAGCTGGCCGAAATGCAAGCGGCAATCGACGATTTTGTTCGTTGTGCCGCCACCGGTTTGGACACGATTGAAGCTGATTTCCGGTTTCATCTTGCAATCGCCGAGGCCACGCAAAACCCGCATTTCTTCGAACTGATGCGACACCTGGGAACAACGCTCATTCCGCGCGCCCGGGTCAATTCGCCGCAGTTGGCGAAGGAAGAAAAAAGCGCATATCTGGAGCGCGTCAATCGCGAGCACAACGTGATCTTCGACGCCATTGAGCGTCAGGATTCTGATTCCGCCAAAGCGGCAATGCGTATCCATCTGACCAACAGTCGCGAGCGCCTGCGTCGGGTAGCAGAAGCGTCTTAAATCGTCGCCGGCGAACTGTGCTTCGCTCGCACTTGCGGTAAGACAACACCGCTTACGCAACTGTTTGCACCATGGCCTTAACGGCCCGGTCTCCTTTGGTTGGCGAGATGGCCTGAATCGCGCTGTTCGCCGGTCTCATCGTCATCCGTAACGACTACGAGCTCACCAGCGCTCGACACGCGCAGGCGCAAAGTCGCTCTTAATTCGCGAAAAAGACGTCGCGCGGAAGCTCGCAGCGAGGTCATGGGTTAATAGATGTCAGACATGTGATGTCTGTGATACATTTGTTTTGTCTTGCTGGCAGAGGAGCAGGACGCCAGACGAGGGAGCACATCAGCGCGACGGATCAGGCGCTTTTTGTGCATCGATCCTACTGCGGCGCATGAGGTGTGGGAGCCGGTCAGGCACGAGAGGTGACGCGCCTCGCGACAAGCGAAGGCGTCAGAGATGTTCAATTCAAAGGAGGAAAGACTTATGAAGCACGACAATAAGTTGTTGCTATCGCCAATCGCGCTAGCGCTGCTGGCCATGATGAGCCCGGTTTCGGCTCAATCGCAGCCTGCTGCCGAGCCCGCAAAGCCTGCCGCTGGTGCGACCGCAGTTGACACCGTAGTCGTCACCGGCTTCCGCGCCTCACTGGAGAGCGCGCTGAACAAGAAGCGCGAAGAAAACGGTATCGTAGATGTGGTGAAGGCCGAAGACATTGCCAAGTTTCCCGACACGAACCTCGCTGAATCGCTGCAACGGATTCCGGGCGTAGTCATCGCCCGTGATGCAGGCGAGGGGCGGAACATCACTGTACGCGGACTCGGATCGCAGTTCACGCGGGTTCGCATTAATGGACTGGAAGCGCTGGCGACCACTGGGGGCACTGACAGCTCAGGCGGTAACAACCGCGGGCGCGGCTTTGACTTCAATGTGTTCGCATCCGAGCTTTTCAACTCCATCACAGTGCGCAAGAGCGCGACTGCGGATGTCGACGAAGGCTCGCTGGGCGCGACCGTCGACCTGCAATCCGGGCGTCCTTTCGACTACAAGGGCGCAACCGCGGTGTTCTCTGCCAAGGAGCGCTACAACGACCTGTCGGGCAAGATTGACCCGAGAGCGGCGTTCCTGCTTTCGAATACCTGGGGCGACGGAAAATTCGGCGCGCTGCTGTCCGGCGCGTATTCAAAGCGTCGCGTGCTTGAAGAGGGCTTCAGCTCGGTGCGCTGGGACAATGGCCCATCGTCCGGCGGTTGGTGCGCACCGGTTGGCGTGACCGCCAACCCAACGACATCAACGGCTACGACCTGTGGGCCGACCGCGCAAGGTGTGGCCCGACTACCCGCCAGCGCCGCTGCCACTGCCGCATACAACGCCGCATCTGATGCCAACAATTTTGCGCCGCGCCTGCCGCGCTACGGTCGCCTGACGCACGATCAGGATCGCATCGGCTTGACTGGTGCCCTGCAGTGGCGCCCGCAGCAAGGCACGCTCGTCACCTTTGACATGATGTATTCAAAGCTCGACGCGACGCGGCAAGAGGATTACCTCGAAGCAATCTCTTTTAGTCGCACGTTGTCGCAGGGCGGCAAACCGCAAACCAGCGTGGTCTCGACGGCCTACGCGCCCAGCGGCGCGCTCTTGTACGGCACCTACAACGGTGTCGACATCCGCGCCGAATCGCGCTATGACGCACTATCAACCGAGTTCACGCAGCCGACGTTGACTCTTGAGCACAACATCGGCGATGCGCTCAAAGTCACGGCCAAAATCGGGCGCGCTGAATCTCGTTTCCGCAACCCCATCCAGACGACAACTACCCTTGATGCGCTCAACGTCAATGGCTATGCGATCGATTTCCGCACCAACGACCGTTTGCCGCTAATCACCTATCCGTTCAACGTGACTCAGGCTGGCGGCCCGCTCACCATCGTCGGTGTTCCGGTTGCAACTACTGGTACTCAAGCCGCGACCATTGCCAATACCACGTCAAGCGAAATTCGGATCCGTCCGCAGGGTACGACCAATTCGAACGATGTCGCCCAACTCAATGTGGCGTGGGACGCGATACCCGACATGTTGAGTGTCAAGTTTGGCCCCGACTACAAAAAGTTCAAGTTCGATACTTATGAGTTTCGTCGTGTCAATCAGAACGATACGATATTCGCACCACCAACGGGTACAACGGTTGCCGGCCTCAGCACGACGATCAGCGGATTCGGGCGAGGCTTGAGTTTACCGGGCGGCACGCCGACTTCGTGGGTGATTCCGAATCTGAATGCGATCTCCCAGGCTTACAACATCTACTGCAATTGCATCATCAGCGGCCCTTCCGGTGGCCCCGGTGACTTTACGCTGTCGTCCATCACCAACGGCAACGCACGAGGCAACAACCAGAGCGTGTCCGAGACCGACACCGGTGGCTGGTTCATGGCCGACTTCAACCACACGCTTTTCGGTCGGCCGGTTCGCGGCAATTTCGG
>JAYWHV010000140.1:0-3999 GCA_043777615.1 Burkholderiales bacterium | reverse complement strand
GCGGCGCAGTGCGGGCCGCCACAGCCTGTTGAATGTGATGAACCCGTTGCGCGAACGCTGGTTTGAGCAAACGCTGACCCGGGAAAACCGCATTGTGGACACCGCACTGGTGGCCAATCTGCTCAATAGCGCGACGTTTTTTTCATCGACGACGATTCTCGTTTTGGGCGGATTGCTGGCGTTGTTTGGCTCGGTGGAGGAGAGCACTGAAATTTTCGAGAATCTCCCGTTTGCCCAGCGCAGCAGCGCGCAGTTGATGGAGTTGAAGATTGTGGTTTTGATCCTTCTCTTCGTCTATGCGCTGGTGAAATTTACGTGGTCGGTGCGGCAATTTAATTTTGTGACGATCCTGATTGGTTCGATTGCGCCAAAAGACAAAATCACCGAGGTCGATCACATCGCCGCGAAGAGCGCAGCAGGCATATTGAAACTCGCTGGCGAAAATTTTTCGCACGGAATGCGCGCTTACTACTTCGCGGCGGCGGGGCTCATGTGGTTCGTGCAGCCGCTCTTCTGCATTGCGGCCACGCTGATTGTCACGTTCATGCTTTATCGTATGGAATTCCATTCGCGAACACTCGACGTTCTGTCGGAAAATCAGAAATAACTAATCGCGGTAACCGTTGCCGCACCTGGGCTAAAGGCGAAAAACCAGTGAAGTCGATTAATTGCCTTTTTTGGATTCAAGCCCAGGTGCAGCGGTTATTTCAGACGAAAGCTGTAGCGTCACTTGCGTTCGTTGCCGTTGTTTCCTCGGCGATTTCTGCATCACCGGCATTCGCGCAAACGCCCGTTCCTGCCAAAGCGCCGGACGAGGCGCGTGTTTTGACCGGCAACACGCCGAGCCCTGCAGATTTGACCAATGCGGTGAAGCGGCCCACGGGTTACACGCGCCCGAGAATCGGCCTCGTGCTTTCGGGCGGCGGCGCGCGCGGCATTGCCCACGTCGGCGTGTTGAAAGAGCTCGAGGCAGCGCGCATACCGATCGATTTCGTCGCGGGCACCAGCATGGGCTCAATCATCGGCGGGTTGTACGCAAGCGGAATGACGCCCGCCGAGCTGGAGCGGCGCATTCTCGGGATGAACTGGGACGCGGTGTTGTCGGATCGCCCGCCACGCGAAGAGCTGTCGCTTCGGCGAAAGGCGGACGATCTGCGGCTCTCGTTGCCGATTGAGTTCGGCATGCGCGAGGGTGAGCTGCGTGCGCGACGCGGCGCGGTCGCATCCACCGGGCTTGAGAACGTACTCAAGGACTTGACCGATGGCTTGCCGAACAGCGTGATGTTTGACCGATTGCCGATCCCGTTTCGCGCGGTTGCAACCGATCTGGTGACCGGCGAGGCGGTGGTGTTTGATCGCGGCGAACTGGCCGCCGTCATGCGCGCCAGCATGAGCGTGCCCGCCGCGTTTGCACCGGTTGAAATCGGGGGCCGAATGCTGGTTGACGGCGGTCTGGTCGACAATTTGCCGGTCGCCGTGATGCGGAAGATGGGCGCGGATATCGTCATCGCGGTGAACATCGGCTCGCCGCTGTTGCCGCGCGAAGAACTGGGCTCGATTCTGGGCGTTGGGCTGCAAATGCTCAACATCCTCACCGAGCAAAATGTACGCACGTCGCTCGCGTCGCTTAAGTCCACCGACATCCTGATCGTGCCCGATCTGGCGAAGATCAGCGCCACCGATTTCAACCTCGGTGCCGACGCCATGAAGCGCGGAGCCGAGGCCACGCGTGGCGTGTTGCCGCTGTTGTCGGCGTATGCGCTGGAGCCCGCCGATTACGTGCAACAGCTTGTCGTGCAGCGACGCACTGCCGTGCCCTCCCGCATCGATGAAATTCGCGTTGAAGGCGGCACGTATTCCAGCGCTGACACCATTCGTGCGCAGCTTTCGTTCGCGCCCGGTTCGCCGTATAACCGCCCGCAGCTCGAGCGCGATCTCGCGTGGCTTGATGGTCGCGGCGACTTTGAGCGGCTCGATTACCGAATCGTCACCGAGCGCGATCGGAACGTGCTTCTGCTCAACATCCAGGAGAAATCGTGGGGGCCGAATTACTTTCGTTTTGGCCTGAATCTCGGCACCGATTTCAAGGGTCAGGGTGAATTTAATTTCATCGCGAATCACACGCGGCGCTGGGTCAACAGCCTCGGTGCCGAATGGCGTAATGAGTTTCAGATCGGGCGCTCGCAGCGCCTGTCGACCGAGTTCTATCAGCCGTTGTTGCCGTCCGAAACGCTGTTCCTTTCGCTCGGTGCAGAGCAGCGTCGCCGCCTTGCCAACGTCGGCAACGGACTCGGCAGTCGTCCGATTGCGCAGTTCAGCGGCATCAACTCGCGGGTGTCGCTCGACCTTGGCACCGCGTTTGGTCGCTACGGTGAATTCCGCGTCGGCCCGCTGTACGAACGGGTCAGCATTTCGCCGAAGATTGGCGATTTGAGCTTCACCGGCGTGCGCTCGAACGAATCCGGCGTGCAGGCCAGCATGGTGATTGATCAGCGTGATTCAGCCACGTTCGCGCGCAGCGGCTATCGCGTCGAAGCCGACGTGCATCGCTCCATGACTTCGTTCGGCGCAGGCAGCAATTTTTCGCGCTATCAGTGGTCGTCGGAATACGCCAAAACATTCGGCGCAAACACGTTTGACGCAGCGCTCAAATTTGGTGGTTCGTATAGCAAAGTCGCCTCCGCGTATCCGTACTTTGAACTGGGTGGCTTCCTTCAGCTTTCAGGCCTGAGCGCCAACGAATTGCGAGCCGATCAGATCGCGTTATTCCGGCTGATGGCTTTCCGCAAAATCGGTACGATGCCCGCCTTCGGTCGCGGCATTTATGTCGGCGGCTCGCTCGAGGCGGGCACCACCGACGCGCCGAACACGCCGAATGCAGAGGCCAAACGCATTTATGCGGGCAGCGTTTTTCTCGGACTCGACACCTCCATCGGCCCGTTCTATCTAGGCTACGGACACGCGAGCGGGGCGCGGCGCAGTGCCTATTTGTTCCTCGGGCGACCGTAAACCGGTTCATCCCCGGAATCCGCAAATCGTCGCGCGCGCATTTCGCCGGACGCCGCGTCCCGCTAACGTTCTCCCATACCCAAACCACTCAGGGAGAATCTCATGCCCGCTTCGTCAAAGTCCCAGCTAACGCCCATCGTATTTCGTCTGCCAGCCACGCTGATTACGCTGGCTGCAATCGCGTTCGCTTTTACCTTTTCGCTCGCGGCGGCCCCGGCATCGGCCGAGTCGCACATCACGTGGTCTTGGGGCAGCGGCAAAACCGTTCGCGGTTCCGGCAATGTCGTTGAGCAACCGGTGGTCGCAGCGGCGTTCGACAAGGTCGTTGCGCAGGACGGCATCCGCGTCGTGTTGCGTCGCGGCGCTTCTCAAAAAGTGCTGGTGAAGACCGATGACAACCTGCTGCCGCTGGTGGAGGCGAAGGTGGACGGTGCCAGCCTGTTGCTCCGCATGCAGCCGAAGACTTCTGCGTCGACTAAAAGCGGCGTCGTCGTGACAATTGACTACACATCGCTCAGGGCCTTGAGCCTGAAAGATGGCGCGCGCGGCGAGCTTGATGCTGCGAGCGGCAACGCGTTTCGTGCGACGATAACGGACGGCGCCGCCTTGACTATCGCGGAGGCGAGCGCCAGCGACTTTGAGCTCAGCGTGAGCGACGGCGCGCGGGCAACGGTTGTGAAGGCGACAGCGGTCGCGTCGCAGCGTTACAAAGTGGTTGACGGTGCCCGCCTTTCGGTGGATGCGGCGACGGGCGACCGGGTCACCATTTCGGTGGCCGATGGCGCGTCCGCTTCGCTCAATTCGGTAAACATAAAGACGATCGATGCATCGGTGTCCGACGGCGCGCATCTTGAAGTGGCGGGCGTCGCGCAACAACAGGATTTTTCGCTCGCTGATGGCGCAGCGATCAACGCCCTGCGCCTGCAGGGCAACAGCGCCCGGGCGCGCTCGATAGACGGCAGCGCGCTGAAGCTTGGCGTTGTGCAGACA
>JAYWHV010000139.1:0-4021 GCA_043777615.1 Burkholderiales bacterium | reverse complement strand
TAACGTTTTGTTACTTGACCACAGGGCAAGCGTTGCCAAAAATTTGCTATCGGTGCGCGATGAATGAGAGAGCTACGAACGCACGCCGACTTTATTTTGAAAAGCAGATGAAAGGACCGGCGCATGGCACACGAAATAGACAGACTTTTCAATGAGATCAAGTGGGCGATAGGCGACAAGATTGGACAGGTTCAGGGCGCTGTGGGACAAGCGCAGGATATGGCAGCTGAACAGTGGGCAAATCTGATGGTGCGCGTTTACGCTGGTAACCACAAGATGACTGAATCTCAGGCGCGGACGGCGCTGATCATCCTGGGTGTTGCAGCTGCTTGCAAGGCCGAGCAGAAAGCGCCGCCAGCGATGCCAACAGGCAATGCGCGGCGTGCATTCGATATCGCGTGGCGCGCAATTCAAATCGTTCTGTAGCGACACGGTGGGTTGGCTTCTTTCCCGCGTATAACGGGAAAGACGAGCGTGCCTGAAAACGCACTACGGTGCGGCGACGGCCAGCGAGAGAAACGCTGGAGCCCGCCGAATTGGGAGCTGCCTTTTGTACGATCGCGGCAAGCTAGATTTAACTCCGCGCCAACCGAATTGAAGAAGGAACAAGAACATGGCTGAAGCCGACTGGCAGTTCTCACTGGCGAGCGTGGCGGCTACCCTCGCGAGTCGCCCGAACGGTCCGCACTTCGACTATCCGCTCCATCACGGCACGATGAAGGTGGGCCTTTACGCGCCGCGCGGCAGCGATCCGCAACAGCCGCATACGAAAGACGAGCTCTACATCGTCGTGTCCGGACAGGGCGAATTTGTGAAGGGCGAAGAACGCCGGGCATTCAAACCGCAAGACGTGCTTTTTGTTGAAGCGGGCGCTGTGCACCGTTTCGAAAATTTCACCGACGACTTTTCAACGTGGGTGATCTTTTGGGGGCCCGAGGGCGGCGAACGGATGACGCCAGTCGGCGCTTGAATCGCTCAGCAGCTTTTTGCTGAAACGTCCACTGCATTGGGGATTAGGCCGCGAAACGTTAAAAATCGACTCATACTAAAAATGCCGTTTAGCCCAAATGCGGATTGACTTACAGGCGAAAGTTGATGTCTAGTAAATTTGGCGTCCGCTTATCGCAACGAGCGCCGGGTACAGCGGTTTTCCTGCCGCCAAAACTGGATTGCCGCCAGTCAGGCCGTTGTTCGCGAGGAAGTCGTTGCAGCGTCCGCCTGCCGCTTCAACGATGACGATCGCCGCGAGGCAATCCCATGAATTGATGTGCGGTTCGTAGTAGCCAATCAGCCGTCCCGCCGCCACGTAGCAGAGCATCAGCGCGCCGGACCCGTTGCGGATGAACATGCCGCCGTTCGATAACAGCGTGTGCATGAACGGCGTGAATTCGTTGGGCTGCGAACGATGCGAGAAACCAACGCCGAGGACGCCGCCTTTGAAATCGGTGGCTTCCTTGACGTGAATCGGTTTGTCGTTGACGAATCCACCCGCGCCGCCGAACCGGACGGCAAGCGCGTGGAACAGTTCTTTGGCGTTTGGATCAAACACTGCGCCAATCGCCGGGATTCCATCGACAACGACAGCTATCGAGATGCACCAGCTGAACATGTTGTTGACGAAGCAGGCGGTGCCATCAATCGGGTCAATCACCCAGATGATCTTTTTTCCGTCACGATCATCGCCGCCTTCTTCGCCGAGTATGCCGTCGTCGGGAAAGGCTTCGGCAATTTTGGCGCGGATGAAGACTTCGGTTTCGCGGTCGGCGATGCTGACTTCGTCTTGCATGCCTTTGGACTCAACGACGAGCTGGTCGAGGTTCTGAAAGTAGCGATGGGCGAGCGCGCCGGCTTCGCGCGCGAGCGCCTGGGCAAAGGTGTAGCGGGATTGGATGGATTCGTTCATGTTGTTCGCGGCTACATCGCGACAGTTTGTTATTCAGCATCGTCATTCTCGCTGAAGGCGGGAATCCAGACTGGCGGCCGCAGCTGCGATGTGGGCAACCGTTCTGACTCGCCACGCTCTGGATCCCCGGCTTGCGCCGAGGATGACGACCCAGGCGTAAGGAACCCTAGCGCGGAGCTCCAGAAACCTCATCGGTCCAGCGCTTGAGCAGACGCTTGCGCACTTCGCTCGAGCCGTATTTCGCCTGATCGTAATCAATCAGTTTCACCACAGACGGCTTGATGGATTCAGCGGAAACGGTGGCGTCCTTGTGCGACGGAATCTGATAGGCCTTGACCGATGGCGCGAGCGACTGGATGTCGGGCCGCAGGGCGAATTCATAAAACTTCTTCGCCTCTGTCATGTTGCGTGCGCCTTTGATGATGCTCATCGAGCCAATTTCATAGCCGGTGCCTTCGCACGGCGTGACTAGCGTGACCGGGAATCCGCCGAGTTTGGGGACGATCAGGTCATGCATGAACGACACGCCGATCAGTGTCTCGCCGCGACCCACCGCCTGTGACGGCGCGACGCCGCTCTTGGTGTACTGATTCACGTTTTTGTGCATCGATTTCATGAAGGCGAAGGCCTTTTCTTCACCCATCAATTGCACCAGCGTGGCGAGCATGGTGTACGCCGTGCCCGATGAATTCGGGTCCGGCATTTGCACTTCGTCTTTGTATTTCGCGTCCGCCAGATCGGACCAGCACTTCGGCGCAGGCAGCTTCTTCGACGCGAGCATTTTGTCGTTGTACGAATAGCCCAACGCGCCAAGATAGATGCCGACTGTACGGTTGCCGGAAGCGTCGGCCACCTTTTGAGCCCATGGCTGCAATTTGGGTAGCGTTGGTGATTTGTAGACCTCGGTCAGGCCCTCGGCCGCCGCCTGCAGGTGCGGGTCACCGGTGCCAGCCCACCATACGTCGGTCTTCGGGTTCGCCGATTCGGCGCGAATCTGGGCATAGGACTCGCCGGAGCTGCGGCGCACCATGCTGGTTTTGATGCCGGTCTCGGCCTCAAACTTGTTCTTCATGAGCTCGCACCAGTCAATGGTGGCGTTGCAGAGCAGGCTCAGGCTCTGTGCCTGCGCGCTGGGCGCGAGCATGAACAGGGCGCTGGCAACTAGCGCGGCGCTACGAATTTTCTTCATTTGAATCCTCCTTTTGAATCACTGGCAACTGGCCAACAGTGTGCGGCGAGTTCATTGCGCTCGCCAACAATTTGTTGCAATTGACCAGTTTGACGTTCGAACTCTACACGACCAGGCGATGTCTGTATGCTTCGCAGCGCAAATTAGCGATACCGCCACGCAACCCCCGGAGCCCGCAAACCTTGGACACCGCAACCTTTGTTCGCATTTACCTCGTCATCGCGGGCGTCGCCGTGGGCAGTGCGCTCGTTGAGGGAGTGGTGCTCTCGTTCACCGGTCGGCGCGATTACGACTGGAAGGGATCGATGGTTTCGCTGGTGATTGCGGTTGGTCGGCGCTTCGCCGATTTTGTGCCTGCGCTCTTGGCGCTGCCCGGAGCGGCGTGGTTGTATGAGCACAGGTTGTTTAACTGGGACATGAAAGAGCCGCTGTCCTGGGGCGTGCTCTTTTTGTCACTTGAATTCGCCTACTACTGGTTTCATCGGGTGAGCCATCGCAGTCGCTGGTTCTGGGCTAACCATGCTGTCCATCATTCGCCGAACCAGTTCAACCTGTCCGCCGCTTACCGCCTTGGCTGGGTCGGCAAGATCACGTTGACGCTGGTTTTTTTCTCTCCGCTCGCGTCGCTCGGCTTCGCGCCGCAGGTGATTCTGCTCGCGTTTGCGATCAATCTGCTCTATCAGTTCTGGATTCACGCCGAGTGGATTCCAAAGCTCGGATTTCTTGAGGGCATCATCAACACCCCGTCCGCGCATCGCGTGCATCATGCGGCCAATGTTGAATATCTCGACTCCAATTACGGCGGAGTGCTCCTGATTTTTGACCGGATCTTTGGCACCTACATCCCTGAGCGCGATGACATCAAAATTCGCTACGGCTGGGTGCAACCCATCACGTCGAATAATCCGCTGCGAATCGTCTTTCAGCAG
>JAYWHV010000138.1:0-4025 GCA_043777615.1 Burkholderiales bacterium | reverse complement strand
ATTGCGATGAATGGTGATGCCTTTGAGCCGTGTGACAAAGCCCACAATTGGGTCTGGCGGAACCGGCTTGCAGCACTTGGCAAGGCCGGTCATCAGCTTGTCGACACCAACCACCAGAATACCGCCGCCACCGGATTTCGCCTTGCTGCGACTGGTGTAAACCTCGCGCGCCTGCGGGTCGGGCGCAGCTTCGAGCAGGCCTGCCGCTTTTCGAATCGCAACATCCAGCTCGCGCGTGTTCAGTTCGGCGCGACCGACGGCACCGAACAACTCATCGGTCGACTTGAAGCCCGCTTCCTGCGCGAGTTTGTCGAGGCTCAACGCCGTTTGTCCATGCCGCTGCAAATCTTTTTCAACCACTGCGCGGCCATGCGACAGCGTTTCCTGGGAGTCGAGCGCATTGAACCACTGCCGAACCTTGCCGCGCGCTCGGCTGCTGTGCAGATAGCCGTTGTCCGGGTTCAACCAGTCGCGCGACGGCCCACCCTCTTTCACCGTGATGATGTCGACACGTTGCCCATTTTTAAGCGGCGTTGTCAGCGGCACCATCAAGCCGTCCACCTTCGCACCACGGCACCGGTGGCCGAGCCCGGAATGCACGGCGTAGGCAAAGTCAATCGGCGTCGAATCCTTCGGCAGATCAATGATCTTGCCCTGCGGAGTCAGGACAAATATCGTCTCTTCGAACAACGACGACTTGAATCCTGCCAGAAGTTCTCCGGGAGAGCTGACCTCGTTGCCCCACGACAACACCTGACGCAAGCTTGCGATCTTGGCGGCAAAGCTCGCGTCGCGCGCAGCCTGTCCGCCCTCTTTGTAGTTCCAGTGTGCGGCGACGCCGTACTCGCTCGACTGATGCATGTCCTGCGTACGAATCTGCACCTCAAGCGCACGGTTGTGCGGCCCAATCACGCTGGTGTGCAGCGAGCGGTAGTTGTTCGCTTTTGGCTTCGCGATGTAGTCATCAAACTCGCCCGGCACTGGCTGAAACATGCTGTGCACGATGCCGAGCGTCGCGTAGCAGTCCTTCATCTCGGGAACGATCACGCGCAGGGCGCGGATGTCGTAGAGCTCCTCAATTGCGCAGCGCTTCCGCTTGAGTTTGTCGTAAATCGAATAGATGTGTTTTGAGCGACCAGTGATTTCGCCTTTGATGTCGGCCTTCTCCAGTGCATCGCGTAACACCGCCTTCGTGGTGTCGATGTATGCCTCGCGCTCGATACGTGTTTCATCCAGATAGCGCGCAATGCTGTGATATTGCGCGGGTTCCAGCAGACGCAGCGACAAATCCTCAAGCTCCCACTTGATCTGCCACACGCCGAGACGATTGGCCAGCGGCGCGAACACTTCCATGACCTCGCGCGCTTCGGCCTGCGCGCTCTCATTTCGGCGCGCTTCCGTTGACAACGCAGCGCTGCGCAGCGACACGAGCCGCTCCGCTAGCTTGATCAAAACCACACGCACGTCATCGACCATCGCCAGCAACATCTTGCGCAATGCCTCGGTCTGCTGGGCCTGCTCCGCCGCGATGGCATGCGTGGTCGGCGCCACGGACGGCTTGGACAGCCCCTGCATCATGGCCATGCGGTGCACACCCGAGAACAGGCTGGTGATATCGGGGCCGAACGCTTCGAGCACCGACGCTTCCGTCGCTTCATCCGCAGGTAAAACGGTCAACTGCGCCGCAACCACACAGTCGTCGTCGAGGTGAAGTTTTTTCAGTAACTCACCGGACGCCGCCGCACGTAGCGCCGCCGCATGACCCACGCGCGCCTCGATCCAAGCCAGCGTATCGGCGGGCCGCTCGACCGGCGCAGCAAGCGGGGCTGCAATCGTGCGTTTGTTTAGAGCGGTGTGAGGCATTCGGGGATTATCACGGAGATTGGCTCTCCCGCGCTACGCGATATCCCGACTGGCATCAATCCAGACAAATGCCGCCATGCGACCCGTCAACGGATTTCGACGATGCGAAAAAAACAATTCTGGTTGATCGAACGTGCAATAGTCGCCGCCGGTGACCTGATTGATACCCATAGCCGCGAGTCGCAGGCGGGCAATCGAATACATATCGCAAAGAAATTTTCCGGGCGTTGCGCGCGGGGTGAAATGCGCCGCTGCGCGCGCATCGTGCCTGATGAAAGCGTCGCGAACGTCTTCGCCGACTTCAAAAGCTTTAGGTCCGATGCATGGCCCCATCCAAGCCACTATTTCAACCGCATCAGTGCCCATCGCCACCACGGTGTTCTCAAGAACGCCGCCTGAAAGCCCACGCCACCCGGCGTGCGCCGCGCCCACCGCCGACCCATCGCGCGCCGCGAACAGTACCGGCATGCAATCCGCAATCTTGATTCCGCAAACCAGGCCTGGCGTGTGGCTCACGATGGCGTCGCCGGTGATCGTGGTTGCGCCGAGCGGCGCGTTCACCGGCAACGATTCTGCGTGATGCGCGTCTACTCCGTGGACTTGATACGCCCACCGAATGGCTTCTGTTTGAACACCCATCGCGGCTGCGACGAGGCGCTCGTTTTCAGCAACGGAAGCGCGATCATCTTTCGTCGCGTAACCGAGATTTAATTCATCGTAGGGCGCAAGGCTGACGCCCCCTCGCCGCGTCGCCATCGCGGCTTTAACGGTCGGCGACGCAGACCAGTCAGGCTGAATTAGCTGAACCACAAACCGCTAGTCACGCACGTAGATAAATTCATTCCCGTCTTCCTCGAAATCGTCATCGAAATCGTCGTCCTCAGGCAAATTGTCACGCTCGGCGCGCAAGCCCTTCAGCAGGTTTTTCATGTCCATCGCCATCGGCGCGACGAAGCGCTTTTTCTCGCCCGTGAACGGATGCACCACGGTCAAGCGCCACGCATGCAGCGCCTGGCGACCGAACATCACGTCGCCACGTTTGCCGTACGTCGCGTCGCCCACCAGCGGGCGCTGCTGGCTCGATAAGTGGACGCGGATCTGGTGCGTTCGCCCGGTTTCCAGCTTGCATTCCAGCAGCGTGTAATGCCGCCCCTTGAGTGCCGGTCCGCCGAACGCCTCGCGAACCTTGTAATGCGTGATCGCGGCCTTGCCGCCAAACACCACGACCGCCTGGCGTGTGCGGTCTTTCGGATGGCGACCGATCATGTTCTCGATCGTGCCACCCTTTTTCACCTCACCGTGCACCAGAGCGACGTACTCTCTCGAAGCGCTGTGCGACTGAAGCTGGCGTACCAGATGTGTCTGCGCCAGTGCCGTTTTGGCCACCATCATCACGCCGCTCGTATCCTTGTCGAGCCGATGCACGATCCCCGCCCGCGCGACGTTTGCGAGCTGCGGCGCATGATGCAGAAGCGCGTTCAACAGCGTGCCTTCGCGATTGCCTGCGCCGGGATGCACCACAAGGCCTGGCGGCTTATTGATGACCAGCAAATGCTCGTCTTCATAGATCACGCTGATCGGAATGTCCTCGGCCAGCGCTTCCGTCTGAATTTCCGGCTCGGGCAGGTTGGCGACGAGTATTTCGCCGCCGTCCAGCTTCGTCTTGCCGGGCAACACCTCGCCGTCGACCTTGACATAGCCTTCCTCAAGCCAAGCTTTCAACCGACTGCGTGAATGCTCCGGAAAAAGCTGCGCCAGCGCGCCGTCCAGCCGCGTGCCGGCGAGCGAGAACGGAATCGTGATTTCTTGCGTCATTGCGAGAGCCTAGCCGCGACATCCATGTCGCGTCCATTTCTGACACCTATAATCCAGTTTGTGTTCGATGTTTCGATGTGATCCTCAGGAAAAGCCATGCGCCTAGCCGCTAAAATACAAAGTCTTGTTTTCATGCTCATGGCGAGCGTGCTGTTGTCCGGTTGCGGCTCAATGAGCGGCATGTTTGGCAAAACCGAAGACCCGCAAAAGCAGACCGTAGAGGCATTGTATAAGCGCGCGAAAGAGGCGCTGTCTGCGGGCAACTTCACCGAAGCCGTAAAGCTGTACGAAACGCTCGAATCGCGCTTCCCATATGGTGTGCAGTCGCAACAGGCGATCATCGACAC
>JAYWHV010000137.1:0-4042 GCA_043777615.1 Burkholderiales bacterium | reverse complement strand
CGCCGTTTGAGTTCCGGCAGCGTGATCTTGCCAATCGTTGCGCAAGTCGCCGCGCTGGAGCCAGATACTGCCGCGAAGATTGTGCAGCCGATCACATTGGTATGCAACAAGCGGCCGGGCAACCGGTTGAGCCAGGGCGCGAGGCCCTTGAACATATCGCTGGAGAGACGGCTACGGAACAGGATTTCCCCCATCCACAAAAACAGCGGCAACGCGGTCAATGTCCAGCTAGAGGTGGAGCCCCAGATGGTCAGCATCATGCTGTCGCCGACGGGGCGCGAGGTGAATAACTGCATTGCGAACATTGCAACGCCGAGTAACGACAGACCAATCCACAGGCCGGATCCGAGAACAATCAACAGAGCGACGATGAGACCCAAGGCAAGAATGACTTCCACGATGCCACCTACTCGAAGTTTGACGCTGAGTTCTCAGCAAAAAAGGCATGGCCACGAAGGCGACAAATCAACGCATCGGCAAAAGCCAGTGCGAACCCCGCGCATCCGATCAGCATGGTGATCTGAGGAATCCACAAAGGCGTTGCGTCGGCCGACGGCGAGACATCGTGCGTAACGTAGGACACCCAGACCAGTCGTGCGCCATACCAAGTCATGAAGGCCGCGAGCGACACACCCGCGAGGAGCGACCAGTATTCGAGCGCTACCCGAACGCGGTCAGGGAGCCGTTGCAGCAAGAGCGCAACACGAATGTGATCGCCATGGCGAAATGTCTCTGGCAACGCCAGGAACAGCGCGGCTGCGATTGAATATCCGGCGTATGCATCAAGACCCTGAATATCCCAATGCGCCTCGCGAATAACCACTCCCAGCATGATCGCGGCAAACGCGGCGAGCATCGAGATGCAGGCCAACAGCATCATGCCCCGGTAAATTTTTGAAGCAAACGTACCCATGTCGTACACCCCCGACTTTTGTGAATTCGATTTGTGGTCATCGCTCCAGCGCGATGCTTCTGTACCCAAAGTGGCCGACTTGCTCGTCGGCGCACCGGGTAGATACGTGCTTACTTTTTGCGGTAGCTATCGACGATCATCTGACCGTCAGCGCCTGCGGCCTTGACCCAGTCGGCCGTCATCGTTTCGCCAATTGCGACCAGTTCTTTCTTGAGCGCTGCAGAAGGAGGCGCAACTTTCATGCCCTTGGCAACGAGTTCTTTGATGAACTCGCCGTCCTTCTGTTCGCTAACTTGCCAGCCACGAAGCTCAGCTTCGGCAGCCGCTTTAAGCACTGCATCCTGACTTGGGCGATCAAGCGCGTCGAACGCTTTCTGGCTCACGACAGTGGCATTGCGTGGCAGCCACGCTGCGACTGAGTAGAAATATTTGGTTTGTTCGAACAGTTTGTTTTCAACGCCGCTGGCGCTAGAGGTCAGAAAGTTTTCAACGGTGCCTGTCGCCAGCGCCTGACCCAATTCCGCGAGTTGAATGGTCGTGGGCTGAGCCTTCAGCAGCTGGGCAATTCGCGTTGTCGCTGGGTTGTAGGCGCGCATCTTGGTGCCCTTCAAGTCTTCCGGCCCATTGATCGCTTTCAACGAATAAAGCGATTGCGGTGGCCAGGGCACGGAGAACAGCAGTTTGATGCCCTGACTTGCCAACAACTTCTCAAGTGCGGGTTTTTGCGCGCCGTAGAGTTTTCGAGCTTCCGCGTAACTCGTAGCCAGAAACGGAATGGAGTCAACGCCAAACAGCGCATTTTCATTCGATGCGCCGGACAGGATGAATTCACCCGCCTGCGTTTGCCCGGTTTGCACCGCACGCTTGATTTCGTTCGCTTTATAGAGTGAGCCGTTGGCATGCAGCGTGATCTTGAGTTTGCCGCTTGTAGCTTTCTCCACGTCGGTAGCAAAGACCTGTACGTTCTCAGTCTGGAAACTGCCCGTCGCGTAACCTGTGGGCAAATCCCATTTGGTCTGCGCGGCGACGATGGTGCTGGCACTGAGCGCCAGGATTGCGATCCATTTCTTCATGCTGTATCTCCGTAAAGTTAAGCGGCTGTGAATTGAGAAAACGCTACATGTCCGCGAGTTGGTGATTAAGTAAATCGGTGATGAGCATCGCCCCCGGTGCGTGAGTGATGCAAAAGTCAGGCTTCGCTTGCGCGATAGCGGCTTGCGGGGTGACACCGCAGGCCCAGAACACAGGTATCTCGTCGTCGCGCACGTCAACAGCGTCGCCGTAGTCTGGTTTTGACAGATCGCGAATGCCGATCAGATGTGGCGATCCAATGTGCACTGGTGCGCCGTGTACTTTCGGAAATCGCGACGTGATTTCTACCGCGCGAATTGCTGCTGCGGCTGAAAACGGTCGCATCGAAACAACCATCGGGCCGCTGAACGGGCCAACCGGCTCAGTTGCTATCATGCTGCGAAACATCGCTACATTTTTGCCCTGCTCAATGTGGCGTAGCGGCAACCCCGCCTCAAGAAGCGCCTGCTCAAACGAAAACGAACAGCCGATTACAAACGTGACCAGATCGTCGCGCCAAAGCGCAGAGATTTCAGCAGGTTGCTCGACCAATTCGCCGTTACGCCAAACGCGATAACGGGGTACATCGGTGCGTATGTCCACGTTTGCTCCGAGCGCAGGCAGCAGAAACTCGCCTGGCTCTGACACGGTCAACAGCGGGCACGGTTTGGGGTTCTTCTGACAAAACCCCAGAAAATCAGCCGCAAGCGACTGGGGCAGAATAACTACATTACCTTGCACATGTTGATCGGCCAAGCCACTCGTGTGCCCGGTAATCTCGCCTGAGCGAATGCGTTGACGCACACTTTCAGCTAGCAACGTTTTGCCAATTTCAGTGTGCTTTGGAGTTGCCAGTGTCGTTGACATTTCGACCGCGTTTCGCTTGCTGTGCAGATAGGAAGCGATTTTGTGCAGCGAGTGGCGCCAACGCAAACACAAAATTTATTTGTTAGCTCATCACTTTTTTTGATGAGGATTTTTGGGTGGCCGTCGCAACTGCCGAATATTCCAGCGCACTTTTTAAGAGCTGCTCTGCGACAGGCGACGCGGGGTCAGCGCGATAGCTTGCGTGAATCGGCAACGGCAGAAGCTCATCAGTGCACGACAGTACCTTGATGCTGCGCGCCTCGCTCAGGCGGACAACTGCCGCGCGCGGTAAGGTAGCAATACCGAATCCGCCCTGAACCAGTTGCACCATTGCCGAGATCGAAGAAATTGCATGCACTTTTCTGGGTCTGACTTCGGCTGTTTTCAGCAGATCGAGCAGTCCGACATGCGGCTGCGAACCGCGCTGAAATGTCAGCAGGTCGAGCGCGGCGAAATCCTGAAGGCTGTAGCGTCGCTTCTTATGAATATCGGTGTTGCCGACAAAGCACATCGGCATAGTCTGCATCGATTTTGTTCGGATGCCATCGCCGCTGGCGGGTAACGCGGCGAACGCCAGATCAAGTGCGCCCCGACGAATTTGGTCCACCAGCACAGGCGTCGTCTCGACAGTCAACTCAAGCTCAAGCGTTGGCTGCTCAGCGCGTAACACTTCAATCCACGGTATCAACCACGAGTGCAACACCGACTCGATGGCTCCAATGCGGATCGTCAGATCAAGTGCGCTGTTCGAGCCAATTTCAGTCTTCGCGGCGCGTTGCAGTTCAAGCAGCTTTTGCGCATGCACAACAAAGCGCGACCCCGCGACCGTGAGTCGAAACGTCTTGTCACGCCTGTCCAGCAGGAGTGCACCCAACTCTTCTTCAAGCGCAGCCACGCGGGCGGACATCGCGGACTGTGTAATGAAGAGCTTTTCGGCGGCACGAGAAACCGATTTGAGCGTTGCGACCCAGTAAAACGCTTCGACAAATCGTAAGTTCATGGGCGTCGCGATGACCGCATTGGCAAACTACATTTTGGTAGGAAGCCACGTTGCAATTTCGGGGACGAAATAGAGCAAAAGTACAGCAACGCACATCAGAAAAAACATCGGCAGCGCCACCCGCGCTATATAGGTGAGTTCGCGTTTGGTCATACCTTGCAAGACAAACAGGTTAAAGCCCACTGGAGGTG
>JAYWHV010000136.1:0-14542 GCA_043777615.1 Burkholderiales bacterium | reverse complement strand
ACATGAACAGAAAAGTTATTGATTTATGGGTCGGCATTTTCGTCGCGATCGGCCTCGCGGCGCTGCTGTTTTTGGCTCTGAAAGTCGGCAACCTGCTGACGTTTAATGAGGACCGCAAAGGCTACGAGCTCGAGGCGCGCTTCGACAATATCGGCGCATTGAAACCTCGCGCCCAGGTCAAGAGTGCGGGCGTCGTGGTCGGGCGTGTGGAATCGATCCGTCTCGACAAAAAAACGTACGAGGCGATAGCCCGTCTGCACCTATCTCCGGAATACCAGTTCAGTCGTGACACCATCGCGACGGTGTACACATCCGGGCTGCTTGGCGATCAATTTATCGGACTGGAGGCAGGTGGTGATACCGTGATGCTTAAAGACGAAGATCGGATCAAGAAAACTCAGTCCGCTGTTCAGATCGAGAAGCTGATCTCGCAGTTCATGTTCAACAAGGCGCAGGAAGCACCTGCGCCAGCTGCCGCAGCCTCAGGGCCAGCACCTGTCGTCCCCGCACCCGCACCTGTACCCGCGCCCGGAGCCAAACCATGATTCGTAGCTTTTTCACACCCAGTTTCCTGCTCTCGGGAGTTCTTGCTCTGTCGCTTACCGGTTGCGCCTCGTTCCGGGCCGCGGCGCCCGGTGACCCGCTCGAGCCCGTCAATCGCGGAATTTATTCTTTTAACAGTACGTTTGATCACTATCTGCTGAAACCGATTGCCAAAGGCTACGACGCGGCCGTACCCAACCTCGTGAAAACGGGTGTGAGTAACGTGTTTCAGAACGCGGCCGACGCACAGTCGGTCGTCAGCGACGCGCTTCAGCTCAAACGCGGGAAACTGGGCGACGACCTTGGCCGCGTCCTGATCAACACAACGCTCGGCATCGGCGGCCTGTTTGACCACGCCTCGACCATGGGCATCGAGCGCGGTAATGAGGACTTGGGCCAAACGCTTGGCTACTGGGGCATCAGCTCAGGACCGTATCTGGTCATCCCGTTCCTCGGACCTTCGTCGCTGCGTGACGCCGTAGCGCGTTACCCGGAGGGCTTGTATGACCCCGTGTCCACCCTGTCATCCGTGCCGGCGCGCAACACGTTACTGGGCGTGCGTGCAGTGGATGCGCGCGTCGGGCTGTTCCCTGCTGAAGGGTTGATGAATCAGGCCGCCCTGGATAGATACACATTCTTGCGCTCTGCATATCTGCAGCGGCGACAGAGCCTTGTGCTGGACGGTAAACGTCCAAAAGATGAATGAAAAGGAATTAGAGCAGTATGAAACGTAACAAATTGGTCGTGATGTTGGCGTCGGTCGTCCTGATGGCAACAACGCCAGCGTTCGCCCAGGTCGCCCCCGATGAAATGGTAAAAACCGCCGCGACGGCCGTTACAACTGTGCTTAAAAGCGACCCAGCCATTCTTGGTAACCCGGCGAAACTGAAAGAGCTGATCGAGAACAAGCTGCTGCCGAATTTCAATTTCCAGCGGATGACGCAACTCGCCATGGGCCGCAACTGGGCTAAGGCATCGCCCGAGCAGCAGACCGCCCTGACCAAAGAATTTCAGACGCTCCTCGTGCGCACCTACTCCGGTGCGCTCGCCAGCTTTCGCAACAACACGATCGATTACAAGCCCTTGCGCGCAGCTGCGGGCGAAACCGACGTTACGGTAAAAACGGTCGTCAATCAAGCCAATGGTCAGGGCATCCCAATTGATTATTCGCTGGAAAAAGCGGCCGACGGCAGCTGGAAAGCCTACGACATCATCGTGGCTGGCGTAAGCCTGGTCACCAACTATCGCGATGAGTTCAACACCGTCATTCGCGATCAGGGTGTTGACGCACTGGTCAAGCAGTTGCAGGCAAAAAACAAGTAGCAATGCAGCTCTCCGGTGCGCTCACCTTTTCCAACGTGCCCGCCGTTTGGGACACTTTTGCGCCGACGGCGGCGGGCGAAGATCGTATCGACGTGTCCGCCGTGACCGCCGTCGACTCGGCGGGCCTCGCGCTCATTTCGGCGCTGAAGCGTCGCGCCGGCCCCCAGTGCCGCGTCGTTGGCATGACTACGAAGCTCGCGACGCTGGCATCCGCCTACGACGTCGAAGCGTTGTTCTAGCGCCCGAACCCGGATCGGGCTCGCACTGCCCTAAAATCAAAAGGCTTAACCGAAGGCCTTCGTGATCTCAGCTTCTACCGTTCCTGCCGTCGACTTGGTTGACGTCAATAAGTCGTTTCCTGGCGTTCGTGCGCTCAACCATGTTTCGCTGCGCGTTGAGCAGGGCGAATTTTTTGCATTGCTCGGCCCGAACGGCGCTGGCAAAACTACGCTCATCAGCATTCTGGCCGGGCTCACGCGCGCCGACAGCGGTACCGCGAAAATCATGGGCTTTGACACGATTGCCGACTACCGCGATGCGCGCAGAAATCTTGGCGTTGTGCCGCAGGAGCTGGTGTTTGATCCGTTCTTCACGGTGCGCGAAACGCTTGCCATTCAGGCCAAGTATTACGGCGTGACCAAAGCCGACGCCTGGATCGACGAAATCCTGCACCACCTGGATTTAACGGAGAAAGCAAACGCCAACATGCGCGCGCTGTCGGGCGGCATGAAGCGCCGCGTGCTGGTGGGGCAAGCGCTCGTGCATAAACCACCCGTCATCGTGCTTGACGAGCCCACAGCCGGCGTCGACGTCGAACTACGACAAAACCTCTGGACCTTTATCAAGCGCTTGAACAGGGAGGGCAGCACGATCATCCTTACGACTCATTACATCGAAGAAGCTGAAGCCATGTGCAGTCGCGTCGCGATGCTTAAAAAAGGGGAAGTCGTGGCGCTCGACACCACGGCAAATTTATTGCGCGGTATGGCCGGAATCACCGTGCAGGTGTCCGCCGCGGCGCTGCCACCGTCGTGGCAATCGCGGGCTGAGACACAGGCTAGCGGCGCGGTCGGTTTTACGCTTAGCGGATACGCCGAACTCGAATCAATGCTGGCTGCATTTCGCGATGCCAATATCGCCATCAAAGAAATGAAGCTCGGCGAGGCTGATCTTGAGCAAGCCTTTTTGCGTCTGACGTCAAAGGAGGCCGCATGAACCCCGTGGCAACAGATACCAACCAAAGCGACGCGCCGCAGGTTAGGTCGCCGCCTGTCGCGCGCTACTCAGCCCCGCTACTTGGACCCGGCTTTCAGGCGCTCTTCTACAAGGAATGTCTCCGGTTCTGGAAGGTCGCCGCGCAAACGGTCGTCGCGCCGGTCGTCACAACCTTGCTCTACCTGCTGATTTTTTCGCACGTACTTCAGGGCACCGCAAAAGTTTTTGACGGACGCGTGAGTTACGGCGAATTCCTGATTCCCGGCCTCATCATGATGGCGGTGTTGCAGAATGCATTTGCCAACAGCTCCTCATCGCTGATTCAGTCAAAGATGATGAGGAGCCTCATATTCATCCTGTTGCCGCCTATCACGTCGCTGGAGATTTTCTGCGCTTATGTAGGCGGATCGATGGTGCGCGGACTCTGCGTGGGCCTGGGCGTCTGGCTCATCACCTTGCCTTTTATTCCGGCCAGCGTGCAGCATCCGTTCTGGGTGATTGCTTTCGCAGCCGGCGGCAGCGCCATCATGGGAACGCTGGGTTTGATCGCTGGCATCTGGTCGGAAAAATTTGACCATCTCGCGCTCTTTCAAAACTTCATCATCATGCCGCTGACGTTTCTCTCCGGCGTGTTTTATTCGATTCATTCGCTGCCCGCGTTCTGGCAGGGCTTGTCGCACTTCAATCCGTTTTTCTACATGATCGACGGGTTCCGTTTCGGCTTTTTCGGCCTCTCGGACGTGAGCCCGTGGCTGTCATTGTCGGTGGTCATGTTCTTCGTCGTTCTTCTCTCCATCGTCGCCATGCGCATGCTCGCGACCGGCTACAAACTGAGGCAGTAATGCTTACTCCTGACACACTAAAAAATTACATCGTCGCCGCACTGCCTTGCGCTCACATCGAGGTCGAAGGCGACGGTCAGCATTTCTACGCAACGATCGTCAGTTCTGAATTTCAGGGGCTGTCGATGATCAAGCAGCATCAACGTGTTTACGCGGCGCTCGGTGACCGCATGAAGGCGGAAGTGCATGCGCTGTCGATGAAAACGTTTTCGCCTGAGCAGTGGGCCGCGAAGGTAGGCAGCAATGGATAAGCTCTGCGTCACGGGCAACGGCCCTCTGCGTGGCGCGGTTCGCGTGTCCGGTGCGAAGAATGCGGCGTTGCCGATTCTGTGCTCATCGCTGCTGGTCAAAGCGCCGGTGACTTTCACCAACGTGCCGAACCTGAACGACACGCGCACCATCGTGCGCCTGCTAAATCAGATGGGCGTCACTGCAGCGCGCACCGAAACGCATCGCATCGAAATCGATGCGAGCACGCTGGCGAAACCGGTTGCCGAATACGACCTCGTCAAAACGATGCGCGCATCGGTGCTGGTACTCGGCCCGCTCGTCGCACGCTGGGGCGAAGCTCGGGTCTCGTTGCCCGGCGGCTGCGCCATTGGGCAACGCCCGGTCGATCAGCACCTGAAGGGGCTGGAGGCGATGGGTGCCGAGGTCACGCTCGACGGCGGCTACATCAACGCTCGCGCACCGGGTGGCCGGCTAAAAGGCGCGCGTATCGTGATGGACATGGTCACCGTTACCGGCACCGAAAACATCATGATGGCCGCGACCCTCGCAGAAGGTGTCACAGTGATCGAAAACGCGGCGCGCGAGCCCGAAGTTGTCGATCTCGCCAATTGCCTGATCGCGATGGGTGCAAATATCAAAGGCGCGGGTACCGACAGCATCACGATTACGGGTGTTGAGGACTTGCACACGGCGACATATCGTGTGATGCCGGACCGCATTGAGGCGGGCACATTTGCCTGCGCGGTTGCAGCCGTCGGAGGTGAAATCACATTGCTCGATGCGCCCGTCGCGGCGATGGAAGCGATTCTCGACAAGCTGCGCGACGCCGGTTGCTCGATCAGCGTCAGTGGCACTTCGATTACCGTCGCACGCAAGGGTCCGCTCAAAGCCGTCAGCGTGAAAACCGCGCCGTATCCTGCGTTCCCGACCGACATGCAGGCGCAATTGATGGCCATGAACGTCGTCGCCGAAGGCACCGCCGTTATGACTGAAAACATCTTCGAAAATCGCATGATGCATGTGTCGGAGCTGTCGCGTCTCGGTGCGAATATTGAAGTCACGGGCAATACTGCCGTTGTTCAGGGCGTCACGTCGCTCAAGGGCGCGAACGTAATGGCGACTGACCTTCGAGCATCTGCGAGCCTCGTCATTGCAGGCCTCTGCGCCAGCGGCACCACGATGATTGACCGCATCTATCACCTCGACCGCGGCTACGAGCACATCGAAGACAAATTGATCGGTCTAGGGGCAACGATCGAGCGCATCTCGACATGATTACTTTTGCTCTGTCGAAGGGCCGCATTCTTGACGACACGCGTCCGCTGCTGCGCACGGCAGGGATCGATGTTCTTGAAGATCCGGAATCGTCGCGCAAGCTGATTCTTGCGACGGAGCGCGAGGACGTACGAGTCGTGCTCGTGCGAGCGAGCGACGTGCCCACCTACGTGCAGCAGGGCGGCGCGGACATCGGAATTTCCGGCAAAGACATTCTGATGGAAGACGATTTATCCGGCCTTTACGAACCGCTCGATCTGAATATCGCCAAATGCCGCCTGATGGTCGCAGTGCCCGACACGACGGATTACGAAGCGCTCGTTCAGCGTGGCCGCAGACTTCGCGTTGCCACCAAATACATCAAAACGGCGCGCGCTCACTTCGCTAAAAAAGGCGTACACGTTGATCTGATCAAACTCTACGGATCAATGGAACTCGCACCGCTCGTCGGCATGGCCGACGCGATTGTCGACGTGGTGAGCAGTGGCGCGACCTTGAAGGCGAATAACCTCAAAGCCGTAGAAAAAATCGCAGATATCTCGGCGCGACTGATCGTCAATCAGGCAGCGCTCAAGACCAAACGCGATGCACTGATGCCGATCATCGAGAGCTTTGCAAAATCGATTGATGCGAGAGCGTAGGTAGTTTGTGGAAGCGCTTCTGCCACGACCTTTCGTCGCGGCAATGCCGCGTCTGCTTTAAAGATTGAGGCCGTGTTAACAAGCAGCTTTCTGATGAAACCACCGTGGCAAAAGGGATGCAGCCAATTTTTGCTATTTATCGACTACTGCCATATTTGCGATCCAGCCCCAATTCAGCCGACCTTTTGGAAAAAAGCTGATAACTAACGAAACACATGAAACTCCTGAATTCCACCTCCGCTGACTTCAACGCTAACCTTGATGCGCTAACGCACCATGCGGGCGCACTTGACGCGGACGTTGACGCGCGAGTGGCGGAAATTCTGGCCGATGTGCGCGTTCGCGGCGATGCGGCAGTGCTCGACTACACACGCAAATTCGACCGGCTGGATGCGCCGTCAATGGCCACGCTCGAACTCTCGAAAGGCGAGATGAAAGCTGCGTTTGTCGCGCTTGATCCCGAATTGAAGTCCGCGCTGATGCTGGCCCGCGATCGCATCGAGGCCTATCACCGTCGGCAGATCGCAGAGAGCTGGCGCTACACCGAGCCGGACGGCACGCAGCTTGGCGTACAGATCACGGCGCTTGATCGCGTGGGACTTTATGTGCCGGGTGGCAAGGCGGCCTACCCGTCGTCGCTCTTGATGAACGCCGTGCCCGCGAAGGCGGCGGGCGTCAAAGAAATCATCATGGTGGTGCCCACGCCCGACGGCGTGAAGAACGCGACCGTGCTGGCTGCTGCCCATCTGGCGGGGGTTGATCGCGTGTTCACGATTGGTGGTGCGCAGGCGGTCGGGGCGATGGCGTACGGCACGGCCACCGTGCCGCAGGTCGACAAAATCGTCGGCCCTGGCAATGCGTACGTCGCCGCCGCGAAGCGCCGCGTGTTCGGCATCGTCGGCATCGACATGATCGCCGGGCCGTCGGAAATTCTTGTCATCGCCGATGAAAATGCGAACCCGGACTGGGTCGCGATGGACTTGTTCTCTCAAGCCGAACATGATGAAGTGGCGCAGTCGATTTTGCTCACGCCGAGTGATTCGCTGATCGCCGCGGTGCAGGCGAGCATCGAAAAATTGCTGCCCACGATGCCACGTAAAGACATCATCGCGGTGTCGCTCGCTGGTCGCGGCGCCATGGTCAAAACGCGCTCGCTTGAGGAGGCCTGCGAGATCAGCAATCGCATCGCGCCGGAGCATCTGGAATTGTCAGTTGCTGATCCGGAGCAGCTGCTGCCGCTTTTGCGGCATGCGGGCGCGATCTTCATGGGCTACGGCAGCAGCGAATCGCTCGGTGATTACGTGGCGGGCACCAATCACGTTCTGCCGACGTCGCGCTCAGCGCGCTTTTCGTCGCCGCTAGGTGTCTACGATTTTCAGAAGCGCACCAGCCTTATTTATGCGTCGGCACAAGGGGCAAAAACGCTTGGCAAAGCTGCGGCAACGCTTGCCTACGCAGAGGGTCTGCAGGCGCATGCGCGGGCAGCAGAACTGAGGATGGAAGAATGATGAACGACAAAACTGCAATGCTCGCGCGAATTGCGCAAACCGTGCGCCCGGAAGTGCAGGCCACGCGCGCCTACCCGGTCACGCCGCCGTGGACGGGCATCAAGATCGAGCTGATGGAAGACAACCATCTCGACTCAAAGGAGTCCGCGCCCGCCATGCGTGCCGCGCTGGCAAAGGCGGTCTCCGAGGCCGCGTTCAATCGCTACCCCGATCCTGCTGCGCCGGAACTCAAAGCCAAGCTGCGTGAGAAGCTCGGCATCGCTGCGCATCACGGCATCATTCTCGGCTCCGGTTCGGACGAAATCATCACCATGATTTCGATGGCGACGATCGCTGGTGGCGGTACTGTGCTTTCGCTGGAGCCTTCGTTCGCTGTGTTCAAGAATGCGGCAAACGCGGTGGCCGGGCGTTATATCAGCGTGCCGTTGAAAGCTGACTTTTCGCTTGATCTTGACTCAACGCTCGCCGCGATCAAACGCGAGCAGCCGAAGCTCGTGTGGATCGTATTCCCCAACAACCCGACGGGCAATGCCTATCCAGACGAAGCCGTGGCGGCGATCATCCGCGCCACGCCGGGCCTGGTTGTGATTGACGAAGCCTATGAGCCGTTCGCCCAGTGCTCATGGATGTCGCGGCTCGATGAATTCCCCAATCTGCTGGTCATGCGCACGCTCTCCAAAATCGGTCTCGCGGGCGTGCGTCTGGGCTACGCGTTTGGCGCGCCAGAATGGATCAACGAGATCGACAAGGTGCGCGGGCCGTTCAATGTGGGCGTGTTGCAGCAGGTCGCCGCGACCGTGATGCTGGATCACTATGACGAGTTGAAGCGTCACGCCGCCTCGATGATCGCCGAGCGCGAGCGCCTGTTTGCGGCGTTGTCAGCACTGCCCGGGGTCACGCCTTTCCCGTCAGTCGCGAACTTCGTGCTGGCCAGATTTCCCGATGCCACAGCGGTGTACGAAGGCTTGAAGGCGCGCGGCATTCTGGTGAAAAACGTCTCGGCGCAGCATCCGCTGATGGCCAATACGCTGCGCATTTCAGTCGGCAAACCGGGCGAAATGGATCAATTGCTGGCGGCGTTGACAGCACTGGTTGTGTAGGAGTCGCTCCTACAATATCGCCATGAACGCAATTTCTCCCCGCATCGCCGCCGTCGAGCGCAACACCAAAGAAACGCAGATCAAGGTTTCAATCAACCTGGATGGCACTGGCAAGGCTGATCTCAATACTGGCGTACCGTTTCTTGATCACATGCTGGACCAACTCGCGCGTCACGGCATGATGGACGTGATGGTGCACGCCAACGGTGATCTGCATATTGACGCACACCATACGGTGGAAGACATCGGCATCACGCTGGGCCAGGCGTTCAAGCGGGCAGCGGGCGACAAGGCAGGCATTTATCGCTATGGGCATTCGTACGTGCCGCTCGATGAGGCGCTGTCGCGTGTAGTCATTGATCTTTCAGGCCGCCCCGGACTCGAATTCAATGTGCCGTTCACGCGGGCGATGATCGGCACGTTTGACGTTGATCTGACGCATGAGTTTTTCCAGGGCTTCGTGAATCACGCGCTGGTGACGTTGCACATCGACAACCTGCGCGGCGACAACGCACATCATCAGTGCGAAACCGTGTTCAAGGCGTTCGCGCGAGCGCTTCGTATCGCCTGCGAGCGTGATGCACGTGCGGCGGGTGTTGTGGTTTCGACCAAGGGCGTGCTCTAGGTAGATTCATGGACACCATCGCTATCGTCGACTACGGCATGGGCAATCTGCGCTCGGTGGCGAAGGCGTTTTCGCATGTTGCACCTGATCAGCGTGTATTGATCACCAGCGACGCAGAGGAAATCGCCAAAGCCGAGCGTGTTGTGCTGCCTGGCCAGGCCGCGATGCCCGAGAGCATGGCGGCGCTCAACGCGTCGGGCCTTCGGGACGTGCTGAATCAAGTTTCGCGTGAGAAACCGTTTCTCGGCGTCTGTCTCGGCCTGCAGATGTTTTTTGAGACGAGCGAAGAGGGTCCGCCGGGCGTCGGAACTTCCGCGCTAGGCTGGCTAAATGGCCGCGTGGCGCGTTTCCCGAAGCTACACGTGGATTTGGACGGCAGCGTGCTCAAAGTGCCCCATATGGGCTGGAATGCCGTGCATTTCCCCGAGTCGGCCCGTGCGCACCCTTGTTGGGCGGACGTGGCTGACGGAACCGCGTTCTATTTCGCACACAGCTATTACGCGGTGCCTGCCGACGAAGCGGCGGTAGCGGGTGTGGCCGAATACCCGCATCCAATCTGCGTCGCAGTGGCGCAGGCCAACATTTTTGCGGTACAGTTCCATCCTGAAAAAAGCGCGGACGCGGGATTGCGTGTGTTGCAAAATTTCTCGACCTGGAACGGATCGTTTTAAAGCCGGTTTCGCAACGCAAGTACGCCAACCTAAAGTTTCCACCCCGCGGCGATTTCGCCGCCCCAGCCCTTCAATATTTCCCCATGCTAGTTATCCCAGCCATTGATCTCAAAGACGGTCATTGTGTGCGCCTGCGTCAAGGCGATATGGACAATGTCACGGTGTTTTCCGAGGACCCCGCCGCGATGGCGCGGCACTGGGTTGATCAGGGCGCGACGCGCTTGCACCTGGTCGATTTGAACGGCGCCGTGCAGGGCAAACCGATCAACGAGCGCGCGATCAAGGCGATCCTCTCGGAAGTGGGCGAGGAAATTGAGGTGCAGCTCGGCGGCGGCATTCGCGATCTAGACATTATCGAGCGCTATCTCGACGACGGCATTGATTACGTGATCGTCGGTACCGCAGCCGTGAAAAACCCCGGCTTTCTGCATGACGCTTGCAACGCCTTCCCCGGCACTGTCATCGTCGGCCTCGACGCCAAAGACGGCAAGATCGCCATCGACGGCTGGAGCAAGCTCACCGGCCACGACGCGCTCGACCTCGGCAAGCGCTTCGAAGACTACGGCATCGAAGGCATCATTTACACCGATATCGGTCGCGATGGGATGGGGACGGGGATCAACATTGAGGCTACTGTTCGACTTGCGCAGCCGCTTCGCGTGCCGGTGTATGCGTCGGGGGGCATTCACAATGTGGAGCATGTGAAGTTGCTCAAACCGTTTGAGGCGGATGGTGTCGCGGGTGTGGTTTGTGGACGTGCGCTTTATGAGGGGACGCTGGATTTTCGGGCGGCGGTGGCGGCGCTGAGGTGAGTGGTGTGTCATCGTGCGTTTCGATCATCGAGCTCGACGCTAGCGAAATCGTGGATTGGCCTTCATTTCATTCCGTGTTCCAAAAGAAATTTGGCTTCTTCGATGGTTATGGCAAGAACATGAATGCGTGGATTGACTGCATGGGCAGCCTCGATGACCCGAGCCCAGGACTTAGCGACGTACGCCTGGCACGTGGATCGACACTTACGCTTAAGCTGCTGAATATCGTACCGTTTAAGTTGCGCTGCCCCGAAATTTATGACGCGCTGATCGAATGCACGGCATTTATAAATTGGCGCTATGCCGAGGCCAACGAGCCGCCGGCAATAGCTCTGGCTTTCTACGGCTAGCCCTGTCGGGCAGGCAGTCTCTGCGCGCCGTGACGATGGCATTCGCGATTGGTGACCACGGCACGCCACCCTAAGAAACAGCTCACTGCTCACTAAAAAATGCTCTGCAAACGAATCATCCCCTGCCTCGACATCAAAGACGGTCGCGTCGTCAAAGGCGTTAACTTCGTCGGCTTGCGCGATGCGGGCGACCCCGTTGAAGTGGCGAAGCGCTACAACGATCAAGGTGCGGATGAGCTTTGCTTTCTCGACATTACGGCGAGCGTCGAAGCGCGCGGGTTGCTCTACGATTTAATCGAACGCGTTGCGTCGCAAGTGTTCATTCCGCTCACCGTTGGCGGTGGCGTGAAAACAGCCGAAGACCTGCGGCCCTTGCTGAATGCGGGCGCGGACAAGGTGAGCATCAATACGGCGGGCGTGAATCGTCCGGAAATTTTCAACGAAGCAAGCCATTTTTATGGCGCGCAATGTGTGGTCGCTGCGATTGATGCGAAGCAGACGCGGCCCGGTTTTTTTGAAGTCTTCGTTCACGGTGGTCGCACTGCGACTGGAAAAAATGCGATTGACTGGGCACGTGAAGTGGCTGATCGTGGCGCGGGAGAAATCCTGCTCACCAGCATGGATCGTGACGGCGCAAAGATCGGCTTTGACCTCGAGCTCACGCGGGCAATTGCCGACGCCGTGAGCATTCCCGTGATCGCGTCAGGTGGTGTGGGTAACCTTCAGCATCTGGTTGATGGCGTAGTCAAAGGCGGCGCCGATGCCGTGCTTGCCGCCAGTATTTTTCACTACGGCGAACACACGGTAGGCGAGGCCAAAGCCATGATGCGGACGGCGGGGATTCGAGTCCGATAGCGCTCGCATCCAAAAAAGGAGCGGATCTGGTTTCTAGGCGGTGAGTAACAGCGTCGCCACAAAAATGCCAATCATCATGAACACCAGCACCAGCTTAACAACGGTGCCGATGAGCAATCCGAGCCACGTGGCAAGTCCCACTTTCGCGGCCTGTTTGGCATTTTTCTGCGCGATCAATTCACCGATGACCGCGCCGACAAACGGCATGAACAGCACGCCGACCAGGCCCATGAAAATGCCAACAATCGTACCGAGCGCCGCGCCGACAATAGCCAGCGTGCTCGCGCCCGCTTTCTTCGCGCCCATCACAGTAGCCAGATAATCGGTCACCCACGCGACCACGGCGAGCACCGCAATGATCGCAACGACCCACCACTTCACACGCGTGAAATCGTCCAGCCAGGCCCCGAGCACGACGCCCGCTAGTACCAGCGCCGTTCCAGGCAATGCGGGCAGTACGGTGCCAGCAACGCCGATGACGATCAGAATGATGGCGGCAATCCAGCCCAGCGTGTATGTGTCCATGTGCAGTTTTTTTGCGACCGAAGCCGCTCCTTCGAAGTAGACTTTGAGTGTAGTGCGGGATCGAGAACGCCCCGCTTCCGCCTGAACATTCGTGGCTCTACTGTCGCCAAAGTTCACGGCCACTGTGCGAAGGCTGTGCGTCAGCTTTTCGTATGAATCCATACTGCATTGGGGATAGCGTGCATAATTTGCGATTATCGACTTTTAATAAATATCTGTTTTATCCCAAGTACAGTGGGCGTTTCACGACCAAGCTGATAGATCTTTTTTGCACCATCGTGTGCGTAATTTCCGCAGTTACGTTTGCGCCTCACGTCGCCGCGCAATCGGTCAACGTCGTCGAGTATTACAACCGACCGCTGGACGCCTATTTCATGACCGGGCGCGGCGCGGAGCAGGCCGCACTCGACACATTACCCGCCGATTTTTCTCGAACGGGCATGGAATTCACAGCCACGGCCGCCGCTGTCGCCGACCCGGCTCAGGTTCGCATTTGCCGTTTCTACATCAGTCTTGCCGCGCCCTTCACCAGTTCGCACTTTTACGGTCGTGAGGGCATCGATTGCGATTCCATCCGCGCGCAAAATATCGCCGGTTTCCGCTATGAGGATTTTGATTTTGCGGTGACGTCACCAGACGCGTCGGGGGCGTGCCCAGCCAGTGCTACGACCCGCATTTTTCGCAGCTTTCGGGCGAGCGCCAACGGCCGCACTTCCAACCATCGCTACACCGCCAGTCAGTCGAGCTTTGATGCGCAAACAGCCGCCGGCTGGACGCCTGAGGGGGTCGCATTTTGCGTGACGGCGGTGAAGGATGTGGCGCAGCTCGCGGGCAGCACATTCAGGCGCGTTGCGTCGTTGCCGCAGTCGCCTTTCCCGGCAGGATGCGGGGCGGCGTCCGGATCGATCAACCACAGCGGTGCCGAGGTTGAACCGTCGCTCGCCAAAAATCCGGCTAACTTAAAACACCTGATCGGCGCATGGCAACAGGATCGCTGGACAAACGGTGGCTCGCAAGGCATTGCCGCCGCCGCCTCGTTCGACGGCGGGCTCAACTGGCAGTCGAGCATCGCCACATTCTCGCGCTGCGCAGGAGGTAACGCATCCAACAGCGGTGACTATGAACGCGCCACCGATCCGTGGGTGACGGTGGGGGCTGACGGCACGGTCTACCAAATGGCGCTCTCGTTTTCCGGCGAGTCGTTCACCGCGAACAGCGTCAGCGCCATGCAGGTCGCCCGAAGTCAGGACGGTGGCCGCTCCTGGGCCGCGCCGCAGCTGCTTGTGCGCGACGCGTCGGCCACGGTGTTTCACGACAAGAACATGCTCGTCGCCGACCCAACCAACGCGGCCTTTGTCTACGCGGTCTGGGGCCGGCTGGATACGCTCGGCGGCGGGCACGGTCCGGCGTGGTTTACGCGCACGACCAACGGTGGCGCCACGTGGGAGCCGTCGCGCGGCATATACGACGCCGGGGCCCGCAACCAGACGTTTGGCAACCAGCTTGCCGTGTTACCGAACGGCACGCTGGTCAACGTGTTTCTCGACATCACACGAAGCGCCACCGCCCAGAGCGCAGCCGGGCAACGGATTCGTATCATCCGCTCGTCGGACAAGGGCGCCACGTGGTCCCCGCCGATGATGATTGCCGAATATCTCGGAGTGGGCACGTTTGACCCGGTCACGCGCGATCCCGTCCGTGATGGCGCGGGTGTGGCGTCGATGGCCGCGGGGGCCGACGGACGGTTGCATGTGGTGTGGCAGGACTCGCGCTTCAGCGCAGGCGCCTTCGACGGAATCGCCTATTCGCAGTCCACCGATTCGGGCCAAACGTGGAGCGCGCCGCTACAAGTCAACGCGAGCGGAGCGTTCGCAGCATTTACGCCCACGATTCACGTGCGCACCGATGGCACGGTCGGTGTCAGCTACTACGATTTATCCGCGCCTCGCACGACAACCAGCACGCTGCCCACTGTCTATAAGCTCGCCCAGTCAAGGGACGGCATTCACTGGAATGACAGTGAAAT
>JAYWHV010000135.1:0-14561 GCA_043777615.1 Burkholderiales bacterium | reverse complement strand
TACTTTTGCTCCGCACCTAGCCGGACTTCAAGCAAACCTTTAGACGTGTCTGCGGCAAATGTGGTCTCGATGGACTCAACGCCGGACAATCCCTTCTTCGCGTCGGGCACGCCGATAAACGCAAAGCCCGTGCCCTGGATGTCGCCCAGTGAATTGACGTCCACCGACCCGCTCTGGCCCGTCATCATGGCGGTCAACGCGCTCTTGCGCGCTGCTACAACCGCTGCGGCGTTCTCCGCCTTGTCTTTTGGCGCACGCAGATTGATCATCAAGTTCGGCCCGGCGGTGCGTGTCTTGTGTTTGAAGTTGACGGCGAAGCGGGTCGCTGAATTTTCGATTACTTGAGGCTCCAGAAAATCAGGGTACTGCATCGAGAGCAACGGGCCGCTGAGGGCAGGAATCGCCGGTGCTGCAGCAGGCGCGGCGGGAGCGGCGGTTGATGGTGTTGCAGCCGCTACCGGAGCGATCGCCGGCAACTTCAGCGAGCGTTGTAGTGTGTTCGACAGCGCATCGATCGCGGGCGACCTGGCCGCCACGACCTCCAGAAATTCCCAGATTTCCTCATCATGCAAAACCGAAGCAAATCGCACCGCTGGCGACGTCGGCACTCCCTTGCCCGGCATCGCGGCACCGAGCGCCGAATAGCTGCCGTAGCTGGTGAAGGGCGTCGACTTGTCGTTGCCCGTACTGCGCATGATGTTGGCGACCGCCGCTTCGTGGACTTCGGTGAAGCGCAGCATCTTCTGCATCATTGGATCGGTCGGAGCGATCTCCGGTGCCATCGATTTTCGCGTGACCCACAACTCGAATTGCTGGCCGTCGACCTTGCAGACAAGTGCGGCGTCCGCGCTGGCGCACGAGCCAGGCGCATCAAAGGTCGCACCTTTAACCATGATGGGCGCGGCTATGACTGCAGTGCTCGCCAATGAAATCGCACATGGAACGGCGACAAAGATCCGTGAGTGACGCATCAAAATTAGTCTCGGCAAAAGTTTGAAGCCGAGAGCGTAGCGCAAGCAGCGTCGGGGCCGTTCGGTTCAGAGGGGAAGATTAGCCAATCGGATGCCCGGACCGCAACCCGTACTGCCCAAGCCAATCGAGAATCGGGTTCCATAGCCGCTCACCGACGGCCGCACGGAAGTAACCCATATGCCCAACCTCGGCGACGCCGAGCGCATCCGGCGTGAAGTCGATTCGATCAACCTTCGTGCCGCTATAGCCTTTAAAGAACGCGTCGCGCGAAGCTGGCGGGGCCCACAAGTCGTCCACGCTCACGGCGGCGGCAATGGGGATGCGCACGTCAGCGAATTTGCGCGTAATTTCGTGAGCAGCCGGGTCGTCAAAAAAGTAATGCGGCAGTGCACACCACTTTTTCCAGTCGCGATAAACCCCCATCGGCAAGTCCTCGCCCATCCCGAACTTGCTCATCGGGTGATAGCCAAACACCCGCGTTGTGACCGGCCCCACGAGGTTCCACATCGCCCACGCACGGTAGCGCTCCGGGCGCGGCATCCAGCCATGCCAGCCGGCGCCCACGCCGCACACATACGCCGCCTGCAGCGCGTTCGGGCGCGGCAGCTGGCCAATGGCATGACCACCGAGGCTGTGTCCTACCAACCAGACGCGTCCCCGCTCCAGTGCGTAGTCCACTGCCGCTGCGAGGTCATAGCGCGACCAGTCGGCGTAGTCCATCTCGAAGCCTTTGAGCGAACCGCGTCGGGAGTCCCCAATGCCGCGATAGTCGGTGGTGATGACATTGATGCCGCGCGCCTGCGCGAATTCTGCAAAGCGCTTGTAGAATCCGCGCGGCACGGCCGTCGCGCCCGCCATCACAATGAACTGCTCGCCGGGCGCGGCGAAGTGGCTCGCGGCGAGGCCGTGGCCGTCCGCCGCCCGCAGTTCAAGAGTCTGCCGTGCCCGAAGCGGTTGCGAGTGATTGCTGTTTAGTGTTTCCATGGCGGCAGATGGTAGCACTAGTAGACCGGTCGGTCTAGTCGATATTGCTGTATCTAGGGTTGTTATCATGCAATTACCATGATCAACACCTCCAATCGTTTGACGCCTTCGGATGCAAACTTGCCGGACGCCACCGATACGCGCTCGCGCATCCTTCAGGCGGCGCAGCGCCTGTTTCGCAAGCGCGGCTACCACGCGACCGGACTCAACGATATTCTTGAACTGGCGCAGGCTCCGAAGGGTTCGATGTACCACCACTTTCCTGGGGGCAAGGAGGAAATCGGCGTTTGTGTCATTGAAAACATCACCACCGGACTGCTCGGTCTGTTTGCGCAAAACCGAGAACGTACAACGCAGGCGATGGTCGCAAAGGCAGGCGAACAATTGGTCGTTGTCGCTGAGAAAACGCAGTTTGAAATTTGCGCTTTGTACTCCGCGTTTGTTGCGGAGCGAAAGACATCACCCCTGCTTGGGCAGGCGGTCGCTGCGGCTTACGGGCAGATGCTCGATGCTCTGCAGGCGCGCATGCTTGAGGACGGAATGAGTAAACGTGTTGCCAGGGAAAAATCACACATGGCCGTTGCCATGCTCGAAGGCGGCTCGCTACTTGCGCAGGCGCGGCAGGACGCGAGTCTGTTTCGCGCTGCAGTGAAGCAGGCGGCGCAGATCTGTGCTGCCGATCCAACATAGCGAGACCGCGGTGTAGCGTTTCGTTGCAATCGGGGACAGCATTTTTCTGAAACAACCGTAGCACGTGGGCTGAAGCGCGTTTTTTGCTCTTGTCGACTTGTAGCAGAAACAAGCCCTAGCCCTTTATGAGCGGTCTTTTCACCAAAAAAGTTGAGGCATCGCATTTGCGTTGTTCCAGCGGTTTGCGGGAACAGCACGATTCGCTTCCCCGCGCGGCAGTGGGTCCGTAAGCCCGCCTTTCGTCCGCTTTTCCCCTTAGCCATCTGCGGCGTTGGGTTTGACTACGTCTAATCAGGCGTCCTGTTTCGAACGACTTTCGTGGCGCCGTACAAGCCAGAAACCGGCATCGTCCGAGTCGCAGAAGCGGTGCTGTCCGACACCGCTGCTCCAGGCGCGGAAATACCATTGCGCCATCGATCACGCACATTTCCGTGCACTTGGTTCCGTGTACACAATGGGGCGATCTGGAGTTGAACATGTATCAATCTCTCATTGTTTATGCAGCGCCGTTCTGCGCCCACCGCGAGCGTAAAAATGAGCGCGTTTCCGCACTTGCAACGTACGTGAGATATCTCGTCGTTGTGTGGCTGGGCGCGGCGGTTATATGCGCGTTTGCCGTTGACGCAAATGCTGAAATATCCGAAGTGCGTAATCCGCTGCTTCAAGCGTACATGGCGCGGGAGGCGGAAAGATCAGGCCAGCACCCTGACATCAGAATTGCGGCAATTGAAAACGTTTCGGGGGTCCCGGAAGCGCCGTTTTTCAGCGCAAGCGAATCGAAACAATGCCGGGAAAAGCCGTATCGCTTTTGTCGCGATCTTTCACAATCCGAATTTCGTCTGACTTCGCTTCAATTCATGGTGCCGGAAGTGCCCGGTTTGAAGCCCAAGAGCCTGACCTTCCGTCACAACAGCGTGATCGCGAACTACACGTTCCGCTGATATCTGGCGAAAAAGTTGACTCAGACAGCAATGGGGTTGGCTCCGGAAGCCGATATGGGCTGCGGATCCCGTGCCGGCAAGAACGATACAGCCAGCGCGGTGAGTGCGGCGATGACGGCCATCGTGAACAGTAACGCCGTAAACCCGCTGGCTTTCACGAACGGTCCAAGAATCCACACGGCAATCGACGAAAAACCAAAGCTCACCGCCAGGCGCAACCCCGCAACCCGCGATCTCATGCTGTCATCGACGAACCTCGCGATGATGGCGTCGGTAAATGGAATTGCGCCAAACACAAACGTCATGTACGCCACGGCGAACACATAGAACGCCCAGCCCTGTGCGTTCGCAGCGAGCACGAAGCAGACCACTTGTGCCGCCACAATTGGCAGGAAAATTCGCTTTAGCGGAAAGCGATCAATCAGCTGGCCAACGATGACCTGCGCAACGGAGGCGATGGCGTAAACACCCGCCAGCAGCAACCCGAGTGTGGCCGGATCGCTCGCGATGGCGGCAACGCGCTCACGCAGCAATTCGCCGTTGCCGTTGGTCGTGAAATTGAAAATGAGGCTACCCAGCGTGGTGGTGCAGGTGAGCACCGCGAATACGCGAACGGCGGTCGCGCGGTCAATTTGTAGCGGATTGCTGCTTTTTCGCTTTGCTGGAGACGCCGTTTCGCGGGGCACCTTGATGGCGAAGTAAACGCCCAGCGCGAGCGCAAAAAGTCCGGGCACGACGAACGCCGCACGCCAGCCGACATGCTTCACCAGAAACCCAGTGAGCAATGCGGCGACCGCGATGCCCAGGTTTCCCGCAAGCCCGTTGACACCGATGACAGCGCCCGCTTTTGGCGCGCCCTGCAACAACATCGGAATGCCGACCGGGTGATAGATCGCGGAGAACGCGCCCATCAGCGTCAATGCGATGCCGATCTGCATGGGTGACTGCGTCAATGCCACCAGAATCAGCGAGACGCCCATACCGAAGAAAAAAACAAGCATCATCGCGCGCCGACCCCAGAGGTCGCCGTAGCGCCCGGCCGGAAGCGACGCAATCCCGAACATGACAAACGCGCCGGTTGCGTACGGCATCAAATCTTCCCAGCGCGCCACGCCGAAATCGAGGGCAATGGCGCTGACCGCAGTTGCGAAAATCAACAGTGCCAGATGGTCAATGGCGTGGGCAAAATAGAGCAGAAGGCGCGTGGTCATAAAACTAGCTTATTGCATCGGCACATTTGAGGTGCAGTGCGGATTCGTTTCTTCACGCCTCACACGCTTTTCACAACAGGCGCACCGCGCAAACGTTCTCCGAACCGGCGGCTACTCTAGCGATTGCAGTCGATACTGCAACGGCCACAGCGCGGGATCGAGCTTCATGGCAAGAATCAGTCGCGCGCGCGCGCCCGTCAGGTTGCCCTGTCGTTGCAATAGCTCACCCTGCGCCGCGTGAATTGCGCCCACCTGCGGATGCCAGGTAGCGAGTCCGTTGATGCCCTGCGCCTGGGCATCCGGCCCCTGTACGCGCATGCCAAGCCGGGCGATGTAGGCCTGCCCGGCGGGCTCCGTCAGTGACATTCCTGAATTCATCAGCGCCTTTTGGGTTGCAGCGACATCATCGTTCAACAAATGCAATTCGGCGAGCTCGCGCGCAAAGCTTGCGTCGTTCTGCCAGTCCATGAGCACGGCAATCGCAGCGTTCGGCCCGTTCACCGCGAGCTGTGCCATCGCGAGCGCGCGGCGATTGGGTTCGATGACTGAAGCGAGCGGAGCGAGTTCGATGACACGGTGTTGCTGGTTTTGCCGGTGCGCCAGCTCCAGCAGCGCGTCGCGATCAGTGGGCATCAACAGCGGAGAGTCTTCAAGCTGCGCCGCGGCTTTGTCGGCCGTTGTCAGATCGCCGTCGGCCAGCGCCAGACGAAGCTCTGAGACTCGCGTCGCATGCGCGGCGGGCGCAATCCGCTGCATTTGCCTAAATGCAGCGCGTGCGGCTCCAATTTCGCGCCGCGCCAGCGTCGTCTGCACCCGTTGTGCATGACTCTCGAAGAGTGCAAGGGCCTGCGTGGAAAGGTCGAATTCTGTTTTGGCTTCGACCACTTGAGTTTCGGCAAGCGACTGTGCAATCTCACGAAACTTCGGACGCAGCGCCAGACCGAGACAGGCGAGCAGCGGTAAAAACAGGGCTATGTAGGTGCTGCCGCCGCTGGCCATCACCGCGACTTTTGGTACGGCCAATACGAAAAGCGCGCCTGCAAGAGCCCAGAGCGCGGCGACCGCTGCGCCACTCGACCAGCGCCGCGCGAGAGCTGGCGCAGGCCAAAGCTGGTGTATCGCCAGCATACCCACCGCCAGGCCCGGCAATCCGCCCGCGCTGGAGGCAACATTGGCAAGCGCAGCGGTCGGATCGGTCAGTGGCGTGAGCAGGGCAGGCGCCGCGATCAAACGCTGCGAAACGCCGGCAACGAAGAGTGCTGGCACGGCGGCGAGCGCTGCGCCGATCTGGATGACGGGCAGCCTTTTCGCGACGGGGAGCTGCGCGAGACCGAGCATGACGGCCGGGAAAAAGGCCACTGCTGCAACAAGCGGTGACAGCACCACACATACGCCCGCGCAGACGAGCGCCAGTGAGAGCCGCTGGGCAAGCGTTAAGCCCAGCGTGCGCGGCGGGTCAATCAGCACGAGCGCGAGCACTGCGGCGATGCCAGACCCGATCGGCACCGACCAGCCCGGCCAGCGATTGGCGAGCACGGTCGCGACTATGGTCAACAGCGTCAGCGCAATCGCCGAGCTTTTCAGGGCGGCGGCGCGGTCGGCGGGAACGCGTCTGAAAATGATTGCGGTGATCGCAACACTGACGGCGCAAATCAATGCGAGCCACAGCGCCAGCGGCAGCAAACGGCTGGCCGATTCGTTCGGCGTGATGATGTTGCTGTCGGTCGCAAACCACGCGGTCGCGAGCAAAGAGAGCGCCCCCAAGGGATTGGCCGGTACCAGTTCAACCCGCGTCAACACGGCGCTCGGCGGTGTACGGTTGCCGCCAGCGTTTTCGATTCCCAGCGCGATTTGCGTCACGTTTTCGCGCCAGCGAGGATGGCCTGAAAGCAGGATGAACGAGGTCTGCGGATCAGTACCGGCCACCAGCGGTGCCGTTGCCGCGGCCGACCGACTGAGGTTCTGCGTCGATAGCCAGCCGAGCGCGAGCTTGATATTCCCGGTCACGTCCTCTGTGGCTATTTTTACCGCCAGCACCTCGCGAGAAGGCAGATTCAAGCCGCGCACCTGTGCAGCGGCAGCACCGCGCGACGCGTCCAGTTTGATCGGTCCCGCAGCATCTTTGCCTATTGTTTGCGCGTTGAACGCAGGCGTAAGCGAGAGCGTTGTGACAACGCCCCTGCCGCCTGAGCCCAACCCGCCGACCAGACTAATCTGCACGATCAGTGCCACAAGCGTCACCACCGCGACAACGCCCGCTGCCACCAGGTTTATGGCGCGCGGGGTCATGGGCGGCGATTCCGTAGAGTCAGCGTTGAGTGCAACCAGGCAGTGTCATCGATAATCATGCAGGGACGAAAATTCAATAGCGACCGTCAATTTTCGCATTACCGGTGACCTCTCCATGCGCGCAGACGCTGATGACGACTATCCCCGCAAGCCCAGCCGCCGCCGCGCGATGCAGGCTGCAGCCAGTCTTGGCGCGCTGCCGCTGGTGGCGGCCATTCCGCGGGCGCATGCGGCAAAGCTCGCGTTTTCGCCCGCTTGCTTTGATGTGCAGGAGGACCGCGCGCTAATCTGGCTGTGCGCCAATGAGTCGGCGAAACTGCATGTGCGCTGGGGCATCGCAGCGGATGCGCTGACCCATAAAAGCACAGAGCGCTCGCTTGATGCCGCCAGCGATTTCACCGGACATGTTGTGCTCACTCAATTGCCGCAAGGGGCAACTGTGTTTTACCGGGTGTTTTCCGGCAACACTGCGGCGTCGGAGTTGTGTCGGTTCAATACGCCGCGGTCGGCGGGGCAAAGCTTCTCAGTCGCGTTTTCCGGCGACATGCAGGAGACTTACAAACCGTTTCGTATCTTCGATGTGATGGAGGCCGCAAAGCCGGACTTCTTTGTGCATCTGGGCGATACCGTTTACGCCGATTCGCCGAAGCGCGATTTCTCGCCGACGACAAGGCACTATCGCATGAAGCACGCGCGAATTCGAGCGGATCGATCGTTGCAGTCATTCATGTCGCAACGGGCGAATTTCGCGATTTGGGACGATCACGAAATCGAAAATGATGCGCACGGCGGATTGCCGCAATTGCCGATCGCCGAAGCCGTTTTCCGCGAGTACTGGCCATGTGCAAGCGTCGAAACAACGGGGCTGTACCGAGCGGCGTCCCTGTCACCGGCCGTTGATCTGATCATCGTCGACACGCGCCGCTTTCGCAGCGTACAGGCGATGGTCGACGGGCCTGAAAAAACGATGCTGGGCACGCAGCAAAAGAAGTGGTTTCTTGAAACTCTGAAGCGCTCAAAAGCCACCTTCAAAATCGTGGCGACATCCGTGCCTTTTCACGGCGGAAGCCAGGACGCCTGGGGCAACTACAAAACCGAGCGCGACGAAATTGTTGAATTTCTGAGACGCGAAAAAATCAGCAATGTAGTGATGATTTCGGCCGATTACCACTTCGCCCGCGACTGGAGCAACAGGCGCACCGGCATTCACGAATTCATGGCGGGGCCGCTCGCCACATTCCGCGCCTTCGACCGCACGCCGGAGGTTCGCGAGCGGCACAGCAAGGGCCCGCATTTCGTCTTTGGTGATGACTTCAATTTTGGCCTCTTGTCCTTTGATGCGCGCAGCAACAGTTTGCGTGTCAGCTATCAGGACAGCAAGGGAGCGGTGCTGTTCGAAAAGGTGATTTCTGCGGCATAATTTTGTGGAGTTACGGGATACGCCTTTTGTGTGAAAGCGCCAGTGCACTGGGGGTAACGGCCGATTATGGCAAATATCGACTTGCAATGATTTATGTGTTAATCCCACGTGCTGTGGTGCTTTTGGAGAAAAGATGTTAAATATTTTGACTTCACAATTCGGGCGTTATTTCGTGATGCCAGCGCTCGCATCGGCGGCGTTTTCAGCGCTCGCGGCGGCACAGGCACCGGTCCCAGCCCAGGCTCAGGCGACGGCATCGGCACCGGTGTCGCTCACCGATCGAGATCTGGTCTGGGACACGCGGTCTTTGCCGCTGTCTGAAGCAATCGCAGCGATTGACACGACGGCCGGGCTCAGCCCCTATGCCGAGCTGATCATTGATCGCTGCGGATTGCACAGTCTGAACCCAAAACTCATCGCGCTGTTGCTCGACATGAGCAATACGCTCGCAGATTCAAGGCTCGCAAACGAAGCGGCCAGGCGAAACCGGATCGACGCTTTCATTCAGGGCGTCGCCCGCATGGGCGATCTCGGGCGCGCGCGGGCGAACGAGGTGGCGAAAGCCATGCCTCGGAGCAATTCGCTGGAATCGGCAACGCCGTCCGACGACGCGGGCATTGAAGCGGTCGCCCGAACGTTCGTGCCGGGAGACGCCAGTCTGCAAACGCTTTCCGCACGCTATGCGGCGCGTTTCGGTGCCCTCAGTCATCCGAAATCCGCCGTCATCGCGCCCGCCGCCGCACCGGCCAATTTCCTGCGACTGCCGTGGACTTTAGGCCAGAACGGATGGAGCTTCAACGGAGTGCACACGACATCGGGCAGCTGCACCGTAGCGCCATGCGCATCGCCGCAGTCCTCGATTGACTTCTCGCTGGGCTGGCCCGCTTGGGGCGCAGACACGTCGGCAGCGAAGGTTCTGGCGGCGCACGATGGGGTGGTCACCAAATTTTCCGGGTGCAATATCCGGGTAGCCAACGCGAATGGCTGGGCTACCAACTACTACCATCTGTCAGGCGCGTTGGTGAACACTGGCGACACGGTTTACGTTGGTCAGCCGATTGCGATTTATGCGAACAACCAGGCTGAGGCGTTGTGTCAGGGCGGCTCGTCGACGGGCCCGCACGTGCATTTCTCACTTCTCTTCAGCGGCGCCCACAGCGCCATTGACCAGAGCGAAATGAGCGGCTGGAAAGTTAATGCGACCACCGTCACGAGGGACTATGACTCGACTTGCGCGCGCATGTACCTCACGCGTGACGGCATCACGAGCTGCGCTTACAACGGCAACACGCCGACGCTCTGGGCGATGCACACATTGCCCACCACAATGGCGTCGAACTTCCGCTGCGCACTGGATGTTGATGGCAACAATGTTTCCGACGCCATGACCGATGGCGTGCTGCTCGCGCGATATCTGCTGGGGTTTCGAGGCACCAATCTGATCGCGGGCGCGGTGGCTGCCGGTGCGCCGCGAAGTTCGGCAGCAGATATCGAGGCATTCATGGCAGGCCGCGTGTGCGATCTTGACGGCGATGGCGCGCAGCGCGGCAATACCGACGGCTTGCTGGCGGCGCGGTTGCTCGCGGGTCGCACCGGTAGCGCACTCTCGGCTCAGGCCGTTGGCGCTGGCAGCGCGAGAACGTCGGGCGCACAGATTGCCGCGTTTGCGGCGGGGTGTCGCTAGTTTCGGATTGCCGGATCCACCAGCCGGACGCGAACGAGGGGCGCTAGGCGCGAAGCTTCGTGTGTGACAGGCGTTTTGCGTTGGCAACGGCGCGCCTGTGAACGGGGGCCATGCCTTTGCCGAGAACGCCAATCGCCGCGTTTTGCACTTGCGCAGTCATGTTGCCCACCGACAATTTCTCGCCCATCGATGGTGACCAGAACGCACGAAAAAAGGACATCGACAGCGCCTGATTGGCGCGCATCGACTGCACTGCCATCGCCTGCCACGATTCGAGGAAGGCAGCAGATTTTTCGCTGCTCATGAGATCAAACTCTTCGCGATCCCGCGCGGACAATGTGTTGCCTGCAAGCGCCATGCGCGTCAGGCGGTGCGCCATCACTTGCGGTACCGCCATCGTGAGTTCCGCAGCTTGTGCGGCGAGCAGTTTGCTGCGGCGAGTATGTCGATAAAACATGAGCATTCCGGTTGGAGGAGAGGGACAAGCGCATCTATTGTGCAGCTATTCGTCCTGCAGCAAGCAAAGCATAAGCCAGCTCGGAGAGAGGAGCTGTAGGACGGATGCCCGTCGACCGATGGGCGGTCAGTCGCAAGGCACCATACCCGTCAGAAGCCAATACTCCGGGCAAACTTCACGTCTGGCTTCACCTTGTGTTCCTGCTCCAGCTGCGCAAGGAACTCCTCCGGTGTCATCGTCTCATCAAGCAGGGTGATCTGACGTTTCACAGCGGCGAAATCCCCTGGCGTCAATAATTGCAGCTTGTTCAGCCGATCGCAAAATCCGCCAGTCAGGTTTGTCGTATTGCCCTCCAGCGCCTCGGTCACGAACATCTTCTCGCGCTGCTCACGCGTGAGCGGTTTGAACTGAATTTTGAACGTGAATCGGCGCAGGGCCGCCTCGTCAATGCGGTCAAACAGGTTGGTTGTGCAGATGAACACGCCCTTGAAACGCTCCATGCCTTGCAGCATTTCGTTGACTTCGGTTACCTCGTAGCTGCGCTGCGCGAGCGCCCGGTTTTGCAGAAAACTGTCGGCTTCGTCTAACAACAGTACTGCTTTTTCCTGCTCGGCTTCCTTGAACATCGCGGCCATATTCTGTTCAGTTTCGCCGACGTATTTGCTCATCAGGTCGCTCGCCTTTTTGATGATCAGCGGACGCTCGATTGACTTCGCAATATGTTCGCCGAGCGCGGTCTTTCCGGTGCCGGGTAGGCCGAAGAAACAAAGCGAGCCGTTGCCCTTGTTTTTCAACGCGTTGACGATCTTCTCAATCGGGTGACGCGTCTCGATATTGAGCAGCGACAGATCGTACGTCGTCACCAGCGGACGATAAAGCGACTTGTCGGCTTCTTCCTTGTTGCCGAGCGCTTCGTCACTGCGATCAAGCTGCTTCAGCATCAACGCCTCAACGCTCGCCTCAATGTCGCCCTCAACGCGACCATGGGTGAGCTGCGCGAAGCGCGATGCAGCGTGGATTTGCGCGGGCGTGAGCGTGCGTCGTGTCGCGAGCTTCTCAACGAATTCTTCACTCACGTCAAGCCCTGCCAGATGCTTCTTGGTGATGTTCGCGCGCACGTGCTGCGGCGGATTTTTCAGTTCGAGATGGAACTGAAAGCGGCGACGATAGGCCGGATCAATCTGATTGATCGAGTTTGAAATCCAGATGGTCGGTACCGGATTATTTTCCAGCGTCTGATTGACCCACGCTTTGCCGTTCACGCTGCCCCGATGCTGTTCGTCCGACAGAAACATGTTGAGCATTTCCGATGGATTGCTGGGGAAAACATCTTCTACTTCATCAAACAATAGTGCGGTGTTGTCGCGCCCTTTGAGGAACGACTGCGACACCTGCAACGACCGATAGCGCTCTTTGCCCGAGAGGCTCTGGCCTTCACGATCAAAGCATTCAACCTCGTAGAGCTCGGCGCCGGACAGCGCCGTAATAACCTTCGCAAATTCGGTTTTTCCGGTGCCTGGCGCCCCGTAAATCAAGACGTTTACGCCTTTCTCTTTACGCTCGGTGGCGCTCTTGAGCAGCGCGGCAAGATAGCGTGCGTCCGCCTCGACATGCGGGTAGTCGCTGATCGTAAGTTCAGAGCGCTTTGCAGGCTTCGTAAACGCCGCCATCATGGCGCTTTCGGATTCGTACGCTTCCAGCAGAATCGGCAGCAACCGATCCGACAGGCGCATCAGATCGCCGAGATCGGTAATGTTGTGCTCGGCGATGGGCGTGTCGATCAGCGCCAGCGATTCCAGGCGCCCACCAGCCTTCAGTGCCACCGCGATGTCGTTTGGCGATACCTTCGCGACCTCTCCGAGCATGGCATGCGCTTCGCCGGCGCTGGCGGCTTTGCAGTCAACCAGCACCGGGCGCAAGTCACGCGTGCATTTCGCGAGCGCGGCGCACTGAATGAGCGTGCGCTCTGCCGCGGTGAGTGAGAGCACTTTTGCCAGCATGCCAATGTTTTCGCTCAAGCGAACGGGTGTGTCGCGCGTCAGCTTTTCCAGCGATTCGACGGTGCCCTGAAACAGCGCGAGCAGATCCTTGCTGTTCTGTTTGCAGAACTCGTCGAGGTAGTAGAAAAGGGTGGTGTCGTCGTAAGTACCGTTCCAGACGCCATGCCGCGCGATGAACTCGTCTGGCGAGAGCTTGCCAACGCCCGCCCAGGCAGGCATCTCTGCGCAGCGATGACTCAGGAAATGCTGAACTTTTTGCGCGATTGAAACCGGCCAAACCAGATGCCGGGCGGAGAGCGTCATCACGTCATTGATGTCGCGTCGCAGGTTAAATTTCGGGCCGAGAGACAGGATCAGCTTGAGGGCAAATAATGACGACAGCCGGTCAATCGGCGCGGCGAGGCGCGAGTGTGGCGACGAAATCATGAGAGCGCTATCGATCAGGTCAGACATTGGTTTCCCCTCGCGATCGGTGCCTAGGCGCGGGCCGCGCTTTCGTCCCTTTCGGCGACACTGTAACGCAGTCGTCGCAGCTTCGGTGGACAGCAGCGCATACAATCCGCCCGCACAACAAAAACTCACTCTTTATGCAACGCTTTGCCTCATTCTTCTTCGCCTGTTGTATTGCTGTTTCCTCGACTCAGGTACTCGCGGAATATCCGGAACGTCCCATTAAACTGATCGTGCCATTCGCGGCGGGAGCGGGCACCGATGCGGTCGCGCGCTTCACCGCCCAGAAGCTCGAAGAACAGCTGAAGCAGCCTGTCGTGGTCGAAAACCGCGTCGGGGCCAGCGGTGCAATAGGTACGCAGGCGGTCGCCAATGCCGCCCCCGACGGCTACACGCTGCTCTTCGTTGCCTCACCTTTTACGACCGTCGCCGCAGCGACGCCCGCCACGGCAAACTACGACCCGGTCAAGCAATTCGTACCAGTCGCGCTGATCGCAGCCGGCCCGCTGGTCTGGGTCGCCAATGCGCAGGCGCCGTTCACCACTATGCGTGAAATGATCACGTATGCCAGGGCGAATCCGGGCAAGCTGGCATACGGCAGTGCCGGTGCGGGCGGCGTGAATCACCTCGCACTTGAGCTGTTTAAGGTCAAAACAGGCACCGACATCCTGCATGTTCCTTACAAGGGCATTGCACCGGCGACCACCGATTTGCTGGGCGGGTCCATCATGACACTCACCGGCACAATCCCGGCCGTGTTGCCGCACATCAAGTCAGGCAAGGCGCGGGCTTTAGCGGTCACCGGTGACAAGCGCTCGCCCCTGATGCCCGACGTGCCCACGATGAAGGAGACCGGCGCCAATGGCACCGAGGTTTTTAACTATTGGGGGCTCGTCGCTCCGACGGGAACGCCGGCGGCAGTCGTGCAGCGACTGAACGCGGAAGTACAAAAATTTCTTGCGCAGAAGGATGTTCAGGAGCGCCTGGCGTCCGATGGCGTGGAGCTGACGCCGGGCGGACCAGAGCGGCTGGCCGCGTTTATTGCGAACGACTACAACGGGTGGAAGAAGCTGGTAGTAGAAGCGAAACTCAAGCTGGAATAGTTTCTACCGTAGCGCGGCTGACCGACGCGCCGGGGCGCTACATCAACGCGCTGACCGCATGTTCCTTGAGCGCGACCAAAGGAATAATGTCTAATGCTTTCTCGTGAGTCGCTTCAAGCGACACTTGCGGCGCGCAACCGACACCGTAGGCTTCCAGCCAGCGCGCAGCGCACAAACACCAGCGATCTCCCGGCTGCAGACCCGGAAAGCCCCACATCGGCGCGGGCGTTGACAAATCGTTGCCGCGAGACTTGCTGAACGTCAGAAATTCTGCGGTCATGATGGCGCAGACCGTATGTGATCCCGTGTCATGTGGACCGGTTTCGCAACAGCCCGTACGCATGAAGCCGGTGAGCGGAT